>JAHEHC010000121.1 GCA_024644805.1 Flavobacterium sp. | reverse complement strand
CCCCCAGTTCTTTTTTTCGGAGCTAATAAACTTTTCTCCGGCTTATCAGTTGTAATGGAGTCAAATCCATTTACAACTCTAAATCGCTGTCCTGGGGTGATTGGTTTTAATTTTCTTACTGACATTGTTGTCTAATTTATCTAAGCTAACTTAGATGTTACTGTAAAAATCTATACTATCACCTTCCGCCAACTGTACGATCGCTTTCTTATAAGCATTCGTTTTACCAGTTTGAATACCTGTCTTTGTATAACGGGTCTTCCTGTCAGGGCGGACATTTATAGTGCGAACTTTAGTAACAGAAACGTCGTAGGCAGCTTCCACTGCTTTCTTGATCTCTACCTTATTCGCCTTTGGGTTCACTACAAATCCGTATCGGTTGAAATCCTCAACATCGGAAGTAGCTTTTTCTGTAATTATAGGTTTAATTAAGATATCCATCGCTTCTTATTTACTTAAGTTTGACTCAATTCCTTCCAAAGAACCTTCAAACAGCACTAAACTGTTTGCATTCATAATTTTGTAAGTACTTAATTCAGAGTTAGTTATAACTTCAGCACTTTTTAAATTACGCGAGGACAAATATAGATTATTATTTGACTCTCCCAATACAAATAAAGATTTTTTGCTTTCCAGTCCCAATGACTTCAAAACAGTTGTAAAATCTTGTGTTTTTGGAGCATCGATATTAAAATCCTCAAGTACCAGAATAGCCTTTTCATTGGCTTTGATACTCAATGCTGATTTCCGTGCCAAACGCTTTAAATTCTTGTTCAATTTAAAGGAGTAATTCCTTGGTCTTGGTCCGAACATACGTCCACCACCTTTAAATATACCTGATTTGATACTTCCTGCACGTGCTGTACCGGTTCCTTTCTGCTTTTTGATCTTTCTTGTACTTCCCGTGATCTCTGCACGTTCTTTCGCTTTGTGAGTTCCTTGTCTTTGATTGGCAAGGTACTGCTTCACATCAAGGTATACAGCATGATTGTTAGGCTCTATACCAAACACATCCTTAGAAAGGTCTGCCTTTCTACCTGTGTCTTTTCCGTTTTTATCTATTACCGCTACCTTCATTATTTCTCAATTGTTACATAAGCATTCTTATGGCCGGGAACACATCCCTTAACCACGATCAAGTTCTTTTCAGGAACTACTTTCAACACTCTTAGGTTTTGAACTTTCACTTTTTCATTTCCCATTTGACCCGCCATCTTCATTCCTTTGAAAACTCTCGCAGGATACGATGCCGCACCAATTGATCCGGGTGCTCTTAGACGGTTATGCTGTCCGTGGGTCGCCTGACCAACTCCAGCAAATCCGTGTCTTTTAACAACACCTTGAAATCCTTTTCCTTTAGAAGTACCTGCAATATCCACGTACTCGCCTTCTATAAAATGTTCTACCGTTATGGTATCACCTAATTTATATTCCTCTTCATATCCTTGGAATTCAACGACTTTACGTTTAGAAACGGTTCCTGCTTTTTTAGCGTGACCTACGGCAGCTTTATTGGCAGTCTTTTTGTCATCGAAACCAATTTGAAGAGCTTCATACCCGTCAACCTCTTTGGTTCTGACTTGGGTAACAACACAGGGACCTGCTTCAATTACGGTACATGGAATATTCTTTCCATTTTCGTCAAAGATGCTGGTCATTCCTATCTTTTTTCCAATTAACCCAGACATAGTTTATATTTAATTATTAATATTCAATTTTTTGATTCTCTTAGAATAAAACAGGGTCAAAATAAATTCAACCCTGAATGTTATTTTGTTCCGTTTTTCCTTCGCTAACAGCTCCGGACATGTTTTTGCTGAACTTGATTCAGTATCTTTAAAAGACACTTCGTCTTCGCTCAATGTTTGTTCAACTTACAATTTTCAAAAATGAAAATTGAGTTTCACTAAACCTTGATCTCCACCTCAACCCCACTGGGCAATTCAAGCTTCATCAAAGCATCGATCGTTTTTGAAGAGGAGCTGTAAATATCCAGTAGTCTCTTATACGAGCTCAATTGGAATTGTTCTCTACTCTTCTTGTTCACGTGTGGTGAACGCAATACTGTAAATATCTTCTTATGCGTTGGTAATGGGATCGGTCCCGTTACCACTGCACCTGTACTTTTAACTGTCTTAACGATTTTTTCAGCAGATTTGTCCACTAAATTGTGATCGTAAGATTTTAGCTTTATTCTTATTTTTTGACTCATTGCTGAATTATTATGCGTTAACGGTTCCTCTTGCTGCTGCTATCACTTCTTCAGATATATTTGAAGGAGTTTGAGCATAATGTGAAAATTCCATAGTTGAAGTTGCCCTACCCGAAGATAAGGTCCTCAATGTGGTAACATATCCAAACATCTCTGAGAGGGGTACTTCTGCCTTGATCACCTTTGATCCGGCACGATCACCCATTTCACTCATATGTCCGCGACGACGGTTAAGATCTCCTACGATATCACCCATGTTCTCTTCCGGAGTCAATACCTCCAGTTTCATTATAGGTTCCAGGATCACGGCACCGGCAGCTTTAGAAGCCGCTCTGAATCCCATTTTAGCAGCCAGTTCAAACGAAAGCTGATCGGAATCCACATCATGATATGAGCCATCAGTTAGGGTCACCTTCATGCTATCTACTTCAAACCCAGCCAATGGACCATTTCTCATTGCTTCTTTAAATCCTTTTTCAACAGATGGAACGAATTCCTTAGGAATGTTACCTCCTTTGATCTCATTCACAAACTCAAGACCATCCTTACCATCTTCAGCCGGTTCAAGAGTAAATACCACATCGGCAAATTTACCACGTCCACCAGACTGTTTCTTATAGACTTCTCTATGTTGAGCAGTTTTTGTGACTGCTTCCTTGTATTCAACCTGAGGTTTCCCTTGGCTCACTTCCACTTTGAATTCTCTTCTCAGACGATCAACAATGATATCCAGGTGAAGCTCACCCATACCCGATATGATCGTTTGTCCGGAGGCTTCATCAGTACGAACCTGAAATGTAGGATCCTCTTCAGCCAGTTTGGCCAATGCCATACCTAATTTGTCCACATCAGCCTTGGTCTTAGGTTCCACAGCAATTCCGATAACCGGATCTGGGAAGTCCATACTTTCCAATACGATGGGATGTTTTTCAGACGAAAGCGTGTCTCCCGTCTTAATATCTTTGAATCCTACTGCAGCTCCAATATCACCAGCTTCAATGAAGTTGATGGCATTTTGCTTGTTGGAATGCATTTGGTATATACGTGAGATACGTTCTTTCTTACCGGAACGATTGTTCAATACGTAAGATCCTGCATCCAATCTTCCTGAATAGGCACGGAAGAAGGCCAGCCTACCAACAAATGGGTCGGTTGCGATCTTAAATGCCAATGCCGCGAAGGGCTCTTTAACATCGGGCTTTCTTGCGATCTGTTCTCCATTATCAGGATTAATACCAACAATGGCTTCCTTATCTAAAGGAGAAGGCAAGTATCTACATACGGCATCCAGTAAGAACTGAACTCCTTTATTTTTAAATGCTGATCCACAGATCATGGGTATGATAGACATATCCATTACTGCAGCTCTAAGTGCAGCATGAACCTCATCTTCTGTTATTGAATCCTCATCTTCCATGAATTTCTCAAGAAGGTTCTCATCATAACCGGCTACTTCTTCAATTAGAAGTGCTCTGTATTCTGCAGTTTCCGCTTTTAGTTCTTCAGGAATATCAATTACATCGAAAGTCGCTCCCAAAGTCTCATCATGCCAGATTATAGCACGGTTCTTAACCAGGTCAATGATCCCTTTGAAATCGGCTTCATCGCCAATAGGAAGTACGATAGGAACCGCATTGGATCCCAACATATCCTTAACTTGTTGTGCAACGGCCAAGAAATCGGATCCCTGACGATCCATTTTGTTTACAAAACCAATTCGAGGTACCTTATAATTATCGGCCAATCTCCAGTTGGTCTCTGACTGAGGTTCAACCCCATCCACAGCACTAAAAAGAAAGACCAAACCATCAAGAACTCTCAGTGATCGATTCACCTCAACGGTGAAATCGACGTGACCGGGAGTATCTATAATATTAAAGTGATAGGGTTTGGCATCGGGAGAAGGTTTACCATCTGCACTTGGAAAGTTCCAGGTACAGGTTGTAGCAGCCGAAGTGATCGTGATCCCTCTTTCCTGCTCCTGCTCCATCCAGTCCATAGTTGCAGCACCGTCGTGAACCTCACCAATCTTATGGCTCACACCGGTGTAATACAATACCCGTTCTGTGGTCGTGGTCTTACCGGCATCGATATGCGCAGCAATCCCTATATTTCTGGTATATTTTAAATCTCTTTGTGACATTTCTGTTTAGAATCTAAAGTGTGAAAATGCTTTGTTTGCCTCTGCCATCTTATGTGTATCAACACGTTTCTTAACAGCTGCTCCTTCTTCCTTAGCTGCAGCTAATATCTCTGCGGCCAGTTTTTGTGACATGGATTTCTCATTTCTTTTTCTTGCGAAAAGGATCAACCATTTCATGGCTGTTGAAATCTTTCGATCGGGTCTGATCTGTCTTGGGATTTGAAAGGTAGCACCACCTACTCTTCGACTGCGAACTTCTACGTGAGGCATTACATTGGATAAAGCATCCTTCCATAACTCAAGTCCAGTCTTCTCTTCGTCTTGTTTCTTTTCTTCTACAATATCGATTGCATCGTAGAATACTTTAAAAGCCACCGATTTCTTTCCGTCCCACATCAGGTTGTTCACAAAACGTGTAACCAACTGATCATTGAATCTAGGATCCGGCAATAACGGTCTTTTTTTGGCTTGTCTTTTTCTCATGTCTTCTCTTTAAAAGTTTTTTAAATTACTTTTTAGGGCGTTTTGCACCGTACTTAGACCTACGTTGTGTTCTGCCTTCAACACCTGCGGTGTCCAAAGCTCCACGAACGATATGGTATCTAACTCCTGGCAAATCCTTAACCCTTCCACCTCTAACCAATACTATCGAGTGTTCTTGGAGGTTGTGACCTTCTCCAGGGATGTAGGCGTTTACTTCCTTACCATTGGTCAACCTTACCCTGGCCACTTTACGCATGGCAGAATTTGGTTTCTTTGGTGTAGTGGTATACACACGCGTACAAACCCCTCTTCTTTGAGGACACGAATCCAGAGCGGCCGATTTACTCTTCTTGGTTATTTTGGCTCTTCCTTTTCGTACTAATTGTGAAATTGTTGGCATATATAATATTTATATAATAAAATACCCCTTTTAAAGGGCTGGCAAAGGTAGAAATAAAATATTTCAATTCCAACATCAAAAAATAAATTTTAAGGAGCTTTCGTTTTATTTGTTCTCATTATATGATTAATCGGAGGAGAGCGTTAGATTTACAACACCAAATCGGGCAATTTTTGAGATCAATCTTTTACATACTTTTATACCTTAATATATATAGCTGTTTTTTCAATGAAATACATGGACAGGAACTCTATTTGTCGGTCGAGGCCGAAAATGTAGAAAACAGCAGGATACTAGATTCCTTATTGACCCAAAACAGATTTGATGATTTTCGTTCATTACAAGTTGAAACCGACACCTTAATATATACACTTCAAAGAATCGGGTATATAGACAGTGAGATCACTTCCTTTACAAAGACCAACGACAGCACATACCGGGCTCAATTTATATTGGGCGATCCATTCAATACGATCAAGATCTATTATTCGAAGAATGATTTCAGCTCAAAAGAAATTTTAACCATAAGTTCTGAAATATCTGAGGATCATTTTGAAATTCCCTTCTATCGAATAGAAGAGGTCTTAAACTACCTCACCCAGTTGAAGTCTGAACAGGGAAATGCCTTTGTCAATATCAGACTGGATGATATAATCAAAGTGAATCCTGAGAGCATCACTGCCAATCTTGTCGTTGTTGATGGAGATCAAAGAACCATAGATCACTTGGTCATAAAGGGATATGAAAAATTTCCGCGTTCCTATATCAAGTACTTTGCAGGATTGAGAAAAGGAAGGACATTCAGTCAGAATGAAGTGGTCGAAAAAAGTGAATTGTTGAACACCCTGG
>JAHEHC010000032.1 GCA_024644805.1 Flavobacterium sp. | reverse complement strand
CATGAATACCTAGATTCCTATTATCATCGGAAATTCGAAGTCCCTTTTCAAAATCTTCCCAGGACATTACCAGGGCTCTTATCTTAGGGTTGAATTCTCCTTTATGATAGGCATCATTGATCTTGCTATAGAACTTACTTGGATAGATCAGGATGTGTTCTATCAAGCCATATTCATAGTTCTTACGTCCAAAGCTCAGCATGCATCCGGTTGCTGCAATAAGAACCCGCATGGTCTCAGTGATCTTTAGATCCTCTCGCCCAATAAAATTCTTTTCAGAAATAAATGTTGCCACCCTATGCTGAAATTGGCGCTTATGCTTATTTGAAAGATATCTGTAGAAATCAAATTGTTCTTCCAGGATCTTTAGCTGTTCCCTGTTCAATTTCTTATAAACCAAATAATGTCTGAATAATGGCCTATTGAAAATAGATGCATAACCTGTCTCAAATAGTCTAAAAAGAAATATCAGAATGCCCAAAAATACGATTGCATAACCATAAGGTGCCAACCAGGTATAATTTTCATCAGAAAGTAGCATTTGTATCATAGGTGCTTGAGGCCGAGTGTACTAATTAAAGGTATCTCACTTTGATTACTATAGTTAACGAAGTTTTATGGTAAAATAGTATTGGGGTCAAATTCCCTAAATTCTAAAAAAACATAGGATTATTCCGGAATACAGTCAGAATTGGCCTCGATCTTATTGGGCTCCTGAATTGGTGATACGTATGGAATTCCTAAGCCCATGCCGCGTAGAATGAATAATATTCCAATTATGACGATTATAACAGGAATGGCCCTGTTGATGTATCGTCTTGCTTTTCCTTTTAAAAAATTTCCCAGGTAAATTGCCGTGGTCATCAATGGAACGGTACCCAGTCCAAACAAGATCATATACAGACTTCCTTGTAATGCAGTTCCTGAGGCCAAAGCACCAAAAACAGCCATATAAACCAGGCCACAAGGTAAAAATCCATTTAAAAAACCGATGGTAAAAAAAGTGTCTGGTGTCTTCTTTTTCAATTCTTTTCCCAAAGCACTTTTTATCTTAGAAATACTTCTGGTAATTGGAATGGTTAGTTTGTGTTTATTGAAGATCTTATAGGGAACAACAATCAAAAGGATCATAATAACACCAATAGCAATGGATAATTGTTGTTGGATCCCAAAGAGATAGAATCCTTTTCCTACCAGGCCAAATATCAACCCAATAATTCCATAGGTCAGTATACGCCCCAAATGGTATAGAGAGACCTGAAATGTCCTTCGTAAACTATTTGTTTGATCAACCGGAATGATAAAAGCAATTGGGCCACACATTCCAACACAGTGAACGCTTCCTAATAAACCAAGTATAAATGCCGAATAGAGCATACTTAGTATCTTATTTCTTCCTTGAAAAGATAATCCGTATCATTCATTCTCCATCTCACAATTATGTTCCAACGACCATCCAACAATCGATCTTTGGGTATGAGTAGCTTTGATTTGGTCAATTCTAAAGGAATTTCAAAATCCAATCTCTTATTGGATGGTCTATATAAATAAACGGTGCCAGACACCTTATTTTCTTCTATTTCCATTGGGAAGATCAGTATCAGCCCTTCTGGTTCTCTAACTACCTGTACCTGTTCTGAAAGCTGGAAAGTATTGTTCTCTGCATCAATCTCATCCTGGAACTGCAGTTCTTCCTTATAATACTCTTCTGTGACAAGGTCATAATCGTATTTATCCTCGGTTGACATCATAAATACCATGACCAAGATAAATCCTATGAACAGAATTAATCCAATTACAATACCGGTTCCCCAATTGATCTTCATATTGATTTATCTATAGCTTCGTGGTCCAAGGAACGAAGTTAATGTAGTTTCTATTAATTGATCACCACTATATACGCCTATTTTCACTTTATCCTTATCGCCTGTAAGTGCTGAACCATCGATCTCGATGAATAAAGTCCCTTCTGCAAGACCTTGAACCGGAATATCAAAGTGATCGTGGCTCACCAGAATGATCTTCCCATCATGGGATAATAATTTGAAAGCGACATCTTCTATGGACTTACTGGTCTTATTTATCAATTTGTAAGTATACACATTACTGATGATATTACCTTCTTTGTGTTCATACAATTGACCTGGCAACCTTAAGATGGTGGCCTCAACATCATTTCTCAGGAACAACATTCCAATTAAAACACCTGTTAAAATAACCAATACGGCGGTATACGCTTTCAGTCGAACTGAAAATGTAAACGTCTTCTTCTTTTCGATCTCGTCCTCACTGGTATAGCGAATCAGTCCTTTAGGCAGATCGATACTTTCCATGATCGAATCACAGGCGTCTATACAAGCGGTACAATTTATGCATTCCAATTGAGTTCCATTCCTTATATCAATACCCGTAGGACATACTTTTACACAGAGTGAGCAATCTACACAATCGCCTTTGCCTGAAGCCGTTCTATCTTCATCTTTATTGAATCTGCTTCTTCCAGTTGTACCCTCTCCCCTCTTATGGTCATAGGCGACCACTATCGATCTGTTATCAAGCAAGACTCCCTGTAACCTTCCATACGGACAAGCAATAATGCATACCTGCTCACGGAACCAGGCAAATATAAAATAGAAGACGCCGGTAAAGATCAATAAAGATATCAGTGTACTCATATGCTCGGTTGGGCCATCCGTAATATATCTGATGAGCTGATCGCTGCCAATAAGATAGGCTAAGAAAACATTGGCAATGATGAAAGAGATCAGAAAGAATACACTCCATTTTAGAAACCTTTTTCTAATCTTTTCAGCGTTCCATGGCAATTTCTTCAATCGGATCTGTTTTCCTCGATCACCCTCAATCCAATACTCGATCCTTCTGAACACCATTTCCATGAATATAGTCTGTGGACACATCCAGCCACAGAAAATTCGACCAAACGCAACGGTGAACAATACAATGAAAATGATCATGATGATCATCATGATCACAAATATGTGGAAATCCTGAGGCCAAAAGGGAAATCCAAAGATGTTAAATCTCCTTTCAAGGACATTGAACATCAAAAACTGATTTCCATTGATCTTAATAAAAGGTGACAGGAACAGGAATAACAATAAAAAATAACTAACCCATTTCCGGTAATTATAATACCTTCCTTTAGGTTTTTTGGGAAATACCCATGCTCTTTTCCCTTCGTCACTAATAGTACCTATCGAGTCACGAAAATTTTCCTGCTTTTGGCTTCCCATCTAAACGAGCAATTTTTTAATTTTCTTCTTTTTCTTTTATTTATTGTTCAGTTTCGGTTTCATCAACAGATTCTTCATTAGAATCGTCGATAGAATCTTCAACTGGTGCTTGTTCAGGATTCTCAACCGCAGTCTCATCCACCCAGATCTCTCCTTCGGCAGCCTTCGGCTCAGCAGGTGTTGTTCCTTGGAATCCAAGCACATAGCTGGCTACTTGAGCGATCTCTAATGCGCTGAGATCCTGTTTCCAGGAAATCATCCCTTTTCCAGCACGCCCTCCTTCAGACACCGTAGTGAACACATTTTTGATTCCCCCTCCCAATATCCAATACTCATCGGTAAGATTGGGACCAATTCCTCCACCACCATCTGCTTTATGACAAACAACACAATTTGTAGTAAATATGACTTCACCGGCATTTAGATCTGCTTCCTCCGTGAGGAGTTCAACTGTTGAAGCATCTACAAGACCTTTCGCGGTCTTCTTGTATTCAGCAATATCCAGTTCAGCTTGAGCGACCTCTTTTTCGTATTCAATAGCGGATGAATCTCCATCAAACAGATGGTATTTCGCTAAATAGGCCACTCCGAATATGATGGTGATATAGAACAAATATACCCACCATGGTGGAAGGGTATTATCCAATTCTTTGATCCCATCGTAATCATGATCGATAATGATCTCACTTTCCTGTTCGATGGGCTTGGTTCCCTTAAGTTTCCTATAAGTTCTATTTATCCAGGAATTTTCCTTACTATCAACTACTTCTTGCTGATATCTTTTTCTGGCATCTGCATCCAACGATTTGAACAAGATCGATTTTACGGCTTCAACAGCCAGTTCGATAGCTATGCCGAATAATAGGAGAACACCTATAACTGCCCATATTATTGGATATTTCTGAAAGGCCCATTCATTCCCTGAATCAATGGTATATTCAAATAATAAAAAGGCGATGATTGCAAATAGGATCAATCTTAAATATGATGCAAATGTTTTCATAATGATTGGTTGTTTTGTTCTTTATCAAGCGGTATATTACTTATCTCTTTAATGTCTGATTTTTTCATTTTGACCACCCAATAGGTGAGTCCGACGAAAAAAATAAAAAATATCAATAACGATATGATGGGATATATTTCGACTCCATCTATATTCTCTAAATGACCTTTAACAAATTTCAACATGGCTATTCGGATTTTGAAAGATTACCTTCCTTTACTTTGATATCGGTTCCAAGCCTTTGCAAATACGCTATAATTGCAACGACTTCTCTATCCTTCATCTCAACGAATTCGAGTCCGTTCTCTTCCGAATATTCCTTATCGGCTTCATAGGCCGCCACGAAATCGGGATCATTATACAGATTTTGTTCGATCTGTTTAGCTTGATCATTCATCCATTCCTCAGCCCGTTCGATGTCTTCTTCGGAATAGGGAACTCCAAGAGATACCAAGGCGCTCATTTTTGCCTTAATATTTGAACGATCGTGTTTGTTATTGATCAACCACTTATAGGAAGGCATGATGGATCCTGCAGATGTGGTCTGAGGATCATAGAAATGATTCAAATGCCAGTTATCTGAATATTTTCCACCAACTCGTAACAGATCAGGGCCGGTACGTTTACTTCCCCAAAGGAATGGGTGATCGTATACATACTCTCCTGCTTTTGAATATTCGCCATAGCGTTCCACCTCGCTTCTAAACGGACGGATCATTTGTGAATGACAGGATACACATCCCTCTCGAATGTAAAGGTCCCTACCTTCCAGTTCAAGTGGAGTATAAGGTTTCACACTGGATATCTGCGGAATATAATCGTCGACCATCAATGAAGGTATTATTTGTACTGCACCCCCTATAAGAATGGCTATTGTTGCATACAATGTGAACTTCACCGGTCTTCTTTCCAACCAGGTATGATACCCTTCTCTGGCTGTTCTTCTCTTGCTCACTTTCTCGAGTGCAGGAGCTTCTGCCAGATCATCGGTAACCTTACTTCCCGATTTAACTGTTTTGATGATATTATAGACCAATATCAACATACCTACGATATACAAGGTGCCTCCAATAGCCCTCATCCAGTACATAGGAATGATCTGCTCGACGGTTTCAAGGAAGTTACCATATACCAATGTGCCATCGGGATTGAATTGTTTCCACATAGAAGCTTGGACAAATCCAGCTACATACATGGGCAATGCATATAAGATGATACCGAGAGTGCCGATCCAAAAATGGAAATTGGCCAGAGCTGTAGACCAAAGCTTGGTCTTGAACATCTTTGGAACCAGCCAATAGATCATTCCAAAGGCCATGAATCCATTCCAGGCCAGAGCACCAACATGAACGTGAGCAATGATCCAATCACTGAAATGTGCGATTGCATTTACATTCTTCAATGAAAGCATTGGTCCTTCAAAGGTTGCCATACCATAACCGGTAATGGCTACCACCATGAATTTAAGCACCGGATCGACCCGTACTTTATCCCAGGCTCCTCTTAAGGTCAACAATCCATTGATCATACCACCCCAAGAAGGAGCGATGAGCATCACTGAAAAGGCAACACCCAGATTCTGTGCCCAGTCTGGCAATGCAGAATACAATAAATGGTGAGGTCCTGCCCAAATATAGATGAAGATGAGCGACCAGAAGTGAACGATCGAGAGTCTATAGGAGTAAACCGGACGGTTTGCTGCCTTTGGCACAAAATAGTACATCAAGCCCAGGAATGGTGTGGTAAGGAAAAATGCAACCGCATTATGACCATACCACCATTGAACCAGGGCATCCTGAACTCCTGAATAAGCAGAATAACTCTTTAGGGCACTTACAGGCATCTCTATGCTATTTACAATATGAAGTACCGCAACTGTTACAAACGTGGCAATGTAGAACCAAACTGCAACGTAGATATGTCGTTGTCGTCTTCGAAGAATGGTCCATATCATATTAATACCAAACGCTACCCAGATCAACGCAATGGCAATATCGATAGGCCATTCCAGTTCGGCATATTCCTTGGAAGTCGTGATCCCCAATGGCAGGGTCACTGCAGCTGCGACAATGATCAGCTGCCATCCCCAAAAGTTAATATTACTCAGAAGATCACTAAACATTCTTGCTTTAAGCAGTCGTTGTAACGAATAGTATACCCCTGCAAACATGGAATTTCCTACAAAGGCAAATATCACAGCATTGGTATGAAGTGGTCTCAGTCGACCAAAACTAAGCCATGAAACACCATCAGTCAGATTGGGAAATAAAAACATGAATGCTATTAAAAGCCCTACTACCATTCCTATCACTCCCCAGAAAATGGTTGCATAGAGGAATTTTTTTACGATCTTATTATCGTAATAGAATTGTTGTACTTCCATAATTATTTATTTTTTTTTGGTATTGGTTATTTTGGATTGTTCAGATTCTTTTGGCTTTTGAACGACCTCATCTTCAAACAACATACGGACGGAAGGGGTATATACATCATCGTATTGACCCTTTTTTACAGAAATTATAAAGACAATAAAAAAGCCAATAGCAACAACTACGCTAATGGCTAATAACATATAAATAATACTCATACCGGATTTTGTTCAGCAACAAAAATAGATTCTTTCAAATATAATAAAAATGACTTTTATCAGGTAATCTTACGGCCAATAATATTCGTAGTCAACGTGGTAAAAATTACCACACTAATTGAACTCAAAGGCATCAATATTGCTGCGATCACCGGCATTAATTGTCCGGTGACAGCAAAGTACAAACCCGTTACATTATAGAGAAACGAAAACACAAAACTCCATTTGATGATTCGTAGTGCCGATCGTGATGCGTTGATATAGTTTGGGAGCTCTGAGAATTTTTCAGCAGCTAATATCCCATCACATGCTGGGGTAAAGACATTGATGTTCTCGGAGATCACAATTCCAACATCACTTTGAGCCAAAGCTCCCGCATCATTTAATCCATCACCGATCATTAGAACCTGTTCACCCATTTTTTGAAGTGCTTTCACATGGTCCAGCTTTTGTTGTGGACTTTGATTGAAAAACAATTCTACCCTATTAGACAATAAAGCTGTAAGACGATCTCGTTCCCCCTCATTATCACCTGAAAGTATCCTGATCGTAAGCAGTTCACTCAATCTTCCGAAGACCTTTTCTATACCCGATCTGTAGGTGTTATGAAATGTATAATACCCTTTATAATCACCATCGATGCTAACATGCACCGAGGTTAGATAATTCTTTTCTGTCTGATCAACACCTAGAAATGAAGCCGAACCAATGGCAATTTCATGGTTGTTGATCATAGCCTTAATACCTTTTCCAACTACTTCTTCAAATGCATCTACATGAATGATCTCTTTACGTTTGAAATGATCATAGAGTCTTCTGCTTAATGGATGATTGGAGGCCCTTAATACATTATAAATCCATGGTTCCTCATCAGAAGAGAATGGTCTTCCGTTAAATTTGATGTCGCTGGATTGGTTGCTAGATATGGTGCCGGTCTTATCAAAGATCACCGTAGTGATCTGAGCCATTCGCTCGATAACATTGGCATTCTTCAAATAGAATTTCTTTTTCCCAAAGATCCTAAGTAAATTCCCTAATGTAAAAGGCGATGATAAAGCGATTGCACATGGACAGGCGATGATCAGTACAGCAGTGAACACATTTAAAGCCAATGAAGGATCATGATACAACCAATATGAGGTCGATATCATGGCGATCAATAAAACCGTGATGGTGAAATGCTTGCTTATTCTATCGGTGAGGTTTTGAAAGACCAACGCTTTATCTGCTTTAAATGCATCGTTACTCCACAACTGAGTTAATAAACTTTGTTCTACGGTCTGTATGGCTTCAATTTCAATAACCCCCATAAGTTGTTTCCCTCCTGCGAACAGTTTATCGCCGGATACTTTACTCACAGCTTCCGATTCCCCGGTAACAAAACTGTAGTCGATATGTCCATCACCATTGATCAATATACCATCGACCGGGATCAATTCTCCATTTCGTATCAGCAGTCTATCCCCTTTTTTGATCTCATAGACCTGTATGGTCTCTTCTTTGTATTGTTTGGAATTCGATTCCTTTTCATATTGAATCTTGGTTACCGCTATTGGAAAATAGGATCTATAATCCCGTTCAAACGACAAGAAAGAATAGGTGCGTTGCTGAAAGAACTTCCCCACCAACAGGAAGAAGATTAATCCGGTAAGACTATCGAAGAATCCAGTGCCCAGATCCAGGATCACTTCAGAAGCACTCCTAATGAATAAGACTGAAATACCCAATGCAATAGGAACATCAATATTCAACAGTTTTGCCCGCAATCCTTTGGCGGCCGATCTGAAATAATCCCATCCCGAGTAAAATACCACCGGTATAGAGAATAAGAACATCAGCCAACGGAACACATATTTGTATTTTTCCAACCAGAATTCATTCACTTCAAAATATTCCGGGAATGACAGGAACATAATATTCCCAAAAGCAAATCCGGCAACTCCTAACTTATAGATCAGGCTTCGATCGATGGCCTTCTTGCCTTTTGAATAATCCTCCAGAGATATATAAGGTTCATATCCGATAGAACTCAATAAGACCACCAATTCTTTCAGTGAAATTTCATTGGATCTATATGTGACCCTAATGGTTTTCTTTGGAAAATTGACTTGTGAATGGGTAATAGAAGCATTTAACTTATTCAGATTTTCGAGTACCCAGATACATGAGCTACAATGAACTGTTGGAATGTATAAAGTGATGATCTGAAATTTTCCATCATCGAATTCCAATAGTCTCGAAACGATATCCTCTTTATCAAGAAAATTGTATTTGTTGGATATGAATGTTGGTGTGGTACCAGGGGTTTGTTGCAGTTCATAGTATTGGTCGAGGTCGTTCTCAGTAAATATTTGATAAACCGTTTTACATCCGTTACAACAAAAGGACCTATCGTCATAATTGATCAGTTCGTCCTCACATGCATCCCCACAATGATAACACGATAATGTTTCCTTAGTTGTATCCATCCAAAAGATTTCAAAGGTGGAATTTACAGAATTATAATATTATGACATTTATCAGTTTTTTGTTTTTTTATACTAAATTTGCAGTATGAGTAAATGTGACAAATGTATTGTACGAAAGTTTAATGTTTTTCATTTTCTGAATAGTGGAGAGCTCAAAGAACTATCCAACACCAAAGTTTCAAAAGTATACAATAAAGGGGATGTATTATTTGAAGAAGGCGAACATCTGAATGGTGTATATTGTGTGCGCCATGGAATCGCCAAGCTTTCGAAATTAAGCAATAATGGAAGAGACCAGATCGTGAAGTTTGTGAGTAATGGTGAAGTGCTGGGGCAGCGTTCCGTTATTGCACAGGAACCCGCTAACCTGACAGCTGTGGCTGTTAATGACATGAATGTCTGTTTTATACCCAAGAATTATATTATTGAGAATCTGGAACGCAATCCAAAATTCTCCTATGAATTCTTAAAGGACATGGCACATGATCTGAAAGAGGCGGACAATGTGATCGTGAATATGTCTCAAAATCCTGTGAAGCAGAGACTGGCAGAAGTTTTGTTGCACCTTAAAGAAAGCTTTGGTTTGGATGACGATGGGTATTTATTGATCAAGCTTTCCAGAGAAGATATTTCAAATATAGTGGGTACTGCAACTGAGTCTTGTATTCGTTTGCTTTCTGAACTTAAAAAGGAAGGGTATATCACAACATCTGGCAAGAAGATCATGATCAAGGACATTTCTACATTGAAGCAGATCGCCCGAGGAATTTTACATTAAAGCATTTTTATAATAGTATACAAACTAGTACCTTCGCAACCTATTTGGCCGCGTAGTTCAACTGGATAGAATATCAGATTTCGGCTCTGAGGGTTGGGGGTTCGAACCCTCCCGCGGTCACGAATAAACCAATAAAAAATTGAAAACGGAATAGATCAAATAAAGCATAGCTTGCTAATGCTTTATTTGTGAAATGAGTTTTCTTTTCTTGGTTTTCAACACGGATCGTAATGAGGATCATGGAATAACCCTCCCGCGGTCACGAATACAGAAAACGTACATCAAATCAGGCTTCTTTGGATTTGTAAGTGCGTTTTTTTTCAAAGCAAAACGCTTTGAGTAGAAACGCAGTTAAGCTTTTCTCATTTTTATTCCTGAATTCTCCTCCTAAATGAATACAAAAACTGTTATTGTCCTAAAAGAAATTACAAGTAGTAATTCATTGTGAAAAAGATTGGTATAACAATTCTTAAGGGCATATATATTTAGTGAATATAAATAGAACTTTACTCCGTCATCATTTTAATATTAAATGTTTGATTACGGATGTATCAATTCTATTGTAAAAACAAATTGGATATTCAAAAAACACTTAATTTTAGAGGCAATAAGGTTTGAACAAATGATTCTAAAAATAATAAGTAATATCTCAGCCAAATTAAAGAAATCCTTTTTTGATTTGTTGCCCATAATTGTTGTGGTTTCGTTCTTTCAGATAGTGGTCTTACAGCAACCCTTCCCAAATCTGTTCGATATAAGCGTGGGATTGGTGTTTGTAGTTTTAGGTCTAATGCTATTTGTAGAAGGTCTTGAGATGGGTCTTTTCCCTATAGGTGAGAATTTATCTTATGCATTGGTTAAAAAAGGAAGTTTGTTTTGGCTTTTGACCTTTGCATTTCTATTGGGATTTTCAACGACCATTGCCGAACCTGCCCTAATTGCAGTTGCAAATGAAGCTGGAGAAATAGCATTGGAATCAAATTTAATAAAACCTGATTTTGAATCCAATTACATATTTGGATTGCGACTTTCTGTTGCGATATCAGTGGGATTGGCCATCCTCATCGGTATTTGGAGGATCATCAAAGGCTGGCCTATTTATTACATGATAATTGGGGGATACTTAATGGTCATCGTAATGACCCTTTTCGCTCCTGAAGAGATCATTGGGATCGCTTATGATTCCGGTGGAGTTACAACATCAACAATAACGGTACCCTTGGTTACTGCTCTGGGAGTTGGACTTGCATCCGTAATTGGTGGCAGAAGTCCCTTGTCGGACGGTTTTGGATTGATTGCATTTGCATCGCTATTGCCTATGATATTTGTGATGGGTTATGGCATGATAATATTTTAAATTTTTAAGGATGTTAAATGAACTGGTAATAACTTTTTTATACACTGTCAGAGATGTAGCGCCTATTGTTCTGTTAATTGCCATATTTCAGATATTTATAATAAAGAGAACCATTCCAAACCTAAAAAAAGTTGTTTTCGGAGTTGTGCTGGTTATTTTAGGATTGACCTTTTTTCTAATGGGATTAGAGAAGGCATTATTTCCGGTAGGTGAGTTAATGGCTAAACAACTATCAGACCCCGGGTTTATAGGAGAACATTATTCAGGTTCGCTAACAGATTGGAAGGCCTATTATTGGGTATATATCTTTGCAGCATTAATCGGATTTTCGACCACCATCGCAGAACCAGCCCTATATGCTGTTGCTTTAAAGGCCAATGAAGTCTCAGGAGGTACGATTGGCACATTTTATCTTAGGTTTGTTGTGGCAATAGGAGTAGCCTTAGCACTGGTGGTTGGAACTTATCGTATTGTTGTTGGTGATTCATTAGCAACCTATATTATGGTTGGATACATCATTGTAGTAATTCAAACCATATTTGTAAAAAAAGACCTTGTGGCTCTGGCTTACGATTCAGGAGGAGTAACTACCTCTACTGTCACAGTGCCAATTGTGGCGGCGTTAGGTTTGGGTCTGGCATCAGTTGTTCCCGGTCGAAATCCAGCATTAGATGGATTTGGATTAATTGCTTTTGCCAGTGTTTTTCCGATGATCACCGTTTTAGGTTATGCACAAATAAATGATTTAGTAATATATTTTAGAAAATTGAAAAAAAATTAACATTATGAGATTTGATTTAATTGTAGGGTTTATAAACCCAAACATCACCGAAAAAGTTATCACTACTGCCAAAGAATCAGGAGCAACCGGCGATGTTATTATTCAGGGCAAAGGTAGTGGCATGGAACAATCCAGTTTTTTGGGCTTATCCATACAGGACAAAACAGATATAGTCCTTTTTATTGTTGAAGAGCACCACACCAATAAAATAATAAAATCTGTATCAAAGAAATGTAACATTGAAAAAACCGGCAACGGAATATTGATCGTTCTGAGCATAGATAAAGTTGCGGGTTTATCAACTCAAATCAAAAAAATTAGAGAGAATCTCAATACCGAACAATTATAAATATAAGATCATGGAAACCTTTAAAAAAGCAAAAGAGATAGCATCAAATAAACTATTCTTCATCGATGGCCTGGCCAGTGTTAGGCATGCTGTGGAACTGATGAAAGAAAATAATGTTCAAGCACTCTTAATTCAGAAAAGAAACAGTGCTGATGCCAATGGTATTATTACTGTATTCGATATAATTAAAGGAGTTATCATTCCGAACAAATCACTTGATGAAGTTAGCGTGTATGAAATAATGACCAAGCCGGTGTTTTCAATCTCTGCACATCTAAATGTAAAGTATGTACCTAGATTAATGTACAATTACAATGTTAGAATTGCACCCGTTGAAGAAAACGGAGAGTATGTTGGGATTATAGATTACACCCAGTTTTTGTTTACTGAAATATGACCTTCTTGAACTTTAAAAGACCTAAGTCTTCATACCAAAGGGCAGGGTTAAAATTCTATCTTATAGTAATAGCTGACTTTTTATCAAACTGTTGATTTCAATTTAAAAAGCCGCAAAAATCAATTTGCAATTAGAATAAACTATATATGAAAAGTAATCTGTTTCCATTACTTAAAACTGAACAATTGATCCTTCGACAGATTACAGTAGATGATCTGGAAAATATATTTAAAGGTCTTTCACATCCGAAAGTTATTCAGTTCTATGGAATTAGCTACGACAGTTTGGAAGCAACCAAAGAACAGCTCATTTGGTATCGAAACTTGGAAAGTAATGGAACCGGGATCTGGTGGGCGGTTTGTTCAAAGGATGGAAACAATTTCTATGGTGCTGGAGGTCTGAATGATCTTGACACTAAACATCAGAAAGCTGAAATTGGACTGTGGTTACTCCCGGAATACTGGGGAAAAGGAATTATGATTGAGGTGATGCCACTTATTTGCAACTATGGATTTGAAATTTTAGGATTACACCGAATTGAAGGTTTTGTAGACACTAAAAATCAAAAATGCAAGAAAGGATTGGCTAAACTGAATTTTAAGTATGAGGGCACCATGATAGATTGTGAAATTAACAATGGAAATTTCATCAGCCTTGATATGTATGCTCTGATCAATAAAGAAAATTAATTTGACAATCGTTCTTTCACGATCCCTGAGATGGTCTTCCCATCTGCTTTTCCTGCAAGTCTACTATTGGTGATTCCCATCACTTTCCCCATATCCTTCATGGAGTTGGCCCCGGTTTGAGCGATCACCTCGTCCACTACTTTAGCTACTTCATCGACGCTCATCTGTTCGGGTAAGAATTGTTCGATGACCTTTGCCTGTTCCAATTCAGGTTGCGCCAGATCCTCTCTATCCTGCTCACTGAAAATAGCTGCACTTTCTTTACGCTGCTTTACCAATTTTTGTAAAATCTTGATCTCATCAGCTTCTTTGAGTTCGCTATTCCCTCCACTGGTGGCAACCAATAACAATTCGGATTTAACGGCACGCAATGCACTCAACGCCATACTGTCTTTAGACTTCATCGCCGTTTTCATGGCATCCATGATCTTATCTTGTAAACTCATCTAATTGGAATTTTTAATGTTTTTCAATTCAGCAAAGGTACGATTGAAAGGAATAAAAGTAAAATCAATGCCTGGTATCAATCTACATTATCATGCAAAAAGGAATTGTTGGATCGCAATTCGATATCGTCATCGTCATCGATATTGATCGATGTACGGGATATCTTTGAATCGGTATCGATAGTTTCATCCAACTCGATCCCTGCTCTCTTATAAGCAGGTTCCTTTTCGATCTCATCAATTTGTGAAGCAGTGTTCCTGAACTTGTAATTGAACTCTTTCATCTTTCTCTTTCGTTCTTCAGTACGCTCGCTCAATAGTTTTGAGATAGGTGAATTTATCGGATCTTCTGGTTTATTATCATTGCTTTCCTCTTTAATTGGGGCTTTAGTGGTCCTCTTTTCAAAGACGATCTCTTCATCCATGATCTCATCAGTAAGGGGTTTTGCCTCATTCAACAGCTCTTCCATTTCCTGATAGTCGTCCAAACTATACCTTTTGACACCCGCCTCAGAGATTTCGGTGATCGGTATCACTTCAATGGGATCATTCACCTCTATTTCCTCGACAGTCTTGGTTGTGGTCTCGGTCTTTAGCTCGACACTTTTCACTGGTTTTGCCTTTTCCGATCCTTTTACCTCTTTCGAAGTTGAACTTGTAGGCATATCGAACATGAGTATTTGTTCTTCCTTTTCCTTATTTCTGTCCACTACTACAAATTCTTCATTGATCTCGATATCATCAATCTCATCATCATCATCGTCAAAATCGTCAGTATCTGAATCTACAATAACAAATTCATTCACATCGATATCATTGATATCAACCTGTTCGAATTCTGCAATATGATGAATGCTGATCTCTTCATAGGATACAGACATATTCTTGATCTCATCTGAAGTATCAATAAATCCGTCAAAGGGCAATTCTGTGTCCAATTCCTCTTCGTCGAATAAGGTATGTTTAATGATCGGTCTTTCTGAGTCATCGTTATTGGATTTCCCTTCCGGATCACTGGTTGTAAGATCTATGGGATCAGAAGAAGGTCCTGCTGAAAGGATCTGCTCAGCCTTTTGTTCATCTTCCAGGGTATGGATGATCTTCTTTGCTTCGGTGTTAACGATATCGTTTTGCTGTTCGGCATTGAAACCTGTTGCGATAACAGTGATCGAAATGGCACTATCCAATGATTCATCCTCTCCAACTCCCATGATGATATTCGCCACATTACCGGCTTCTGACTGAATGTAATCACTGATCTCACCGATCTCGTCGATGGTGATCTCCTCAGAACCTGAAACTATTAATAACAATACATTCGTCGCTCCTTTGATCTTATTGTCATTCAGCAATGGTGAATCCAATGCTTTTGCAATTGCCTCATGTGCTCTGTTCGAACCACTTGCACTTGCAGATCCCATAATGGCTGTTCCGCTATTGGCCAATACGGTTTTGGCGTCTCTAAGGTCGATATTCTGGGTATAGTGATGGGTGATCACTTCTGCTATTCCTCTTGCAGCAGTAGCTAAAACCTCATCCGCTTTGGAGAATCCGGCTTTGAAACCAAGGTTTCCATAGACCTCACGTAATTTATTGTTATTGATAACGATCAGTGAATCTACATGTTCTCTAAGATTCTCAATACCGATCTGAGCCTGATCGTTTCGCATTTTACCTTCGAACTGGAACGGTATGGTCACAATACCAACAGTCAAGATATCCAGTTCTTTAGCCATCTTAGCAATGATAGGAGCAGCCCCGGTTCCAGTACCTCCACCCATACCGGCAGTAATAAATATCATTTTGGTGTTGGTAGTAAGCATGGATTTGATCTCCTCGATACTTTCTACAGCCGCTTGTTCCCCAATGTGAGGATTCGCTCCAGCTCCTAACCCTTCTGTAAGGGAAACCCCAAGCTGGATCTTTTTGGGAACAGGGCTGTTTTCCAAAGCTTGCGCATCGGTATTGCAAATAACAAAATCAACTCCATTAATCCCCTGACGGAACATGTGGTTAATCGCATTGCTTCCTCCACCACCGATTCCTATGACTTTAATTACATTGGATTGATTTTTTGGCAGGTCGAAGGATATGTTATCAAATTCAGTTTTGCTGCTCATATTGTTTCGTATTGTGAGGTTATTAGTATCGTTTTTACAATTTTATCGTTCTATTCGGCATTGTCTAAGAATTCCTTAAATTTCTCAGCCCATTTTTCAAAAAATTTCTTTCTAACCTTATCGGTTGCTTGTTCTTCATCATCATTGGCCGATAAATCGGAATCTTCATCGTTCTTATCATCTGCTTTCATCATCGATTCGGTTACCTTGGTTTGATTCTCAAGACTGTTCAGTACCAATCCAACAGCAGTTGCATACATCGGACTGGTGGTCTCGGCATCGCTATCTCCAGCAAGATGCTCGTTGGGATATCCTACTCGAGTGTCCATCCCAGTGATATACTCTACCAATTGCTTGAGGTGTTTCAATTGTGAACCACCCCCTGTAAGTACGATCCCGGCGATCAATTTTTTCTTTTGTTCTTCGTGTCCATAGTTCTTGATCTCGAGATAGACCTGCTCGATGATCTCAACAACACGTGCATGAATGATCTTGGAGAGGTTCTTCAAGGTGATCTCCTTTGGATCCCTTCCGCGTAGACCCGGAATGGAAACGATCTCATTATCCTTATTCTCTCCAGGCCAAGCCGAACCAAATTTTATCTTCAGTAATTCTGCCTGTTTCTCAATGATGGAACAGCCTTCTTTGATATCTTCAGTGATCACATTTCCACCAAAGGGAATTACTGCGGTATGCCGAATGATGCCATCTTTGAAAATAGCGATATCGGTAGTTCCACCTCCAATATCGATCAGGGCTACCCCGGCTTCCTTTTCTTCACTCCCAAGAACTGCATTGGCTGAGGCCAGCGGTTCTAAGGTGATACCCGACAATTCCAATCCTGAGCTTTTTATACATCTTCCGATATTCCTTATGGATGAAACCTGACCTACTACCACATGGAAGTTAGCCTCCAGTCTTCCACCATACATACCAATTGGTTCTTTGATCTCACTCTGACCATCCACTTTAAAATCCTGAGGAAGGACATGTATGATCTCTTCTCCTGGAAGCATCACCAATTTATGGACCTGATCGCATAAACGGTCTATGTCCTCTTCGTCGATCACTTCATCTCCATTGGGTCTGGTTATGTAATCGCTATGCTGCAGACTTCGAATATGCTGCCCTGCAATACCAACGATTACTTCAGATATCTTCATTCCTGAAGAAGATTCCGCGTCCTGAACAGCTTGTTGTATGGACTGTATGGTTTGCGTGATATTATTTACAACACCACGATGAACACCGAGACTTTTCGATTTTCCGATACCAAGTATCTCCATCTTACCATAATCGTTCTTTCTTCCAATCATAGCAACTATCTTGGTAGTACCAATATCTAAGCCAACAGCTATATTGTTATTCTCCATGGTTCTTCTTTTTTGTTGCAATTACCTGATCCTTAAAACTGAGATTCACCGAGCTATACATGAATTGCAAACTATCCTGATTGATTCGTTTATTGAAGGCTTTCAATTTTTGAAATTTCTTTTCTATTCTTATCGGTTTACCGAAATCCACCAAAAAATCTCTTTTTCTCAAATTCATGGTCACAGATCCATCTCCAGTCACATTCAATCCTATCACATTTTTTTTCATATACTCGTCCATGTCGATCTTTAACAACAACTCAGAAAGTTCTTTATTTTCGGTTATGGTCTGTCCGGTCACTAATGGTACTCTTGCTGAATGAACCTCTGATAACGGCATCTTCTTTCCTTCATCGTCTAAATAAAAATCCTGTGAACCGGTAACTCTGGCAATAGGTTTGCGCTGTTCGATCTTTGCGCCAACAACACCATCAATCGTCAAATAAACCTCTGCATTTTTGATCATTGGGTTCTCCAAAAGTCTGGCCTCCATCTTATTCAAAACTAAAGTTTCTTTATCTATGCTCGTTAAGCTGTCAAAATTTTGTATCAACAATTTATTAACTGCGTCAAGCGTGATAAAAGGGCTGTTTTCATCGATAAACTCGATGTCAATCTTGGTCAACTTCCTGATCGTATTCCTTTGATTGCTGAAGCTATACAAGGTCGCAATTATACCGACTAGAATGATGAACTTGATTATGTTCCAATTGATCCTCATGCGGTTAAATAATTGGTTATTGTTTGTACTTCTTCTCCTATATCTCCTGCACCTACCATCAACTTGATCCTGCAGGCAGATCGTTCCATGTCCTCTGCTAATTCTTCCTTCTTGGTGAACTGTTTATTTTCATTCTTAATTTTATCGAATAACCAGGATGAGGTGACACCCGGAATGGGCAACTCTCTGGCAGGATAGATGTCCATAAGTAGTACTTCATCAAACTGTGAAAGGCTTTCTGCAAATCCATCGATAAAATCTCTGGTCCTTGAATATAAATGAGGCTGGAACACGATAAGCTTTCTATCATTCGGGAACAATTCTGTGACAGCCTGGTGCAAGGCATTGATCTCTGTTGGATGATGGGCATAATCATCGATCAACACTGTTTTCTCATTCTTAATCTTATAGGAAAATCTTCGTTTGACCCCTTTAAAACTGTTTAACGCTTTGGGCAGACATGAGGTCGGGGTGCCTGCCAATATAGCCATGCCCAAAGCGGTAACAGCATTGTACATATTATGCCTTCCTGGCATTGATAAGTGTAGGTCCTTTATTAATTCTGTTGGGGTTCTCAGGTCAAAAACATAGGAACCATCATCCAATCGAATATTCATCGCTTCGTAATCCGAGCTATCCTCAATCGAAACGGTCATCCCTTCCAATGGCAACCCTTTTTTGACCAACAATTGCTTCTTGTTTGTTACAGAATCTGAGAACTCCTTGAATGATTCCTCAAATGTGATAGCATCTTCATAGATATCCAGATGGTCTGCATCCATTGTAGTGATACAGGCGATGTCCGGTTTCAAATGAAGAAATGACCGATCGAATTCGTCTGCTTCAACCACTACGATCTCATCTCCATTGCTGATATAATTTGAATTATAGTTTTCGGTAATCCCTCCGATTAGTGCAGTGACCGGCATATTACAATCCACCAATAGATGACTGAGAATGGCTGACGTTGTTGTCTTTCCATGGGTTCCGGCAACTGCCAAACAGATCTTGTCTTTCGTTATTGTACCGAGTACCTCAGCTCTCTTGTAGATCGAATACTGGTTTGATCGAAACCAGGTAATGATCTGATTGGATTCGGGTATGGCCGGAGTATAGATCACCAGGGTCTTGTCTTTATCATACACTTGTTTTGGCAGATCCTG
>JAHEHC010000120.1 GCA_024644805.1 Flavobacterium sp. | reverse complement strand
GAGGTACTATTGGACCATATCAGTGAGAAAACTGTAATTATCCTTGATGACATCCATTGGAGCTCCGAAATGAAACAAGCCTGGATCGAAATTATTGATAGAACGGATGTTACGGTCAGTATTGACACCTACTATTGGGGTCTTCTATTTTTTAGAAAAGAGCAACAAAAACAACATTTTCGAATAAGAATGTAACAAGGTATAAACGGTGACGTCTTATGATAAAAAACCATTATCTTGCAGAAGATTTGAAACGATTAAATGTCTATGAGTTTAGTTATAAAAATCAGAGGGATTATTAGAGATTTCCCATTGGGTCAGGAAGTTGTAAAAGTACTTAAAGGCATTGACCTGGATATTGAGCGGGGAGAATATGTAGCACTGATGGGACCTTCCGGTTCCGGTAAATCAACCTTGATGAACCTTTTGGGTTGTTTGGACACCGCAACAGCAGGAAGCTACGAACTCAATGGCAATGATGTGAGCAATATGTCGCAGGATGAATTGGCCGAGATCAGGAATAAGGAAATTGGATTTGTGTTCCAGACCTTTAATCTTTTACCCAGAACTACGGCTTTGGATAATGTTGCCCTGCCCATGATCTATGCTGGAGCCTCAAAGGCTCAAAGGATCGAACGTGCTGAGGAGGTGCTGGAGAATGTCGGCCTGGCCGATAGAATGGATCATAAACCAAGCCAGCTTTCAGGAGGACAAAGACAGCGAGTTGCTGTTGGAAGAGCATTGGTGAATAACCCGTCCATCATCTTAGCTGATGAACCAACCGGAAACCTGGATTCGAAGACCTCTCTGGAGATCATGAACCTGTTTGATGAGATCCATGCCAATGGAAATACAGTTATTGTTGTAACTCACGAAGAAGATATCGCAGCACATGCTCATCGGATCATTCGGTTGATCGACGGTCAGGTCGCCAGTGATGTAAGAACCAAATAATATGTTGCTCTGGCTTGTCATAATAGGAATCCTCTTTTTTGTTCTTCTTTGGAATCATAAACGAAATATCAATAAGCTCAGAAATCGTAAAGGGCGAAATTTCAAGGAGAATTATCTTGAAAAGAAAAAGAAGAAAGATCGATAAATACCCATTCTCAACAAAAAATAAACGATCAATATGAAAATATACACCAAAACAGGAGACCAAGGAACAACCGCTCTATTTGGTGGTACTCGTGTCCCAAAACATCATATCAGAATAGATGCCTACGGAACTGTGGATGAATTGAATTCCTATATCGGCCTGATCAGGGATCAGGAAATCGACGATCATTTTAAAAAGATACTGCTTGATATCCAGAATAATCTATTCGTGATAGGATCTATTTTGGCAACCGACCCGGATAGATCAAGCCTTAAAAGCGGAAAAGAACGATTGAATATTGAAAAGATCCGGGAAGAGGACATCAGCATTTTGGAACAGGAGATCGATTCCATGAATAGTTCGCTTCCACAAATGACCCACTTCATTCTTCCAGGTGGTCATACTACTGTGTCATATTGTCATATAACCCGCTGTGTATGTCGCAGAGCAGAACGGATGACCAGCCTTTTGAACGAAAATGAACCGGTAAATGAATACGTGTTGAAGTATTTAAACCGCCTCTCAGACTACCTATTTGTATTGGCACGGAAGTTGACACATGAGCTTAAGATCGAGGAAATAAAATGGACCCCAAAAAAGACCTGATCTTTTACTGTTTTATTAAATTGTAAAGCACTGATAATTAATATTTTAACAACGTTCTTTAAAATACAGCAGAAATAATTCGGATTTTTCTTGACTTTTTGTTCTAAAAAATTATTTTTGCAGAAAATTAAAATGATTGTAGTATGTATTGGACACTAGAATTAGCATCCTATTTAAGTGATGCGCCATGGCCAGCAACAAAAGACGAATTGATCGATTATGCGATTCGTACTGGAGCCCCATTAGAGGTTGTGGAAAACCTTCAGGCAATTGAAGATGAAGGCGATTCATACGATTCAATTAATGAGATTTGGCCAGATTACCCCACGGATGAAGACTATCTGTGGAATGAAGATGAATATTAAACCCAGAATGCCAATGCAAATTGGTGAAATGGGGTAACAAACATATAAAAAGTCTCTTCCGAGCAATCGGTCAGAGACTTTTTTTTTGCTCGACCAATACCTTATAATTTTAGGTCTCCCTTTGGTGGAAAAATAAAATTGAAGTTTTTTTGTACTTGAATTGGATATCATTCGGGAGTTGAGTTTAAATATAAAATAGATAGATGGGAATTTTAGATAGTGTATTAAAAGTTTTTGTTGGAGATAAATCCAAAAAGGATATAAGCGATATTCAGCCGATTATTGATGAGGTCAAAAAATTCGAATCGGATATTGCTCAGCTATCATTGGATGGTCTGCGTGCCAAATCCGATGAATTCAGGTCAAGGATCAAAGAAGATCAAAAATTAATCCAAGAGCAAATTGATGATCTTGAAAAACAGGCAGAAACCGAGGAAGACATCAATACCAAGGAAGACATCTACAATCAGATCGACAAACTGAAGGACGATCGTTACGAAATTGAGAAACAAACACTGGATGCTATCTTACCCGAGGCCTTTGCTGTAATGAAAGAAACAGCGAAGCGATTCATGGATAATACCACATTAACGGTAAATGCCACCCCCTTCGACAGAGAGCTATCCGGTGAAAAGGAATACATCACCCTGGATGGTGACCTGGCTCATTGGAGCAATTCCTGGGATGCAGCCGGAAAAGAAGTGACCTGGGATATGGTACACTACGATGTTCAGCTGGTTGGTGGTGTTGCCTTACATCAGGGTAAGGTTGCCGAGATGCAAACCGGTGAAGGAAAGACCCTGGTTGCCACTCTACCTGTATATCTGAATGCCCTGGCAGGAAACGGTGTTCATTTGGTGACCGTAAATGATTATCTGGCAAAAAGGGATAGCGCCTGGATGGCACCACTTTTTGAGTTTCACGGATTGAGTGTCGATTGTATCGATCATCATCAGCCCAATTCAGCAGCAAGAAGAAAAGCATATAATTCGGATATCACCTACGGTACCAATAATGAATTTGGATTCGATTACCTCAGGGATAATATGTCCCATTCACCTCAGGATCTTGTACAGCGACCCCATCACTTTGCCATTGTGGATGAGGTGGATTCGGTATTGATCGATGATGCTCGAACTCCATTGATCATCTCGGGCCCGGTACCCCAGGGAGACCGACACGAATTCAATGAATTGAAACCCAAGATCAACGATATCGTTTCTGTTCAAAAAAAATTACTTACCGGCGTGCTTGCTGAAGCTAAAAAACTGATCAAAGAAGGGGATGCCAAAGAAGGTGGGGTTAAATTATTGAGAGTCTATCGAGGTCTGCCAAAAAATAAGGCCTTGATCAAATTCCTTTCAGAAGAAGGAGTAAAACAGATCCTACAGAAAACCGAGAATTTCTACATGCAGGATAACAATAGAGAGATGCCCAAGATCGATGCTGAACTCTATTTCGTTATCGATGAAAAGAACAATCAAATAGAACTTACCGATAAAGGTATCGATTACCTTTCCGGTGAAGATGATCCCGATTTCTTTGTTATGCCTCAGATCGGTATGGAAATAGCAAAGATCGAGGAACAAGGTCTCTCCCCCGAAAAAGAAGCCGATCTCAAGGAGGAACTTTTCCGTGATTTTGGGATCAAGAGTGAACGGATCCATACCATGAACCAGTTGCTGAAGGCCTATGCCCTATTTGAAAAGGACACACAATATGTGGTCATGGACAATAAGGTGATGATCGTCGATGAACAGACCGGACGTATCATGGATGGAAGAAGGTATAGTGACGGATTGCATCAGGCCATTGAAGCCAAGGAGAATGTAAAGGTTGAGGCAGCTACACAGACCTTCGCTACCATTACCCTACAGAACTATTTTAGGATGTATCGGAAGCTTTCGGGTATGACCGGAACCGCAGTTACAGAGGCTGGTGAATTGTGGGAGATCTACAAACTGGATGTGGTAGAAATTCCAACCAACAGACCGGTGGTACGTGACGACCGTGATGATAAGATCTATAAGACCAAACGGGAAAAATACAATGCCGTGATCGATGAGGTGACCAATCTGTCCAAAGCCGGAAGACCGGTTTTGATCGGTACCACTTCAGTAGAGATCTCAGAGTTATTAAGCAAGATGTTGGGAATACGAAATGTACACCATAACGTACTCAACGCAAAGCTTCATAAGAAGGAAGCCGATATTGTAGCAGAAGCTGGTGATGCCGGAGTGGTGACCATAGCCACGAACATGGCCGGTCGAGGAACCGATATCAAATTAAGCGATGAGGTGAAGAAAGCCGGTGGTTTGGCCATTGTCGGTACCGAAAGACATGACTCAAGACGGGTCGACCGACAGTTACGAGGTCGTAGTGGACGTCAGGGTGACCCCGGAAGTTCTCAATTCTACGTGTCTCTGGAAGATAACCTCATGAGGTTGTTCGGAAGTGAACGGATCGCCAAGATGATGGACAGGATGGGATTGAAAGAAGGTGAAGTGATCCAGCATTCCATGATCTCAAAATCTATTGAGCGAGCTCAGAAAAAAGTGGAAGAGAACAACTTTGGGATCAGAAAACGACTTCTGGAATACGATGATGTGATGAACGCACAGCGGGAAGTGGTCTATAAGAGACGATACCATGCCCTATATGGTGAGCGACTTCGAGTGGATATTTCCAATATGATCTATGACACTGCCGAAGTGATCGCCGAATCCAATAAGATGGCTCAGGATTACAAGAACTTTGAGTTTGAATTGATCCGGTATTTCTCCATCAGCTCTCCCATCAATCCATCCGAATTCGAACGATTGGATATTCAGGAGATCTCATCAAGGATATACAAGGCAGCCTACGATCACTATCAGGCAAAAATGACCAGAAATGCAGAAATTGCATTTCCAGTGATCAAGAATGTGTATGAGACCCAAAAGGATAAGTACAAGAGGATCCTGGTTCCCTTTACCGATGGAGTGAAAACATTGAATGTAGCCACCGATCTTGAAGGTGCCTACAATACCGAAGGAAAACAATTGATCCAGGACTTTGAAAAGAATATTTCATTGGCCATTATCGATGATGCCTGGAAGACCCACCTCAGAAAGATGGATGAACTCAAGCAATCGGTACAGTTGGCTGTTCACGAGCAAAAGGATCCATTACTGATCTATAAGTTTGAAGCTTTCGAACTGTTCAAGGAGATGATCGAGAAGGTCAATAAGGACGTGATCTCATTCTTGTTCAAAGGAGAATTGCCTCAGGAGAATCAGGATCAGATCCAGGAAGCTCGTTCGGTTCGACCCAAGCAAAAACTAAGTGAGCAGAAAGAGGAAATACCCAATATGGATGAGCGTGCAGCCCAATCCAAAGCTGCAGGTGGTGGAACTCAGGGACAACCTCAGATCACCGAGACCATTGTGCGGGAGCACAGGAAGATCGGTCGGAATGAGAAGGTCACCATCAAGCATGTAATGAGTGGTGAGAACAAGACCATGAAATACAAACAGGCGATCCCGCTTATCAGTAAGGGAGATTGGGTCTTAGTTGATTAATATCTTTCAATATTGAACACGATCCAATTGTCTTTTCAAGAACGGAATTTGCAATAGGAACAATCCCAGGAATCCGATCCCATAGATCATTTCTTTCGATAATTTCATCTTAGGTAACGAAATTTCGAATGCTGTCATGGTATCGAAAAGTGCCAATTTCTCGAAAAAGGCATAGTCGTCATTTGAAAAGAACAGAACGTATACGATTATTGCCAAAAAGATCAACGATAGGATGATCCAACCCGATCTGGATATCAAAGGAGAATAGGAGATCTTCTTTGATTCGATCTTTGAGATACCCTCCATGACCTGCTCCATAAAATGGGCTGAGGGTTCATGCAATCCTCCTGACCTGACTATTTCCTGTGTGATCCTATCGATCTTATTAGACGACTTTTCCATTGTTATCTTTTATTTTTGGAAGTATATACTGTTCAAGTAACGAAAATAATTTCTTTCTACTTCGGTGTAATCTTATTTTAATATTATCCGGACTCAGATCCGTT
>JAHEHC010000119.1 GCA_024644805.1 Flavobacterium sp. | reverse complement strand
AGATTCACTTTTGAGTTAAAGAGTGTGGTTGGCGGATTGGCTTTGGGAATTCCCAATTTCCTAACCATTTATTTTTTGGTCAAGGCTCTGCGTAGTGACCTTTTTGATAGCTCAGGAATATTTACCGTGAATAATGTTGCGGTTGTGGCGTTGTCTACTATTGTTGGAATTATCTTTTTTAAAGAAAGGCTAAAAATAAAGAATTGGATTGGCATACTATTAGCGTTAATTAGTATCCTTTTAATGTCACTCTCCGTATAATATGGTAGAAAACAGAGATACTTATAATACTATTGTAAGGCCATCGAAAGAGATCCTGTTCAAGGATCGGGGTAGTAAATTCTATGGGTATGCCTACCCGGTATCCGATGAAGATAAAATCAAAAAGCATATCCAACAACTAAAAAAGCAGCATTTCAATGCCAGGCATTGGTGTTATGCCTGGCAATTGGGTGCCGATTATTCAAGGTTTAGGGTGAACGATGACGGTGAACCGTCAAATTCTGCTGGAATGCCGATCTATGGACAGATAAAGTCATTTGATCTGACTCAGATTTTAATCGTTGTGGTTCGTTATTTTGGGGGAACCAAGCTGGGGGTTGGTGGACTGATCAATGCTTATCGCTCGGCAGCAAAGGAAGCCATCGAAAATTCAAGGATTGTAGAAAGGACCATTGATCAGGATTTTCAATTGACCTTCGATTATCCGGAAATGAATACGGTGATGCGATTGATCAAAGAACATTCCATTACCATCAAAGAGCAGCGACTGGAAACGAACTGTAGTTTCATTATATCAACTCGTAAAAAAGATAGTGAGCGCATTTATGAGTTATTTAGCAACACCTATAAGGTAACCGTTAAAAGAATTGAACGGTCAACTTGAAACATCTAATTTCTCTAAGAAATAATCAGGAGCCGAAATGATCTTTTTTGATATGCTGTCTACAAACACCAAAGAGGTAGATGCCGTGATCAAAAGCTTACCATCCTGATTGTGGATCTCATAATAGAATTCAATTTTTTTTGAAGGTCTTTTTAATAATATAGTGGTTATTGTGATCAGATCGTCATATTTTGCTGGGTATTTATAGGAGATATGAAGATCGATCACAGGAAGATGGACATCGTGTTCTTCCATATATTTATAAGTGATGCCCATCTCCCGAAGCCATTCTGTTCGACCCTGTTCTAAATACTGGGCATATTCACCATAATAGACCACGCCCATTTGATCAGTTTCACCATATCGAACCCTTAAATTTAATTGTGATCTTTTCAAAATAATAGGAGGTAAAATAGAAACTTTTTAGTAGATTTATGAGAACGATAAGGTCAGAAAAAAAAATTGAAAATTCAATAGTGATTCTATTTTTTTTTTCATTTTTTTGTTCACATCTTTGCATTGTTAAGAAATTGTTAGGAACTTTATTTTTTCTCCTTTCTCAACGGCTGCTTTTTAAACTAACTAATAACACTTCTAAGTAAAACTATGAGCAAAACTGCTAACTTGGTTTGGAAAAATTGTTTGACCTTTATAGAAGACAATATTACAGCTCAAGCTTATAAAACATGGTTCGAACCGATCAAAGCAGTTAAGTTAGTTGACGATGCTTTAAGTATCCAGGTACCCAGTAAATTTTTCTATGAATGGCTTGAGGAGCACTATGTTAAGATCCTTAAAGTTGCACTTACCAAAGAATTGGGAAATAACGCCAAATTGGTGTACATCATCAAGATGGAAAACACCTATGGCAACAAGCAACCATTCACCGAAAAGATACCAAGCTCCAATCGAGGGAATCTAACCTCTCAGGAGATCGATGTTCCGGTAAGAAATAAAAGTCCCGAGTTGAAGAATCCATTTGTGATTCCTGGAATACGCAATGTTAAGATCGAATCCCAGTTGAATCCCAATTATAATTTTGAGAATTTCCTGGAGGGAGATTCCAACCGATTGGCTCGATCTGCTGGTATGGCAGTAGCCAATAAGCCCGGGGGCACTTCTTTCAATCCACTATTGGTGTTTGGGGGAGTTGGTTTAGGAAAGACCCACCTGGCCCATGCCATCGGTGTTGAAATAAAAGACAAATACCCTGAGAAAACGGTTCTGTATATTTCTGCGGAAAAATTCACCCAGCAATATATTGAATCGGTAAAGAAGAACAATCGAAACGATTTCATTCATTTTTATCAGATCATCGATGTCCTTATAGTTGATGATATTCAACTATTATCTGGTAAGGCCGGTACACAGGATGTGTTCTTCCATATCTTCAATCACCTACACCAAAATGGGAAACAAGTTATATTGACCAGCGATAAAGCACCGGTTGATATGATGGATATAGAACAACGGTTGCTCTCCAGATTCAAATGGGGTCTGTCGGCCGAACTGAACCATCCCGATTTTGATACCAGAATAGCGATCATTAAAAATAAATTGTATCGTGACGGGGTTGAAATGCCAGAGGAGATCATCGAATTTCTCGCCAACAACATTAAAACGAATATCAGAGAACTTGAAGGGGCCATCATCTCTCTAATAGCTCATTCCTCTTTCAATAAGAAGGACATTACTATTGAACTTGCCAAGAAGATAGTCGATAATTACGTCAAGCACACCAAGCGTGAGGTTTCTATAGACTATATTCAGAAAGTGGTGAGTGAATATTTCCAAATGGATGTGGACACCCTACAATCCAAGACCAGAAAAAGGCATATCGTTCAGGCAAGACAACTCGCGATGTTCTTTGCCAAGAAGTTCACTAAGGCGTCATTGGCTTCAATAGGATCTCAGATAGGACAACGAGATCATGCTACGGTTTTACATGCTTGCAAGACCGTTGATAACCTTTCCAGTACCGATAAACAATTCAGGAAATATGTTGAGGATCTGAACAAGAAACTCACACTTTAATTTTGTAATTTTACGGAAGTATTATTTCAACTATGAAGGTAAAGATTCTTATGGTTTGCCTTGGCAATATTTGCCGTTCACCATTAGCAGAAGGCATTCTCAAATCCAAAGTAGATAATAGTAAGGTTTTTGTCGATTCAGCCGGCACCGGTTCCTGGCATGTGGGTGAACAACCCGATCCAAGAAGTGTCGATGTGGCCAGAAAGAATGGGATCGATATAAGTACCCAAAGGGGAAGGCAATTTTCAAGAACCGATTTCCACGATTTTGACAAGATCTATGTGATGGATAATTCCAACATGAAAGATGTGCTGGATCTTTGTCCACATCCAGATCTTGGGAAAAAGGTACAACTGATATTGGATGAGTTATTCCCTAACGACAATGTAGATGTTCCGGATCCCTACTATGGTGGTTCTTCAGGATTCGACAATGTATTTGACATGCTGGATCAGGCCTGTGATGAAATAGCAGAAAAGCTATAAATCGTTTTCAAAAAGTTTTCATTACTTTAGTTGCAAACTAAAAAATTATGAAAATGAAATTCCTATTTTTCCTTAGCCTATTTATCACTGGTTCCCTCCTTTCACAAGAAGTTGATATTGCTCTTTTTGCAAGTGGATTCGATAATCCTGTAGATATTCAGAACGCCGGTGATGATCGATTGTTCGTTGTTGAACAAGACGGAAGGATCAAGATACTCAATTCTGATGGTTCAACCAATGCCAACAATTTTCTGGATATTAATTCGATCGTTTCCAGTGGTGGTGAGCGAGGTCTTCTTGGACTTGCTTTCCATCCCGATTATGCGAGCAACGGGTATTTCTTCGTGAACTATACCGACAATTCAGGAGATACTCAGATATCCAGATTCTCGGTCGATGCAGGAGATCCTGACATCGCCGATCCCGGTTCCGAACTCCAATTGCTGAATATTTTGCAGCCATATACCAATCATAATGGAGGTTGTATTCAATTCGGTCCTGATGGCTACCTATATATTGGTATGGGAGATGGAGGTAGCGGTGGAGATCCTGATGATAATGGTCAGAACCTTATGGAATTGTTAGGCAAAATGCTGCGTATTGATGTGGATAACCCGGGTGGTGGAAATAATTATGGGATTCCTGCTGACAATCCCTATGTTGGAAATCCCGATGCTTTGGATGAGATTTGGGCTTCTGGCGTCAGAAATCCTTGGAGATTCTCATTCGACAGTCAGACAAATGACATCTGGATCGCTGATGTTGGACAAAATAGCCTGGAGGAGATCAATCATGAGATGAGTACTTCAGCAGGACTGAATTATGGATGGAGATGTTATGAGGGAAATTCTCCCTACAATACTTCGGGATGCCCGGATCCAAGTGAATTGACATTTCCGGTGGCACAGTATTCACACAGCGGTGGAAATTGTTCGATTACCGGTGGATATGTCTATCGTGGAACCGTGTATAGTGATATTCAAGGATTGTTCTTATTTGCTGACCTATGCACTGGCATGATCGGGACCGTAGATCAAAATGGAGCTATGATCGATCACGGAAATTTTGCTGGAACATGGACCTCATTTGGTGAGGATGTTGATGGAGAACTCTATATAGCCGATCATGGCGGATCGATTTATAAGATCGAAGGTGGAGTCATTCTTGGGAATCCGGATGCTGAAAAAGATCTTCTAGCGATGATCCCCAATCCAGCGTCGGATAGTCTTTATATCTCTTTGAAAAATCAAAACCTAAAGACCATTTCGATCATCGATCTGAAAGGTAGTGAGGTCTTTACAGCAAGCAATATGAACGTTTCCGAAAAAATGATTCCCATCAATAACCTGTCTAAAGGAGTGTATATGGTTAAGATCACATCTGATAGTGGATCGTCATTTGTTAAGAAATTAGTGATCAAATAAATAAAATGAGCCCCGAAAAAGGAAACTTATATCTTATACCCTGTCCAATTGGGGATACCCCTCCATTGGAAGTATTGCCTTTATTGGTCAAGAAATCCATTGAGGAGATCGATCATTTTGTTGTTGAAAATGAACGTTCTGCCCGGAGATTCATTAAATCCATTGTGCCCAGAAAATCACAGCCTGATCTTCATATTCGATTGATCAATAAATTCACCGATGAATCTGAAATTCCACAAATGATAGAACCCTGTTTAAAAGGACTACATGTGGGTGTGATTTCAGAGGCGGGATGTCCGGGAATAGCCGATCCGGGAGCATTGATCGTGGAACAAGCCCATTCAAACGGTATAAAAGTGGTTCCTTTGGTAGGGCCATCCTCTATATTATTGGCTTTGATGGCCAGTGGATTGAACGGTCAGAGTTTTGCATTCAACGGATATTTACCCATTGATAAACGGGAAAGAAGAATGGAGATCAAGCGACTCGAAAAACAATCAGCAGAACAACAACAATCGCAGTTATTCATCGAAACTCCCTATAGAAGTGATCAGCTTTTTGAAAGTATGTTGAACACCTTACACGGGCAAACACAACTATGTGTTGCTGCAGATATTACATTAACAACGGAATTCATAGAAACCCATACGGTGGATGCGTGGAAAAAAATAAAGGTGGATCTAAATAAAAGACCCACCCTTTTTATATTTCAAAAGTAAATAAGTATTAAATTACTTTAGGTTTCCTTTTGGCAACGATGAAGGAAGTATCATAGCCGGAGAATTTTTTCAAATAGTATTTGATAGAAGTTCCAAATGCATCACTAAATCCTATATGACCTCCACTTCTAAGATAGGTCTTGACATTTCCTGCACCGGCCAAGTGGGCAGCAGCAAGAATTCCGGACTCCGTAACCTTAACACCATTAATATAGGTGCCAGTATATCGCCTGATCTCCCTTCGAAGAATCCATTTGTTCTTCGACATATAAGCCGTAAATGCATTCTCTTGAAGTTCAGCATCCGTCAGGAAATCGGAAGTATCATAGACTCCCAACATATTCAATGTGCTTTTAGCAAATTGATATTTTCCCATATATCCATACCGATTCACAATACTATAGATTCCTTGTGATTCCTTGAATCCTAATGCCTCTCTAAATCCGACGTATGATTTTCCTAGAAATAGGTAGTATGCGGGTTCTTCATTATGGAAAAAACTCACTTCCTTTTCATTGGGAACATGATAGCACATTTCCATATCTTCCATTAAATAGTGTGAAAGATCTACTTTTTTTCTAAATGAAAAACCAGTCAATAGCCCAAATGCTATCAATACTAACAAACTTGTTTTCAGTATATTACTT
>JAHEHC010000118.1 GCA_024644805.1 Flavobacterium sp. | reverse complement strand
TCTTGGCTGAATCCATTCGATCTCCAATTAATATGCCTCCCTTTCGGCAATCCGCCATGGATGGATATGCTGTCCACACACACGATAAGCTTAACTACAAACTCATTGGAGAGGTAAAGGCAGGAGATGATCATCACCCTGAATTGAAATCAGGGGAAGCTGTTCGAATCTTTACTGGAGCAGCCGTTCCGGATACTGCCGATGCGGTGGTGATCCAGGAAAAGGTCACTGTCGAAAAGGAATACATCCACTTAGAAGAACCCGTTCATTTAGGCTTAAACATTCGACCATTGGGCGAGCAGGTGAAACAGGGTGATCTGGCTTTAAAAAAGGGAACATTCCTGACTCCAGCAGCTATTGGATACCTTTCGTCATTGGGTATAGAGAACATCCCTGTTTATCATAAACCCAGAATTGCCATTGTGATCACCGGGAATGAATTGATCGAGCCGGGTACTGAGCTTACCTATGGAAAGATCTATGAGAGTAATTCGGCCATGTTGCTATCGATTCTAAAATCGATGAACTATGAGCAGGTGTCCATTTATAAAGTGCAAGATGATTACAATACAACAAAAAAGGCCTTAAAGGAAATAATTGAACAACATGATATGATATTGGTCTCCGGAGGAATTTCGGTAGGTGACTATGACTTTGTAGGTAAGGCGTTGACCGAATTGAACGTGGAACAGGTTTTCTATAAGGTTAACCAAAAGCCCGGAAAACCCCTGTACTTCGGAAAAATAAATTCATCCTATGTCTTTGCGCTTCCCGGAAACCCCGCCTCTGCCCTGACCTGTTTCTATGTTTACGTTATCGCTGCTCTACGTAAATTATCGGGAAATATCGAATACCAATTAATGACTACAAAAGCAACCAGTAGCTCCGATTTTGTTAAGAAAGGAAGCCGCGCCCAATTTTTTAAAGCCTTTGTTAATAATGGTCAGGTGGAGATATTGGAAGGACAAAGCTCAGCCATGTTGCACACATTTGCATTGGCCAATGCGCTGGTCTATGTTCCGGGAGATAAAATGTCTATTTCAAAAGGAGAATGGGTTGAAGTGATACCCCTACCAAATTAAAAAGTATGAACTATCAAGTTAAAAGTAGAATTTGGATTGAAGCCGACGATCAGATCCTCTTGGGTGAAGGAAGGGTCCGGTTGTTGAGGGCCATTGAAGAACATGGATCATTGTCCAGGGCATCCAAGCAACTGAACATATCCTATAAGAAGGCTTGGAGGTTGATCGACGCTGTCAATAAAGCAGCTAAGGAACCGGTCACGACCAGCAGTGTTGGCGGAGTTGGTGGTGGCGGTGCTTCATTGACCCCATATGGCAGAGATCTGGTTAACGCCTTTGAAACACTCAACAAGAATTGCTGGAAATTCTTAGACCAACAATTAAGTCAAACAAATTTTTAAACCCATGCTATTCGATTTAGAATATATTTGGTTTTTCATGATCCTGCTACCGATCATATCTTTCCTGTATTCCAGTGTTGGCCATGGGGGTGCCAGTGGATATCTGGCTTTGATGGCATTGTTCTCATTCCCGACTGAAGTGATGAAACCAACGGCTCTCATATTGAATTTGTTTATCTCCGGTATTGCTTTTTTCTACTATTATAAAGAGGGATATTTTAATAAGAAGTTGTTCTTTTATTTTGCATTGGCCTCAATACCTTTCTCTTATCTGGGAGGAACGCTTGAGGTGGATGCGACCATCTACAAAATTATCCTGGCCATATTATTGATCTTTGCCGTATTAAAAATGCTCGATGTATTTGGAAAGAAAAGTACGAAGATCAGGGAGATCAAACTTTGGCAAGGACTACTGATAGGATCCGTAATCGGATTCTTCTCCGGTCTGATAGGTATAGGTGGAGGCATTATTTTAACCCCAGTCATCCTGATCTTGCATTGGGGTAAAATGAAAGAGGCTGCAGCGGTGTCTGCGCTATTCATTTGGGTGAATTCAGCTTCAGGACTGATCGGACAGCTCAGTAGTGGAGTTCGAATACCTGCCGAATTATATGGGCTCATCGCTATAGCAATTGTAGGTGGACTACTGGGTGGATATCTCGGCAGTAAAAGGATCAACAACCTTCATTTAAGATATGTGCTCGCCATTGTGCTTGCCATAGCATCGGTCAAATTATTGGTATTATAGGATGGTGAATAAAAAGGACATAACCGGAATCATTCTGGCTGGAGGTAAAAGTTCTCGAATGGGAACCAATAAGGCATTGATGCAATATCGTGGACTTCCGTTTATTCAGCATATAATCAATACCATGAAGCCCCTGGTCGATCAGATTCTTATCGTTGGGAAACCGGAAGAGTACACCGATCTTAAATTGAGGTGTGTCGACGATATCTTTCCGGAATCCGGCCCCGTTGGAGGTATTCATGCCGGATTGGAAAATTCAAAATCACCTTATAATCTGGTGCTCAGTTGTGATATTCCTTTAATAACGGAACAGATATTAATGGAGTTGATCGAAAATATTAATGAAAACAACGATGTTGTTCTGATCGAAAGCAATGGTCAGGCTCATCCATTGATAGCGATCTATCAAAAACATTGTAAGGATCTATTTGATGATCTCTTGATTCGAGGAGAAAATCGATTGTTATCGGCATTGGATCAACTCAGGGTCAAGACCATCTGCTTAAGTGATCCTAATGAATTATATGTTACCAATATCAATCACCCTTCAACATTAATAAAATTGAATAATGAAGTTAACGATTAAATATTTTGGACTGTTGGCAGAGATCACGAACTCTCCTGAGGAATCAGTTGATTTTAATGGAGGTTCTGTATCCGATCTTCGTAAGGAGCTTTCTAAAAAACACCCTGGACTTCAACAAGTGAATTATCAAGTTGCTCAGGATCTGAATATAGTAAGCGATGAAGTTGAGATCCTCTCCAATGAAATTGCACTATTGCCGCCATTTGCCGGTGGATAAAATAGATTTATGGAACGATACCACAGACATATTGTACTCTCTGAAATTGGGGTTGAAGGTCAATTGAATCTTTCAAATGCTAAAGTTTTAGTTGTTGGAGCTGGCGGATTGGGATGCCCAATCTTACAATATTTAACTGCTGCCGGAATTGGGACCATAGGGATCGTCGATCATGATGTGGTGAGCGAAACCAATTTGCAACGCCAGGTGCTCTATGGAAAATCTTCATTGGGTATGAACAAAGCACTTGCAGCGAAATACCGTCTGGAAGATTTGAACGATTCCATTACTATAAATGCCTATCCCGAAAAATTAACCCATCATAATGCGGAATTGTTGTTCTCAAATTATAACATCGTTGTTGACGGAACCGACAATTTTGAATCCCGCTATCTGATCAACGATGCATCAATGAACACGAACACCCCATTGGTATATGGAGGAATTTTTAAATTTGAAGGACAGGTTTCTGTCTTCAATTATCAACATGGTCCGAGTTATCGATGTCTTTTCCCAGATCCTCCTCATAAGGATAGTATACCCAATTGTTCTGAAGTAGGAGTTCTTGGTGTTCTACCAGGAATTATAGGAAGTTTGCAAGCTACTGAGGTGATCAAGATCATTTTGGGTTTAGGAGATATTCTTTCAGGAAAGGTGCTGTATTACAATTCACTGACCACAAGAATGTGGACGATCAATTTGGAAAGATCACAATCAGCGATCAAATCGGTTTCGGAAATGAAGACTCAGTTGAAGAATGTCTCATCAAAAACAGGTCAAGCAAACGTTATTCCTGAAATTTCCATACGTGATATTGCACAGGAAGATGAATTTCAGTTCATCGATGTTAGAGAACTACACGAGCTCCCAAAGGTAGATTGCCTGAATGTTTTGCAAATCCCTCTTCATAATCTTGAGCACCATCTGGATCAGATCGATCCAGAGAAGAAAAAAGCCCTGTTCTGTCAGATGGGAATTCGAAGTAGGGTAGCTGTAGCCATTCTGAACAGACATCAAATTGATCTATGTTACAGTGTCAAAGAAGGAGCCACAGAGATCATAGATACAATCAACAATAGCGTAAAAAACAGTTAACATGAAAGACCATAAACCAAAGAATGTATTTATAAATGGAGCGATCAGTTCGGATTTCATTGCAAATTCCATTGCCAAACATCAAGCCAAAACCACCATTGGCGCACATAATATTTTCTTAGGACAGGTACGGGCCGACATCATTGACGGAAGAATCGTCCAGGCTATAGATTATTCTGCCTTCGAGGATATGGCCAATGAGAAGTTCCATGAGATACGGGAAGATGCATTTAGTAGGTTTGAACTGACCTGTATGCATATCTACCATAGTCTCGGTAAAGTACATGCGGGAGAGGTGGGATTATTTGTTTTTGTTTCTTCAAAAAGGAGAAAAGACGTATTCCCGGCGATTGAATTCATTGTTGAGCAGATCAAAAAAGATGTTCCGGTTTTTGGAAAGGAGCTATTTGAAGATGAGACCCATCAGTGGAAAGTAAATAATTGAAAAATAAATTCGAATGATCGATATAACACATAAGAACAGCACATTAAGGATAGCTACGGCACAAGCCATTGTCAAGGTTGGACGGTTAGAGACCATTCAAGCCATAGAGAACGGGACTGTTCCTAAAGGCGATGTTTTCGAGATGAGTAAAGCGGCCGGATTACTTGGAATCAAACAAACACCTCATCTGCTACCCGATTGTCATCCCCTGCCAATCGAATTTACTGGAATCGAATACGAGATAGAAGACCTTGAGATCAGGATCCTGGTAACGGTTAAAACGATCTATAAGACTGGAGTTGAGGTAGAGGCCATGCATGGAGCCAGCGTGGTTGCATTAAATATGTATGATATGCTGAAGCCCATCGATAAGGAAATTGAGATCCAACATATTCGATTGGTTCACAAGAAAGGCGGGAAATCGGATTTCAAAGAACGCTATAAGAACGACCTTACTGCAGCGGTTATCGTTTGCTCAGACACGATCGATGCCGGTCAGAAAGAAGATCGATCCGGTAAGATCATCGTTCAAAAGTTGAAAGAGTGCCATGTTGAAGTAAAGGAATATGTTATTATTCCCGATGAAAAAAATGAGATCATAGCTAAGACCCAAGAGTATCAAAATAGTGGGATCGATATGATCCTGTTCACAGGAGGTACTGGTCTTTCAAAAAGAGATCATACCCCGGAAGCATTGATTCCGTTACTCGATAAACGGATCCCGGGAATTGAGGAGGCCATACGAAAATATGGGCAGGACAGGACACCCTATTCGATGTTATCAAGAAGTGTAGCAGGAACTATTGGGAAGACCTTGGTATTGGCTTTACCGGGTTCGTCCAATGGAGCCGGGGAATCGATGGATGCAATTTTTCCATCGGTATTGCATGTATTCAAAATATTAAAAGGAGCACGACACGATTAATGAACAAACACAAGAATATATTGACCGATTCGTTCAACAGGGATCATGGCTATTTGAGAATATCATTGACCGAACGTTGTAATTTGCGATGCAGTTATTGTATGCCTGCTGAAGGAATTCCGCTTTCTCCAAAATCTCATATCATGACATTTGATGAGATCCAAAGCATTGCCAGTACATTCGTTAAACATGGTGTTTCCAAAATTCGGCTAACCGGAGGCGAACCATTGATCAGAAAGGATTTTCCTGTCATTCTTAAAAAACTATCTAAACTTCCGGTAGAACTGACGCTTACCACCAATGGAGTAATAGTAGACCGCTTTTTGGACGATTTCAAAGAATGTAATTTGACCAAGATCAACTTGAGTTTGGATTCCCTTAATCGAAATAAGTTCAAGGAAATTACCAGAAGAAATTATTTCGATAAGGTCTATGCGAATATGCTTTTGCTTTTGGAACAGGGGTTTACCGTAAAAATGAATGTGGTCCTAATGCGGGGTTTCAATGATGATGAGATTCTGGACTTTATCCAACTCACCAAAGAGCTACCGCTCATCATTCGTTTCATAGAATTCATGCCTTTTGATGGTAACAAATGGAATATCAATAACATGGTCTCTTACCATGAAATTATGGACGTTATCTCACAATCGTTTCCTCCGGATACCATTAAAAAATTAAAAGACACCGCCAACGATACTTCTAAGAATTATAGGATTGAGGGATATGTGGGTTCTTTTGCTGTCATCAGTTCGGTAACGAATCCATTCT
>JAHEHC010000117.1:505-6256 GCA_024644805.1 Flavobacterium sp. | reverse complement strand
AGCCGTACATTTTTGACCACATTTGATGGTCATTTCCTTTCTAACTTCCTTGATGAATATATCGAATTCAGCTGTTCCTGGAACAGCATCTTCTCCCAAGATACAGGCGTTCAATGAATCGGCTTCCATATTAAAAGGTACCGCCTCATCGATCACTCTTTGGTGGGATTTCAACATTCTTCCGGTAGTGGCTGAACCGGTAAAGGAGACTACATCCTGTGATTCAACATGATCCAATATGGTTCTTGCTGAACCGGAAATCAATTGAAGTGATCCTTCTGGAAGAATATTAGACGCTATGATCTCACGTACAACGGCCTCAGTAAGAAATGAGGTGTTGGTCGCGGGTTTTACAATTGCCGGTACTCCGGCCATCCAGTTCACAGCACATTTCTCAAGCATTCCCCATACCGGAAAATTAAAGGCATTGATATGAATGGCGACTCCCCTCTTAGGCACCAGTATATGATGGGCCATAAATCGTCCCCCGTGAGACAGATCGATCGGGTCTCCTTCAACATGATAGGGCTGATTCGGAAACAATTTTCTTAGCGATGCATTGGCAAATAAGTTTCCAAATCCACCTTCTATATCGATCCAGCTATCTACTTTCGTTGCACCGGTCCTATAACTGATATCGTAAAAATGTTGTTTATTCTTGATCAGGTGAAATGCCAATTTCTTAAGCATATTTCCCCGCTCCTGAAATGTCATCTTTCGAAGGGCCTGTCCTTTGGTCCTACCATAATTGAGTATTTCAGCAAAATCAAATCCTGAAGTATCTGATAAAGCGATAACCTCTCCGGTTACTGCGTCATGCATCGGAACTCCATCACCATTTCCAGCAACCCAACCTCCATTGATATAACTCTCTAATATTTTCATAGTTCAAATTTTTAAACGCGTTCTATAATTGCGGCATAACCTTGTCCAACTCCAACACACATGGTGATCAACGCATATCTCTTACCTGTTTCTTTCAACTCTAAAGCAGCAGAATATGCGACTCTTGCGCCGGTGACTCCCAATGGATGCCCAATGGCAATGGCTCCACCATTAGGATTCAATCTTGGATCATCATCCTTTAATCCCCAAGCTCGAATACAAGCCAAGGCCTGTGATGCAAAAGCTTCATTCAATTCAATAACATCCATATCATCCATTGTCAATCCAGCTTTTTTCAATGCTTTATTGGAGGCTTCCACCGGTCCGATGCCCATGATCCTGGGTTCAACACCCACCACTGCCGAACTTATAATTCTGGCAATGGGTTTAAGGTTATATTCTTCAACTGCTTTTTCAGAGGCTATGATGGTTGCCACAGCGCCATCGTTCAATCCGGACGCATTTCCTGCTGTTACACTTCCTCCATCCTTTTTAAAGGCGGGACGTAACTTGGCCAGTATTTCTTTGGTAGTATTGGGTTTGATGAATTCATCCTCAGAGAACTGAATAGGGTCTTTCTTGCGTTGAGGGATCTCAACGGTCATGATCTCTTTGGCCAATCGCCCATTCTTCTGTGCTTTAGCAGCTTTCATCTGACTCCAATAGGCAAAGGCATCCTGATCTTCTCGAGATATCTTATATTTCTCGATCAGGTTTTCAGCAGTAACTCCCATTCCATCGGTACCGTACAATTCGTGCATCTTATGATTCACAAACCGCCATCCAAAACTGGAATCATACATCTTGGCGTCGGTTCCAAATGCTGATGATGGCTTAGCAATAACATAAGGTCCGCGTGTCATATTCTCAACACCCCCAGATATAAACAGATCTCCATCTCCCGATTTAATGGCTCGATTGGCATGAATGATCGCTGAGAGTCCGCTGCTGCACAGTCTGTTGACTGTCTCACCGGGAACGGTGTAGGGCAATCCTGCCAGCAGCAGCGCCATACGCGCTACATTTCTGTTATCTTCACCGGCCTGATTGGCACAACCCATGATCACATCGTCATAGGTCTCTTTTGGAATATTGGGGTTCCGTTTCACCAATTCTGCGATCACCAGGGCTGCAAGATCATCGGTTCGAATCGTGCTTAGGGTCCCTTTGTAGTTTCCTATCGGTGTTCTAATTCCGTCTATGATATATGCTTCCATTATTTCTTTAGTAATTTTTTCTTGGTCCTATAAACTGTCCCGTTGAACAATCCTACAATTTCATTATTTTGATTTGTGACTAAGATCTTATACATGGCCACTTTTTTGCTTTTACTTTTCTCTTCTGCTTCAGCGATAAGATGATCTCCCTCATAAACTGCTCTTGGGTATTTCATATTGACATCCAGAGCCACACTTACTTTTCCATATGAGTTTGATGCAAAGGCAAATGCACTATCGGCAAATGAATAGGTGATCCCACCATGAGCAGTGCCAAAACCGTTGAGCATCTCATTCCTAATTGTCATGGATATCTTACAATAGCCCGGGGACAATCTCAATAACTCTATACCAAGCCATCGTGAAAATTTGTCATTTTCCAACATCAGATTGACGGATTCCCTTGCTTTTTTATTTTTTTTATCTGTCTTCTCCACTACCTTTTTTTAAATCAATCATGAGAAAAATAGTTTTTTTTCCTTTTTCATTTTCCGCATTAATGGGGAACATCGATATCGATCTTCATGATAGGTATCGTATAACTCGTCCATTCTCTCAACACACCAATCCATGCCTTTTTCATCGGCCCATGCAAGTAGTCCCTTGGGATAATTAACTCCTTTGGTCATGGCATTATCAACATCAAGAGCACTGGCAATATTCATATACAATGCATCTGCGGCTTCATTGATGAGCATGACCAATATCCGATCGAAAATAGAGTTCAAATTCTCTTTTGACACGGAGTTCTCATTTTTGATGATCGATCCATTTTCATCATAACGATAATATCCTCTTCCGGTTTTTCTTCCAAGATAACCCGCCTCAGCCATTCTTTTCTGAGTAAATGAAGGCTTGTATCTCGGGTCATAATAGAATGCCTTGAATACTGTCTCCGTGATTGTATAATTTACATCATTACCGATGAAGTCCATCAATTCGAATGGTCCCATTCTAAATCCACCTACCGATCTCATAGCCTCATCTATTGTTGCTACATTCGCTATTCCCTCATCAAGTATTCTAAGTGCCTCTCCATAGAATGGTCTCGCTATTCGGTTCACGATGAATCCGGGTGTATCCTTGGCAACAGCCACAGTTTTGCCCCAGTTCTTAATTGTTTCCACTGAACTATCTAAAACTTTCTGACCGGTCTGAATGCCAGGAATGACCTCCACGAGTTTCATCAACGGTGCCGGATTGAAGAAATGAATTCCGATACAACGATCCGGTATTTTCAGAGCGGACGAGATGGATGCCACAGATAAACTGGAGGTATTGGTTGCGATAATGCATGCATCGGATACATAGCTTTCCAATTCGGTAAAGACCTTTTGTTTGATGCACAGATCTTCTACTATGGCTTCTATGACCAGTTCTGAATCTTTCAGTTCTTTCAATGAACTCACATAGCTTATATTGTTCTGGATCCTGATCTTCTCATTATCATCGATTCTATCTTTTTCGATCAAACGCGAAAGAATTCTGTCCAGGCTCTGTTCTGCTTTCTCAACTGCGTCTATATTATTATCATAGAGTTTAACCATACAGCCAGAAGTTGCAGCAACCTGTGCAATGCCACTTCCCATCGTTCCAGAACCAATAACACCAACTTTTTTTATCATCGATCAGTTTCCTTTAAAATTTGGTTTTCTTTTCTCCATAAAAGCATTAACCCCTTCATTATAATCGTTTGAATGGGCCGATTCTATTTGCAATCTTGACTCGAGATCCAACTGATCCTTCAATGAGTTGCTCATAGAATCATTCAACAATTCCTTGATAAACCCTAAAGCCTGTGTTGGCATCTGTGCTGTTTTATAGGCCAAGTTCTTAGTTCCTTCTTCAAATTCATCTGAAGCAAATACCTTATAGACCATACCTATTCGTTCTGCTTCCGCTGCAGAGACCTTATCTCCCAACATCATTAATGCAGATGCTTTTTGAAATCCGATCAAACGAGGTAAAAAATAGGTGCCTCCACTATCCGGGATCAATCCGATCTTGCTGAATGCCTGTATAAAACTGGCATTTTCAGAAGCGATCACAATATCACAGGCCAAAGCAATATTGGCACCGGCACCGGCTGCAACACCATTTACAGCAGCTATAATGGGTTTTTTAATCTCTCTTATTCTGCTTATAATGGGGTTATAGTGCTCCTCCAATATTTTTTTAAATCCTGGATTCATTTCAGGGCTGGTCACTTCTTTTAGGTCCTGACCGGCACAAAATGCCTTTCCGCTACCCGTGATCACAATTGCTCTAACATCGTTATTGTCTTTGCATACATCCAATTGATCCTGAAATCTTAAGGCCATCTCTCTATTAAAACTATTGAAGACCTCAGGTCGGTTTAGAGTAATGAAAGCTACGCTATTCTCTATTTCAATTAATATCGAGTTCATACTCATAGTTTAGCTATTTATTATTTTGTGTCTTCTTGAATCCATGATGATCACAGAGAATTTATATGCATTTGAAATAGTCGAATGGCTCCAGGCAATCATCGCATTTGTACAATGCCTTACATGCTGTAGATCCAAACTGACTGATCAGTGAAGTTTTCATTGATTTACAAACCGGACATCTAACATTCTTGACTTCTTCTTTGAATAACACTCCTTTATCCTGAGTGCCTTTCACCGGTGGTGCAATTCCATAATCCTCCAATCTTTTCCGTGCCTCATCATTGATCCAGTCGGTGGTCCACGGTGGATCGTAAGTCATTTCAACCTTAACATTATCAAATCCACTTTCATTCAATTTTGTTACGATGTCATCTTCAAATTGGTTCATTGCCGGACAGCCTGAATAGGTCGGTGTTATGGTGACTATAAGAGTTTCATCCTCTTCATGGACCTTTCTTACAACACCAAGATCCAATATCGATAATACCGGTATCTCCGGATCGGGTATTTGTCTGAGAAGTTCCCAAACTTGTGAATATGTCTCTTTTTCTATTACCATTTTGCTGTTGGATAGGCTCTGGGCAAGTATTGCATTTCAGATAATATATATCCCAAATATTCGGTATGGTGTCCCTTTCTGCTTCCGGTGGCCTTATAGCCATCTACAGGTCTATCAATTCCTGCCATCTTGAATATTTCATTCACTTTGGCATCCCATTGTGCTCTAATAGCATTAAGATCGACAGCTACTCCTTCACTGATCAAAGCCTCATCGACCTCATCCATTTCAAAAGGTTCATAGGTGAATTGCCAAAGATCATTTATGGCCTTTTCAATCCTCTCCTTGCTCTCATCGGTTCCTTTTGATAGTCGAATGATCCATTCACTACTCCTTCTAAGGTGATAGGTCACCTCTTTTAACGACTTTGCTGCAATTGCTGCAATAGTAGAATCGGAACTGTCTTTCAAAGAGTTATACAGATAGTAATTATAGGCATCCATAAAGAACTGACGAACCATTAAATGAGCAAAATCGCCGTTGGGTTGTTCGGTGAGTTGAACGTTAAAGAATTCGATCTCCGGGCGTTTATAGGCCAGATCATCAGCTGTTCTGTCTTTTCCTTCGATCTCTGCTGCGTATTTCAGAATTTCCTCAGCCTGTCCCAATAGATCAAGTGCCGTATTGGTTATGGAAAGATCTTCTTCCAGATAGGGACCAAAACTGCAATTTTCTGCCA
>JAHEHC010000117.1:0-495 GCA_024644805.1 Flavobacterium sp. | reverse complement strand
AAATAAATGATGACTCATAATTCGAATTTACATGTGTTTTACTCCATCGGGCACTTCATAGAAAGTGGGATGTCTGTATATCTTATCATTGGCTGGTTCAAAGAAACTATCTGCATCTTCTGGTTGCACCGCAATGATATCTTCCGACCGGACCACCCAAAGTCCAGTCCCCTCATTCCTTCGTGTAAAAAGATCTCTTGCAGCTTCTATGGCCAAATTCTTATCGTAAGCATGAACACTTCCTGCATGCTTGAAGGGCATTCCAGGTTTGGTCTGTGAAAAGACCTCCCAAAGTGGTCCCTGACTATCTTGTATACTCATAATGATAATTTTAATTAAGTTGCTTTTCTGAAAATGCTATACAGGCCTCTCTAACCCAGCGCCCATCTTCATGTGCCTTGATATGATGGTCGAGACGTTGTTTGTTACAAGGCCCATTGCCATTGACCACGCTCCAGAACTCTTCCCAGTTGATCTCTCCGACCTTATAGGATC
>JAHEHC010000116.1 GCA_024644805.1 Flavobacterium sp. | reverse complement strand
AGAAGCGAATTGGAGGAAGAAAGAAGGCTCTTTTATGTTGCGGTGACCAGAGCCGAAAAGCAAGCCTATCTCACCTACTCACAAACACGATACCGATGGGGGAAACTTATTGATGCTGAACCCAGCCGTTTTATAGAGGAAATAGATGATGCATTTAAGGAGTATTTAACGCCTAAAACAGAACAACGTTTTAAGACGCTGCTGGACCCTGATATTTTTGAAACCAAAACAACAACCAGAAATCGGTTTAGATCAAAGAAGGAAACATCCAAAACGGTTCGATCTAACAAACCCTTTGAATCGAAACTAAAGAAGTTGAAACGTATTCAACCTGTGACACAATCGGGCGCATCAGAATTCGATCCTGAAAAACTCAATATAGCTGAAGGATCCATAGTTGAACATGTACGATTTGGAAAAGGAAAAGTACAGAAAATTGAAGGTAAAGGAGCTGATACGAAAGCAGAGATCGAATTTGAAAATGGCGGCTTGAAAAAATTGTTATTGCGATTTGCAAAACTAAATGTCCTGAAATCCTGATCTAAGGGCATAATAGATTATTTTAGTTTGTTAACAGGTTTGTTTTCAGATATATATTATCTTTTGAACTATATTACGTATTCATTTGAACCATTTAGCTGTTTATGTCAGAATTATTAAAGATCTATCCTCAGAATCCCAGTCCCACGGCCATCAGTAAAGTGGTTGATGTCCTAAGGAGGGGAGGACTGATCATTTTTCCAAGCGATACAGTATATGCTTTGGGGTGTGATATTACCAATACAAAGGCATTGGAACGGGTTGCAAGGCTAAAAGGAGTTAGGTTGGAACATGCCAATTTTTCATTTGTATGTGAGAATCTGAGTAATCTTTCCGATTATGTAAGGCAAATAGACACGCCAACATTTAAAATTTTAAAAAGGGCATTACCGGGACCTTATACATTCATTCTTCCAGGGAATAACAACCTGCCAAAGGTCTTCAAAAGAAAAAAGGAAGTTGGAATTCGTGTTCCGGATAATTCTATTATCAGGGAATTGGTCAAAGAATTGGGAAACCCGATTGTATCGACATCCATACATGATGAAGATGAGATCATAGAATATACAACAGATCCTGAGTTGATATTTGAGAAATGGAAAAAGCTGGTCGATGTGGTCATTGATGGTGGGTATGGTGGAAATATTCCATCGACAGTGATCAATCTATGTGGTGATGAGCCCCTATTGATCCGTGAAGGAAAGGGTAGTTTGGAGATATAAAAAAAAGAGGTCGAATAGTCGACCTCTTTTTTTTAAATGATATAATTCATTAATTAATCTTTGGATCTTTTAATCCTTCCTCGATCATGGTATAGAACTGATCCAGCTTAGGCAGCACGACGATGCGTGTCCTTCTATTCTTGGATCTTCCATCATCGGTGTCATTTGTAGCTTTTGGGATATACTCTCCACGTCCTCCAGCTGTCATTCTCATAGGAGATACTCCGAAATCCTCTTGAAGAATTCGAACTACCGTAGTTGCACGAAGTACGCTAAGATCCCAATTGTCTTTAATACAACTGGTGCTGATCGGTTTGGTGTCGGTATGACCTTCAACAAGGAATTCAAAATCAGGCTTATTGTTAACGACGGTGGCTACTTTACCTAAAACCTCTCTCGCTTGAGGAGTCACATTGATACTTCCACTTTTGAATAGCAGTTTATCAGAGATGCTCACATAGACCACTCCTTTTTCGACATTGATCTCAATATCGGTGTCCTCAAGATTTCCTAATACCCCTTTCAGACTTTGTACCAAAGCCAAATTTACCGAATCACGTCTTGTAATGGCATCACGCAGTCGGTTAATGGTAAGATCCTTTTCTTTAAGACTCTCTAATGATCGCTCTATGTTTTCTGCTCCTTTTTTAGTAAGTGTTGTGAATTCTCCAATCTGTTTGATCAGATCACCATTGGTTGCATTCAAAGAAGTAACCTGGCTCCTAAGGGCACTATTTTCAGCGCTTAGACCTGATTTCTCAGTGAGACAGTCATTTAATTTAACCGTACAGGTATTCAACAGATCCTGAGTTTTTTTCTGTTTTTCCTCCAAAGCAGCATATTCCTTCTTTGAAACACAGGAAGTAAGTACCAAGCCGGCACAAGCAAATAATATCAATAGTTTCTTCATAATTTTTATAGTTTAATTGTTATATCAAATTTAATAAATGGGTGAATGCTATTAAAATTTTTAATATTAATTTAAGTAAAAAATCAAAGCTCTTTAAATATACGGATTTTTAGTACAAAGTACTTCCATACAACTGAATTTGTATGGTAATATTTTAAATTGCTGCCGACATTTTTTCTTTTTTTTAGATAGGATGGGATCAAAGTGTAAAAACTAAAGTGGGATTTAATGATGGCTAAGACATGTCTAGGCTTTCCTTCTAATAAAAATAATAATCCGGCAAATCCATCCAATATCAATCGAATTAAGATCAGAAACCAAACCTTAGATCCTTTTACATTCTTTAATAATACCAACAATGTGTTTCTGAAATTATAAAACGTTTTCCTCGGATTGGCAGCGGGCAACGTAGCACCACCAACATGATAGACAACAGATGATCCAAGGTATTTCACAGTCCCTCCCTTTGCTTTCATTCTCCAGCAAAGATCGATCTCCTCTTGATGGGTGAACAGGTCTTCATCAAACCCTCCAACATCCATAAAAGCATTTCTGCGGACAATTAAGCAGGCTCCAGTTGCCCAGAAAATAGGGATGGTATCATTGTATTGTCCTGTATCCTTTTCAATGGTTCCAAATATTCTCCCTCTACAATAGGGATACCCCAATCGGTCGATGAAGCCTCCTGCTGCACCGGCATATTCAAAACAGTCTTTATTCTTTTGATCCAATATCTTTGGTTGAGCTGCCAATAGCGTGGAATCATTTTCAAATTCTTGAATTATAGGATTTAACCAATTGGAGGTCACTTCGACATCATTATTCATAAGTATGAAAAGTTCCTCATCTAGTTGTTTCAAGGAATCGTTGTACCCCTTGGCATAACCACCATTTTGTTTGTTTTGAATGATTTTGATACTTGGAAAATGTTGCTCAATGAAAGGGGCGGAACCATCATCTGATGCATTATCTACCACATAGATATTGGCACGATCTTCAGAAAATTCCAATACAGTTGGTAGGAACTGCTCCAACAGATCCTTTCCATTCCAGTTTAAAATGACCAGAGCAACTTTCATGAATACAAAGTAACGGGAATAATTGTAAGAGGCAAAGTAAAAAACAACAACAGATCAAAACTATGCAGTTTTGACAATAAGTTAACCAAGCCCTTTATATTGAGGAAGTTCTTTTAAAAAAACATAGTGTTCATTCTGATAATCAATTGAACAATAGTAATGCTCCAGTCCGTTGGTTACCATCAGATAGGACGATTCCAATGAAAAGTTATATCGGGCGATCTGATCGAAGACAGCTTGATCGATTGGAATGTTTGGAGCTTTGCATTCCACGATAAGATGTATGGTGGCGTCTGAATTATACACCACGATATCGTATCTTTTTTTAGTGTTGTGCAGCTGTAATTGCTTTTCGATATTGATCAGAGAATGGGGATAATTCAGCTCAGATATTAAAAAATGAAGCACATGTTGGCGGACCCATTCCTCCGGAGTGAGAACAACGAATTTTTTTCTTACGATATCAAAAATCAACGTTTTATTTTCGTTACTTTTGAATCTGAATTGATACTCTGGGAAGTTAATCTTTTGCACCGTGCAATTTAATTAATTTCAGAATAACATTGCATAAATCCCATTCAATAGTGCCATTAGAAAAAGCAAAACAGATTTTGGACAGCATAAAAAGAGGAGATGTTAGATCCATCTATTTTTTAACTGGTGATGAGCCATTCTATATCGATGGTATCTCAAATTATATTGAAGAGAATCTACTGGCCGAAGAAGAAAAGGAATTCAATCAAATCGTTTACTACGGAAGGGACATTAAGGTGGAGGATATCATCAGTACAGCCAAACGGTATCCCATGATGGCAGAACGACAAGTTGTGATCATCAAAGAAGCACAGGATCTGTCAAGAACCATTGAAGATCTGCTCCCCTATGTAGAGAATCCGCAACCCACAACAGTGTTGGTGCTTTGCTATAAATACAAGAAACTGGATAAACGCAAAAAGCTATCCAAGGCGATCATCAAGACGGGGGTCTATTTTGAAAGCCAGAAGTTATATGAAAACAAAGTTCCCGAATGGATACGAAAAGTGGTAAACAAGAGAGGATACACCATTACCCCTAAAGCAGCACAAATGCTGGTTGAATTTATAGGGAATGATCTCTCTAAGGTGAATAATGAACTTGAAAAATTACAACTGATCATCAAACCGGGTGATTCGATCACCCCAATACTGGTTGAGGAAAATATTGGCATCAGTAAGGATTATAATAATTTTGAGCTTCAAAATGCAATAAGTAGAAGGGATGTTAAAAAGGCCTTTGGCATCATACAATATTTTGGTAATAATCCAAAGAATCACCCCTTGGTAATGACAACAGCCCTGATGTTCAATTTCTTCTCTAAGGTGATGAAATACCATACATTGCCTAATAAGTCAATAGCTCCGAAAGTGCTGGGGGTTAATCCTTTTTTCATTAAAGATTATGAGTTGGCAGCACATAATTACCCTATGAAAAAAGTGAGCAGTATCATTTCATCAATTCGAGACATGGATATGAAGAGCAAAGGAGTGGGAGCATCAAAGATGTCTCAGGCCGACCTGTTAAAAGAAATGCTGATCAATATCTTTGACTAATTCTTTTCAACTGAAATCCTGCCGGGACCCAATAAACCAATGGTGATAAATGACACCAGGTACAATAATGGGAGTTCCCTAACTTCAAATGCCGTTCCCGCTTTTACAATAAATATTGCAACCAACATTAATATGATGGGAGGAATTACCGCTAATCGAGTCTTATAGCCTATAATGATCAATATGGGGCAGATGATCTCTGCGATGAGAACCAAGAACAAGGTAACCGACGGCCCCAATCCAATGGGATCGGAAAATGATAGATCGGACGATACTAAAATTTTTAATTTTTGGGTCCCATGAACCAAGAGCATGATAGAAATAGCAATCCTAAATACAAATAGCCCAATGTTGACCTGATTTGATCTTTTCATAAATAGAAACTTTTAAATAAAATTACAAAACAATATCAACTTAATTGAAATATGAGAAGAGTAACGGAGGCTTCAATCTCTAAATAAATGTATTTTTGAACTCTATAATTCTGAATATGTCACATTTTAAAGATTGGATCAAGGCTGCTCGATTAAGGACCTTACCCTTGTCGGTTTCCGGTATCATTGTGGGCGCTTCATTGGGCTGTGAGTTCCCGGTATGGGAATCGACCATCTTTTGGCTGGCTATTGCAACCACCATCGGATTTCAAGTACTATCCAATTTTGCTAACGATTATGGAGATGGGATCAAAGGAACCGATGACCACAGAGAAGGAGAGAAGAGGCTGGTAGCCTCTGGCTCGATTTCAGCTGAATCCATGAAAAGAGGAATGATCATAACCACGGTGATAACTTTGATAGTAGCCATGTATCTGATCTATGTATCATTTGGACTTGAAGATCTTCTGATCTCTGGGGTTTTCATTCTACTTGGAATTGCATCTATTGCAGCTGCCATAAAGTATACCGTTGGGAAGAAAGCATATGGGTATTCAGGTTTTGGTGATGTGTTTGTATTTCTTTTCTTTGGATTATTGAGTGTTTTAGGGACTTATTTTCTGTTTACAAAAACATTGAATTGGCAGCTATTGTTGCCGGCTACAACTATCGGCTTGTTAAGCATGGCAGTACTTAACCTGAATAATATGCGGGATATACATAATGATACGGAAAACCATAAGAATACACTGGTCGTAAAATTAGGCTCATCGAAGGCAAAGATCTACCATTATTTACTGATACTAGTGGCTATGGTTTCGGCTTTGTATTTCACGGGTATCTATTTCACTTCTGGGAAGCAATTATTCTATTGCATTGCTTTTATCCCATTGCTTTTCAACATGCGGAGGGTCTATAAAAATATTGAACCAAGTCTGTTGGATGCAGAGCTGAAAGTGGTCGCTTTAAGCACTTTTTTATTTGCAGTTCTTTTTGGTTTTTTACATTAATCTGTTGTAAATTGAATTCCATTCTTTCAAATAAAATCACACATCATGAA
>JAHEHC010000115.1 GCA_024644805.1 Flavobacterium sp. | reverse complement strand
CTGTTTATATAGAACAATCTATAAATGAGAAGGCAACTAATGTAAAATATTCTGCAATGAAGTCTGAAGAATCATATCCAAATAAATTGGAGAATAAGAAAATTACTAAATTAAATTTAGTGAAGAAACAAAGTAAAGACCAAGTCAAATTAAAATGTAAAAAAGAAATCTAAATTTTTAAAACATTAATCATATAAAACCTCTATTTTTTATAGAGGTTTTTTTAATTTATTGTCTATGAACCAATTAGAATTAATCATAAAAGCATAATAAAATACGCTTTTAATCGATTTTTTTTGCATTTTAACCTAATTATCGTATTATTGTAGTGCCAAATCACTCAATTGCAGAAGCCAAAGTGTCTAATTGAGTAAATAAGAAATAAACACAATAGAAAGAGTACCCCGAACCTAACCTATAAATACTAATACTTAGCGCTATGAAGCTTTTAAACCTACTTACCCTGCTCATAATAAAAACTGCCGTGATATTTGTTTCTTTATTGTTCTTTAAGGAAGCAAAGAATGAATTATCGATCAAATAGTCAGATTAGACTAAAATTAGACTAAATATATTTTAAAAACATTAAAAAGGACCTGTGGTTTAAATACTCCAGGTCTTTTTCGTTTTTATAGGCCTCTCTCTCAAAACTGATATTTCTGTAGGCCTCCCTCCTCTTCCTATACTGGATCAATCTAACAACATATTCCAAAACATACCAAATATAAAAAAGGATTACCAACATTTCTATTTGTTGCCGATAATGGATCCGCTCATGATTCATGAAATAGGGATCCACTTTCAATTTTGACTCCCTGATCAGGATAAAAGGCCAAACTGCAGCTCCCAGAAATCGTTTCTTAAATAAAAATTTCGTGACTATAATGATCATCCTAAGTGTTTTCATTATAAATTTAATCATTAGAATCCTTGTAATTGGTAGGAATCAAAAAATTTTAAAACACTATTTTTGTACCATGACCCAGTTTAAGAAAATCATCGAATTGGAAGAGGGTGATTATTATATCACACCAAATGGATATCGTTGTTTCACCGAACAATACCATCTTAAAAGAGGCTATTGTTGTGAAAGTAACTGTAGGCACTGCCCATATGATTTTGATGCTAAAACCGGAACTGTCAAGAATAAATCAAATGAATGACATGAATTTTTCAGAAACCATACAACAAGGGATTCCTGTAGATCTCCCCAATCCCAGACCTTTTGATCAAAACGTCAATCATGCTCCAAGGCGAAAGGATATATTAAGTGATGATGAAAAAAAACTGGCCCTAAAGAATGCTTTGAGATATTTCCAACCTCATCATCATACTACTTTGATCCAGGAATTTAATGAAGAATTGGAAACCTACGGAAGGATATATATGTATCGCTTCCGCCCGGAATACGACATGTATGCTCGTCCGATCACAGATTATCCCGGTAACTGCGAGCAGGCCAAAGCCATCATGCTGATGATCCAAAACAATCTCGATCCTGCAGTAGCACAACATCCCCATGAACTGATCACCTATGGTGGTAACGGAGCAGTTTTTCAGAACTGGGCCCAATACCTTTTGGTCATGCAGTATCTGTCTCAAATGACCGATGAACAAACACTGGTCATGTACTCCGGACATCCATTGGGCCTGTTCCCATCACATAAAGAGGCTCCTCGTGTTGTTGTTACCAATGGCATGATGATCCCAAACTATTCCTCACAGGACGACTGGGAAAAATTCAATGCATTGGGTGTTACTCAATACGGACAAATGACTGCGGGTAGTTATATGTATATCGGTCCGCAAGGCATCGTTCACGGAACAACGATCACGGTATTGAACGCTTTCAGAAAGATCGACAGATCGCCACAGGGACATTTGTTTGTGACTTCCGGTTTGGGGGGCATGAGTGGTGCCCAGCCCAAGGCTGGAAACATCGCCGGTTGTGTGACCGTCTGCGCCGAGGTGAATATTAAAGCCACTGAGACCAGACATTCACAAGGATGGGTGGATGAGGTCCATTCAGATATCGATGATCTGGCTTATCGTGTTAAAGAAGCACTATCTAAAAAAGAAGTGGTGTCTATTGCGTATGATGGCAATATAGTGGACGTATGGGAATCGTTCTATGATAAAGGAATTCATATCGATCTGGGCTCTGATCAGACCTCATTGCACAATCCATGGTCTGGTGGATATTATCCGGTTGGACTCACATTCGATGAGTCCAATAAGATGATGGCCAATGATCCTGAGTCTTTTAAAAAGGAAGTGCAGAAAAGTTTAATAAGACAGGCAACAGCGATCAATAAACATACCGAAAAAGGCACTTATTTCTTTGATTATGGAAACGCATTCCTCTTAGAAGCTTCAAGAGCCGGTGCCGATATTATGGCTCCCAATGGAATCGATTTCAAGTACCCCAGCTATGTTCAGGATATCATGGGGCCCATGTGTTTTGATTACGGATTTGGACCATTCAGATGGGTATGTACATCAGGAGATCCAAAAGATCTTGAGATCACCGATTCAATTGCCTGCGATATATTAAATGAGATAAAAAGATTGGCTCCTGAAGAGATCCAGCAACAAATGGCCGATAATATACAATGGATCTTAGGGGCTCAGGAAAATAAATTGGTAGTTGGTTCTCAAGCCCGGATCCTCTATGCAGACGCTCAGGGACGAATTGAAATAGCTCGAGCCTTCAATAAGGCCATAGATCAAGGAAAGATAGGCCCTGTGGTTCTTGGGAGAGATCATCACGATGTTTCCGGAACCGATTCTCCCTATCGGGAGACATCGAATATCTATGATGGGAGTCAGTTTACAGCTGATATGGCCATACACAATGTCATTGGTGATAGCTTCCGTGGTGCAACCTGGGTAAGCATCCACAACGGTGGTGGTGTTGGCTGGGGAGAGGTCATCAATGGTGGATTTGGTATGGTTCTTGATGGTAGTAAGGAAGCTCAATCACGCTTAGAATCAATGCTTTACTGGGATGTAAATAACGGGATAGCAAGGCGAAGTTGGGCCAGAAATAAGGAAGCTATATTTGCTATCAAAAGGGCTATGAAAGAGAACCCGAACTTAAAAGTTACCCTTCCTAATTTTGTAGATGAAGAATTAATAAAAAAAATGTAACGCTATGAAAACTTACCGATTTTTACCCTTAACGCTTGTATTCGTATTGGTACTGACCTCTTGTTCAACAGTTAGAGTTGCTACCGATTATGATAGAGAAGCTGATTTCAATTCCTATACCACATTTGCATTTTACAAACCGGGTATCGATAAAGCTCAAATATCCGATCTTGACAAAAGAAGGATCCTGAGAGCCATCGAATCTCAACTGGTCTCAAAAGGAATGACCAAATCGGAAACACCAACTCTTCTGGTAAGTATATTTACCAAGGAAAATCAACGAGTGAATGTGTATAACGATTATTATGGATATGGATGGGGCTGGTATCCCTGGTATTACGGAGGACATTATGGGTCTCATGTATCAACAACTACTGAAGGAACATTGTATATCGATATGATCGATGCCGAAAAAAATACTCTGGTATGGCAGGGCATGGGAATCTCTAAACTGGTAACCTCTTCAAACATCGACAAGAAAGAGGAGCGAATTCGATTAATTGTAAGTGAGATCTTGGCTAAATATCCTCCGGGATCGGATAATAAATAAACTATAAGAAATTATTTATCTAATAGTTCAGTATCGATAGGATCTTTTCTTTGACCTTATCGGTATTGGGAATCATGGTATGTTCTAAGGTGGCATTTAATGGAATAGCTGGCATATTCTCACTGCCGATCACCATGACTGGCGCATCCAGTTCTCTAAAGCATTCTTCCTGAATTTTACCAGATAGGGCTCTGGCGAAGGTATTCTCAGAAGGCTCTTCAGTGACCACCAGACATTTACCACATTTTTTTACAGAGTTCATGATGGTTCTTTCATCCAAAGGGTATAAGGTCCTGAGATCTACGATCTCAATCTGCTCTTGCAAATGCAATTCCTCTGAGGCATTCATGGCCCAGTGAACTCCCATTCCATACGTGATGATCGACAGGGTTTCTTCCTCTTCCTGTTTCCAGATCTCCTGCAAGACCCAGGCCTTACCAAATGGCAAAATATAATCCTCATCAGGTTCCACCGATGTGGCACCCTGAGTTCCGGTTACTTTACTCCAATAGAGTCCCTTGTGTTCAAAGATCACCACCGGGTTGGGATCATAATAAGCTGCCTTCATCAATCCCTTGAGATCAGCTCCATTACTTGGATAGGCGATCTTCAACCCCCTGATATTGGTCACAACACTTTCCACTGAAGATGAATGATAAGGTCCCCCGCTTCCATAGGCCCCAATTGGAACTCTCAGGATCATAGAAACAGGCCATTTACCGTTGCTTAGATAACAACTCCTGCTCACTTCCGTGAACAATTGATTCAATCCGGGCCAAATATAATCGGCGAATTGGACCTCTACGATAGGCTTCAGACCAACAGCACTCATCCCAACGGTGCTTCCAACTATGAAGGCCTCCTGTATGGGAGTATTGAACACCCTATGATCTCCAAATTTTTGAGCCAATGTAGCCGCTTCTCGGAATACGCCGCCCAATCTGCCACCTACATCCTGACCGTATAGCAAACATTCCTTATGCTTGGCCATGAGTTCTTCAATTGCAAATAAAGCGCAATCGACCATAACTACCTTATCAGCTCCTTCAGGCTCTCTCACCCCCTTCTCTTCGAGAACTGGAGTTGGGGCAAAATCATGAGTGAAGAGATCTTCTGGTTTAGGGTCTTCCGCCTTTAATGCATGAATAAAATCCAATTTGACTTCCTCTATAGAATCCTCTTCTATCACTTTCACCTCTGATTCAGTAAATCCGTTCTCAATCAGGTAATTCTTTAATTTTGGATAGGGATCACGGCTTCTTGCTTCCTCCAAATCATCCCGATACCATTCCATTCTAACCCCCGAGGTATGATGATTCAATAAGGGAACTTTAGCGTGGATCAATAAGGGTCTTCTTTCTGAACGAATGATCTTTAATGCTCTTTGAATAGTTGTGTAACATTCCTCAAAGTTGGTCCCGTCTATAGACAAGGCTTCCAAACCGTGGAATCCGTCAGTATATTCTGCAGCATTTTGAGCCCGTGTCTCAGATTCATTGGCTGAGATATCCCAACCATTGTCTTGCACCAGATACAAAATAGGCAACTGTTTCAATGCTGCCATTTGAAAGGCTTCAGAAATCTCTCCTTCTGTGACAGAAGCATCTCCCAACGAACAGACAACAACCGGAGGCCCATCTCCCTCCATGGACCATTCGTTTATGGCTTCGATCTCTTTATACCAAAAGCCCAAGGCCACTCCAGTCGCCGGAATTGCCTGCATACCTGTAGCGGAACTATTATGGGGGATCTTGGGCTTATTGTCGTCTCGTAAGCTAGGATGACTATAATAGGTCCTTCCACCAGAGAAGGGATCATCCCGTTTAGCCAATACCTGCAGCATCAGGTCGTATGGTTTCATGCCAATTGACAACAGCATGCAATCATCTCGATAATAAGGAAAAGCATAATCATGAGGTTTTAGCTGCATCCCAATTGCTGTTTGGATCACTTCATGACCTCGGGAGGTAGCATGCACATATTTGGAGACCTCCTTAAAGTTCTCTTCGTACAATTCGGTGATCGCCTTGGCTGTACAAAGATTTTTAAAGGCCTTTGAAAGTATGTCCTTTCTGATTTTCTTACTCATATCAATTTACCGGAACCATCCAATTGAATGTATCCTCAAGTTCTCCTACTTTGATCTTATTCAGGGTATCATTGACCACTTCTCCTATTGGACTTTCATCAGACACATGGATCACTCCGTCTTCCGTTCCAATATCTTGAATATAAGCAATCCCAACAGCGGTGCCTGTACCAAATGCCTCTTCCAGTTTACCATTATCAGAAGCTTCATTTATCTCATCAATGGAGATCCTTCTTTCTGTAACCTTGAATCCCTTATCACGAAGCAGATCGATAACACTCATACGAGTTACGCCATCCAATATCGATCCGTCTCTTAATGGGGTAACAAATTCCCCGCCGATCTTAAAGAAGATATTCATCGTCCCCACTTCTTCAATAAACTTGTGTTCAAATGCATCCAACCATAGAACCTGATCATATCCTTTGAGTTTGGCATTCTCAGTAGGCAGGATAGCAGCGGCATAATTCCCTGCAGCCTTGGCTTCTCCAGTTCCACCATCGGCAGCTCTTATGTATTTCTTTTCAGCATAAAGCTTAATTCTTTTACTAAAATAGGGACCTGATGGTGAGCAGATAATGATGAACTTATAGGTAG
>JAHEHC010000031.1 GCA_024644805.1 Flavobacterium sp. | reverse complement strand
ACAAAGCCACATTAGGAAAAATATTAGCTGTTATTTTTGCATTGTTATGTGTAGGTGCTTCATTTGGTGGAGGAAATGCATTTCAATCCAATCAGGCTGCTGTACAAATATCTAGTATGATTGGTCTTACGGGTGGCGCATCCGGATTTATTATTGGGCTTATATTAGCGATCTTAGTGGGAATCGTTATCATAGGAGGGATAAAACGAATTGCCAACATCACAGAAAAGATCGTTCCTTTTATGGCGATAATCTATGTGATTGCTTCCTTGGTTATCATTTTTGCCAATATCAAATTCGTTGGAGATGCATTTGGAATGATTTTCTCAGGAGCTTTCACGCCTGAGGCAGGCTTAGGTGGAGTCCTTGGTGTTCTGATCGTAGGATTTCAAAGAGCGGCATTTTCTAACGAAGCGGGTGCAGGTAGTGCTGCTATAGCACACTCTGCTGTGAAGACAAAATATCCTGCCAGCGAAGGTGTTGTTGCACTATTGGAACCTTTCATTGATACGGTCGTTATCTGTACCATGACTGCGCTTGTGATCATATTCTTTAATATGTCTGCCGGAGCTTTTGATTATGGTAATTCTGTGAATAGTGCCGTTTTGATCAATGAGACCCAACAGTATATTGGTGGTGTGGATCTTACCTCCATGGCATTTGATTCGGTCATACCCGGATTCAGTTATGTACTCACCATCGCGATCATATTGTTTGCATTCTCAACCATGATCTCCTGGTCCTATTATGGATTACAATCATGGAAATATCTTTTTGGAAGAGGCAAAACTGCTGATGTAGTTTACAAACTAATCTTCTTAATTTTTGTAGTAATAGGAGCTTCAGCAACACTGGATGCCGTTATCAAATTCTCTGATGCCATGATACTGGCATTGGTGTTCCCCAATATGATCGGTCTGTTGTTCCTGTTCCCAAGGGTTAGGGAAGAACTTTCCAAATACCTAGAAGCCATACGGCTCAAGAAGAGTAAATAAATAACATGAAATATGTAAGATCCCAGTTCATTTTTAACAAATCACAACGAACTGGGATCTTTTTTTTGGTCCAGATTATACTGATTTTATTATTCGTTTTCTACTTTGTTGATTTTAGGGAGGATCCAGTCTTTGATATCAAATCGAAGGAGATCGTTGCAATGCAAAGAAAATTAGATTCCCTTCGTGAAACTGAACTGAGCCACAAGAAGGATAAAGTTTATCGATTCAATCCCAATTTCATCGATGATCACAAAGGTTATTTATTGGGTATGAAGCCAGAAGAGATCGATCGGTTGTTGGCATATCGTGCTAAAGGATCATGGATCAACTCCTCATCAGATTTTCAGAAGATCACCAAAGTGTCTGATTCTTTATTGGATGTATTAGCGCCATTATTTAAATTCCCGGAATGGGTCAGTTCTAAATCTACTAGTAAAACATACTGGCAAAATGAGGAAAAGTCCTATGTACAAAAAAGAGATATCAATAGCGCTACAGAAGAACAATTGGAGGTAATATATGGGATAGGTAATACGTTAAGTAAAAGAATAATCGATTTTAGAACAAGATTGGGTGGTTTTTCATCCGATGCTCAACTTTATCATATCTATGGTTTAACTGATGAAGTGATCAATCGATTGTTAAATGATTTCACGGTAAAAACACCGAAGTTTATCAATAAGATGAACGTTAATAATGTCAATGCATCTGATCTTTCGACCATTCCAGGAATTTCCTATGAATTGGCAAAGGAGATATGGGAATATAAGGTGCTAAATGAAAGTATAAGCAGCTTTTCCGAATTGGAAAAAATAGAAGGAATGACGGAAAGAAAATTAGAACTAATTCAACTATATTTGTCACTTGATTAAAAGTGCCTGTAACGATTATGGAAGTACTTTTCAACACCTTAACAACGAGTATGACTGACGCAATGTATTTTACTGAGGAACATGAACTTTTTAGAAAGAGTCTGAAGAAATTCCTTCAAAAAGAAGTGGTCCCTCATATTGATAAATGGGAAGAGACCGCACATGTTGAGCGATTTATCTGGGAGCGAATGGGTGAGATGGGATATTTCGGTATTGCCTATCCTGAAAAGTATGGAGGATTGGATCTTGATCTGTTCTATACGGTCATTTTCCTGGAAGAACTTCAAAAAATTAACTCTGGTGGCTTTGCTGCTTCTATGTGGGCACATGCCTATCTGGCGATGACCCATTTGAATAAAGAGGGAAGCCATGAAATAAAAGAGAAGTATTTGGCCCCAAGTATCGAGGGTACCATGATCGGCTGCCTGTGTATCACAGAACCATTTGGCGGATCTGATGTTAACGGTATGAGAACTACCGCAGTTAAAGAAGGAGACCATTATATATTGAACGGTTCAAAGACCTTTATTACCAATGGTTATTACAGCGATTATTTGGTGGTGGCTGCAAAGACCTCACCCGAACTTGGCAAGAAGGGGATCAGTATCTTTGTGGTCGATAGGGACACCAAAGGTGTTTCAGCTACTAAATTGAATAAATTGGGATGGAGAGCCAGTGATACCGGAGAGATCTCCCTGGATAATGTGATCGTACCTGCCGAGAATTTAATGGGTGATGAGAATAAAGGATTCTACTACATCATGCAACACTTCGCCTTGGAACGATTGGTCATGGGAATCAACGCACATGCCAGAAGTGAATTTGCTCTGGAATATACCATTCAATACATGAAGGAAAGACATGCCTTCGGTAAATCGATCTCTGAATTTCAAGCACTTCGTCATTCCGTTGCTCAGATGGCCAGTGAGGTCGAGGTATGTAAGACATTCAATTATACTACTGCCAAACGATTGGACCGTGACGAATATGTGGTCAAAGAGGCCACGATGTCTAAATTGATATCTACAAAAATTGCCGATGAGGTGATCTATCAATGTCTGCAATTGTTAGGAGGATATGGTTATATGGAAGACTATCCATTGGCACGTATGTTCAGAGATAGCAGATTGGGACCTATAGGTGGAGGAACTTCAGAGATTCTACGCGAAATAATTGCAAAAATGGTAATTGACGGTAAAGAATACAAGCCGGCAACTTAATGGCTTGATGTTTGCAATTTGATACAGCTTTAACACGTTATAACTAGTATATGAAACATATTGTTGGAATACTTCTGTTTATATTTTCAGTTAATTCTTTTGCACAATCCGAACTTGACCTAAAAGGGAAGATAGTAGATTTTGCAACCTATGCACCACTTGAAAGTGCAAGTATCTATGTTGAGAACTCAACAATTGGTACCGTGAGTAATGTGGATGGAAAATTTATCTTATCGGTTCCGCGCGAATTGGAGAATGATACACTCGTAATATCATCCATAGGATATAAAAGTTTTAGAGTCCTTGTTAGTGAATTTGTGAATGATGAGGATATATTTCTTGAAGAGGATATTGCCGCTCTGGATGAAGTTCTTATTATTGCCGAGACCAGACCTAAAACCGGAAACGATATTGTATTACGAGCAATTGAAGAACTTTCGGACAATCTGCCGGATCAACCCTATTTGCAAAAAGGATTTTTAAGACACAGAGAACGAAACAAAAAAGAATACAAATGGCTTATTGAAAGTGCGATCACATTGTATGATTCCAGTTTTGCTTCAGGGTCCAGAAAGAATTTAAAGATCAATGTCGATGAGAACAGGAAGAGTTATGACCTGAGGGACGTCGATAGTTTATTTGTCTATTCTTCCTATTTAAGGAATACCACCGAAAATTTTAAAATGGAGTCCAAACAACTCCGCAGAGATACTATAGAAACCGCTACGTTGATCAATGCCATCAAATGGAATGATGAACGGGTAAATGGTCTTAGTAATCTTTTCAAGGGCAGACTTAATTTGATGCGAAACTCAAGCAAATCAGAAGCCTTGTTCGGCAAGGATATCCTTGATAATCATCAATTCAGACTGGACACTATTTTAGTTGATAATGGTAGAAAGCTGTATAAAATAGAGATATCCAAAGGATTGGATTTTGTTGGTTTGAATACCATAGGGATCTACAATGAAGGATTTGAGGCCAAGGGTTGGATCTATATTTATTGGGATAACTATGCGATAAAAAGAATTGAATACGACCTGATTGCTGCTTCCGATAAGCAAAAAAGAAGAAGTAAAAGCCTGTTAGGAACACTCAACAATCATAAGTTGATCATTTCGTACACCGATTATCAGGGGAAAATGTATCCCAATTACTATTACTACGAAACTCCAAAACTGGTAAAAGTTGGAGATCGGTCCTCAGACAAATTGTATAAGACGGAAGAAGAGAGAAAGAAGGAGAAAGAAGAACAATTCTATTATACCGTTCAGGAAATTCTTTTTACAGAAATAATCCAGGATCCGGATGAGATAGGGGGAGCATTGCAAAGACCCTGGTCTGATGATATTTTCAAACAACGTGATTACAATAAGGATTTCTGGGAGAATTACAATATACTTTTGGAAAGTGAAGAGGAGGAAAAGCTTATTCAGGATCTAAGCAAAAGAGCAACCCTATTTAAGGAGTGATGCTTTTTTTAGAAGAAAAAAATCTGAAGAAGATATATTAATAATCTAAAATTGTAATTATATTTGCCGACCTAAAAGAGAGGAGGTTAAAGCTTATGTTAATTATACCAGTAAAAGAAGGGGAGAACATAGACAGAGCACTGAAACGTTTCAAAAGAAAATTTGATCGTACCGGTACCATGCGTCAATTGCGTACAAGAAAGCAGTTCACTAAGCCTTCTGTAAAAAGGAGAGCTGAAATTCAGAAAGCGCAATACATTCAAAAATTAAGAGATCAGGAAGAAATTTAATTTTATATTCTGAAATAAAATATATCCGTTGAAATTTGTAACTTTACTATTCAACGGATTTTTTTATGCCTTTTTCTGAATTCATTTCCTATCTCGAATTAGAAAAAAAATTCTCCCAACATACAGTAAAGGCTTATAAGAATGATCTTATCCGTTTCAATGAATTTATAATTGATGAATTTGATGGTATCCCGGTCAAGGAAGTCAATTATCCCATTATCAGAAACTGGATCGTATCCTTGGTCGATCAGCAGATATCCAATAGAAGTATCAATAGAAAGATCTCCTCTCTGAAGACGTATTTTAAATTCTTGCAGAAGACCGAGCAGATCGATGTGAATCCCTTGTTGAAACACAAAGCATTGAAAACCTCTAAAAAAATACAGGTTCCATTTTCAGAGAAGGAAATTAATGAGGTACTCCTTTTTTTAAATGAGGAAGGTGATTTTGAAGGCGTTCGAAACAAATTGATCGTGGAACTGTTCTATTCGACCGGGATCAGAAGATCGGAATTGGTTAATTTAAAACTAAACGATGTTTTTCTGACTCAAGATCAGATAAAGGTGTTGGGAAAAAGGAACAAGGAACGATTGATCCCGCTTCTTCCTTCAGTGATTGAGACCATTCGGGGTTATTTAGAACTTAGGGACCAACTGGAAACGATTCATGATCCATCGTATCTCTTTCTTTCTGTAAAAGGGAATAAGATCTACGAGAATTTGGTGTATCGGGTCATAACCAATTATTTCGGAAGGGCTTCTGAAAAGGTAAAGAAGAGTCCACATATATTAAGACATTCTTTTGCAACTCATCTTTTAAATGAAGGAGCCGATCTAAAGGCGGTCAAAGAATTATTGGGGCATTCCAGTTTGGCATCTACTCAGGTATATACCCATAATAGCATCGCCAACTTAAAAAAGGTCTATAAGAATTCCCACCCAAGAAATAATGATGATAATTAACATTTAAACTATATATAATGAAAGTAAATGTTCAAACTCCACATTTTAAGGCTGACAAAAAACTTCTCGATTTCGCTAAACGGAAACTATCAAAATTGCAGCAGTTCTTCCCCAGAATTGTCCAAGCAAATGTTTATTTAAGATTACAGAATTCGAAAGAAAAACAGAATAAAATTGTAGAGATTTTATTGAGTATTCCAGGAGGTGAATTGATAGTAAAAAAAGATTCAAAAACATTTGAAGAAGGTATAGATGAATGCCTGACAGCATTGGAAAGAAAGCTGAAGCAGAAGAAAGAAAAACAGCGATCTTTCATATAGTTCAATTTTTAAGAAAATAGTTTTTTTTAAAAAAATAATTTATTTACATTTGCAGTCCGTTAGAAATAGCGGACTTTTTTATGGAAAAAAGTTAGCCAAAAAGCCGATGTAGCTCAGCTGGCTAGAGCAGCTGATTTGTAATCAGCAGGTCGTGGGTTCGAGTCCCTCTATCGGCTCTTGATAAGTAATAAATGCTTAGGTGTTAAGGATGTAGAATAACAACTTTAACAAGGTGGGACGAGAAGCCTATCCTGAGCTTGGCCGAAGGGAGTCCCTCTATCGGCTCAATCGTTCTTTAAAATCGATGTTTAATATAATAAGGGGAGATACTCAAGCGGCCAACGAGGGCAGACTGTAAATCTGCTGACTAAGTCTTCGCAGGTTCGAATCCTGCTCTCCCCACATAAAATTTTAAGAACATCTGTAGAAAGCTTGCTTTCTTAAAGATGTAAAGAAAATTTTATGTAAGGGGTGCCCTTACGGATCACCGAGTGAAACGAGGTAATCCATTTCGGCGTAAAGTTGAGATTTGGGATCACCTAGTGAAACGAGGTAATCCATTTTGATGTGTAGTTGAGATTTGGAATCACCGAGTGAAACGAGGTAATCCAATTCGGCGTAAAGTTGAGATTTGGGATCACCGAGTGAAACGAGGTAATCCATTTTGACGGAAAGTTGAGATTTGGGATTGCTGAGAAAAACTTTTTTATTGGAACATCAACAGATTAATTTGATAAGCGGGAGTAGCTCAGTTGGTAGAGCGTCAGCCTTCCAAGCTGAATGTCGCCGGTTCGAACCCGGTCTCCCGCTCAAATATTTCCTGCGAAGGCAGGGATCTCATTTATTGAATTAAATGGAGATTCAACACTTTACGCCGATGTAGCTCAGGGGTAGAGCGTTTCCTTGGTAAGGAAGAGGTCTTGGGTTCAAATCCCAACATTGGCTCAAATAATATGAATACTAATATATAACTAAGATTAAAATAATACAAAATGGCAAAAGAAACATTTGATCGGTCTAAACCACACTTAAACGTAGGGACAATTGGACACGTAGATCACGGTAAAACAACATTGACTGCTGCTATTACAAAAGTAATGGCTGATGCAGGTCATTCAGCTGCAACAACTTTTGATCAGATTGATAATGCACCTGAAGAAAAAGAAAGAGGGATTACGATCAACTCTTCTCACGTAGAATACCAAACAGCAAATCGTCACTATGCACATGTAGACTGTCCAGGTCACGCGGATTATGTTAAGAACATGGTAACTGGTGCTGCTCAGATGGATGGAGCTATACTTGTAGTTGCTGCTACAGATGGTCCTATGCCACAAACTCGTGAGCACATCCTTTTAGGACGTCAGGTTGGTATTCCTCGTATCGTTGTGTTTATGAATAAAGTAGACATGGTAGACGATGAAGAACTTCTTGAATTGGTTGAGATGGAGATCAGAGAACTATTAAGCTTCTATGAGTATGATGGTGATAACGGACCTGTTATTGCTGGATCTGCTTTAGGTGCTCTTAACGGAGAACAAAAGTGGGTGGATACTGTAGTTGAACTAATGGAAGCAGTTGATACTTGGATCGAATTGCCACAACGTGATGTTGATAAGCCATTCTTGATGCCTGTTGAAGATGTATTCTCTATTACTGGTCGTGGAACTGTTGCAACTGGTCGTATTGAGACTGGTGTTGCTAACACGGGTGATGCTGTTGATATCATCGGTATGGGTGCTGAAAAATTAACTTCAACAGTAACTGGGGTAGAGATGTTCCGTAAGATCTTAGATCGTGGTGAAGCTGGAGATAACGTTGGTATCTTATTAAGAGGTATTGAAAAGACCGAGATCAGAAGAGGTATGGTGATCTGTAAGCAAGGATCGGTAACTCCTCATGCTAAATTCAAAGCTGAGGTCTATATCCTTAAAAAAGAAGAAGGTGGTCGTCACACTCCATTCCATAATAACTACCGTCCTCAGTTCTACGTTCGTACAACTGATGTAACAGGAAACATTAACCTTCCTGATGGTGTTGAAATGGTAATGCCAGGTGATAACCTTACAATTACTGTTGATCTATTGCAAGCAATTGCAATGAATATTGGTCTACGATTCGCTATCCGTGAAGGTGGTAGAACTGTAGGTGCAGGTCAGGTAACTGAAATATTAGACTAAACCAAGTTTAGTAATAGGTCTATAAGGTGTCCCGCTAAAGCGGGATGCCTTGACTTTTATAAATGGGTAAAGCTTAGCTGACCAGAAATTAGGTGGCATAAAAGCACCCTTAATTACGGGTTTAGCTCAGTTGGTAGAGCACTGGTCTCCAAAACCAGGTGTCGGGAGTTCGAGTCTCTCAACCCGTGCTAAAATGAATTAGTCATGAGGACGAGAAGTTTATCCCGAGCGTAGTCGAGGGAAGTCTCTCAACCCGTGCCAATGAAATGGACTTTGAAAAAAGACAATAATAAGGAATAATTAAAACAGGAGTATGATCAACTATATTAAAGAATCGTATAACGAACTAAGAAACCACGTGACTTGGACTTCATGGTCTGAAGCACAACGTCTCACAGTAATCGTTGCAGCATTCTCAGTTGTTCTGGCTTTAGCTGTATTTGGAGTAGATACTGTATTTAGTAAAGCTATTGGTCAGTATTTCCAATGGATTAAGTCATAAAAGTATGACCGAGAGTAGTACAAAAAAATGGTATGTGGTCCGCTCAGTAAGCGGAAAGGAGAATAAGATCAAGGAGTATATTGAATCTGAGATCAATCGATTGAACCTTCAGGATTCTATCGAACAGGTTCTTGTGCCTACCGAAAAAGTGATCCAAATACGTAATGGTAAGAAGATCAACAAGGAACGTGTTTTCATTCCGGGCTATATCATGATCCAGGCCAACCTGGAAGGTGAGATTCCCCATATCATCAAATCCATCAATGGTGTGATCGGATTTTTAGGTGAAGTAAAAGGAGGAGATCCTGTTCCATTAAGGCCAGCCGAAGTAAATAGGTTGTTAGGAAAAGTTGATGAACTATCGGTTCAAGATGAAAATGTAAATATACCGTATGTTATCGGTGAAACGGTGAAAGTGATCGATGGACCATTTAATGGTTTTAACGGTACGGTTGAAAAAATAAATGAAGAAAAACGCAAACTTGAGGTCATGGTTAAGATTTTCGGAAGAAAGACCCCATTGGAACTCAGTTACATGCAAGTAGAGAAAATTTAATTGTTACACGCTATAAATAGGTTTGTTCTTTGGCTTCCACTAAGAATCGACCAAATTTAAATTATTAAACATGGCAAAAGAAGTAGATAAAGTAGTAAAGTTGCAAGTACGAGGAGGAGTGGCTAACCCTTCACCACCCGTAGGACCAGCTTTAGGTGCTGCCGGTGTGAACATTATGGAGTTCTGTAAGCAATTCAATGCAAGGACTCAAGATAAACAAGGTAAAGTATTGCCTGTTGCTATTACGGTATATAAAGACAAATCGTTTGATTTTGTAATTAAGACCACCCCAGCAGCAGTACAGATCCTCGAAGCCGCTAAGATCAAAAAAGGATCTGGTGAGCCACACGTTAATAAGGTTGCTAATATTTCCTGGGACCAAGTGAAGGTGATCGCCGAAGATAAAATGGCCGATCTGAATGCATTCACAATTGAGTCTGCAATGAAAATGGTAGCTGGTACTGCACGATCTATGGGAGTGAAAATAAAAGGTAATGCACCTTTTTAATCTGAAAAAGAATCTATAAAATGGCAAGATTAACAAAAAAGCAAAAGGAAGCTCAGGCTAAAATAGAGCCAAATACGACCTATAGTCTATCCGACGCTTCTGCTTTAATTAAAGATATAACCAACGTAAAATTTGATGCCAGCGTAGACTTAGCTGTACGTCTTAATGTTGACCCTAAAAAGGCCAATCAGATGGTTCGTGGTGTGGTAACACTACCTCATGGAACCGGAAAAGATGTAAAGGTTTTGGCTTTAGTTACTCCTGATAAGGAAGCTGAAGCAAAGGAAGCTGGTGCAGATTATGTAGGTTTGGACGAGTACCTCGATAAAATCAAAGGAGGTTGGACAGATGTCGATGTGATAGTAACGATGCCAAGTGTGATGGGTAAATTAGGACCATTGGGACGAGTATTAGGTCCGCGTGGATTAATGCCTAACCCTAAGACTGGAACAGTTACTATGGATATCGCTAAAGCTGTTTCTGATGTGAAGGCCGGTAAGATCGACTTCAAAGTGGATAAGACCGGAATAGTACATGCAGCAATTGGAAAAGCATCATTCGATGCTGATAAGATTGCCGGAAATGCAAAAGAACTAATAACCACACTTGTTAAATTGAAACCTCAGGCCGCAAAAGGTGTTTATATTAAAAGCATCTATTTGTCCAGTACCATGAGCCCTGGTGTTGAAATTGACACGAAAAGATTTACTGAGTAGTAAAATTTAGAACGTATGACTAGAAAAGAAAAATCAAAGGTAATCGATCATCTTACTGCCCAGCTAACCGAAAATCAAACGATTTATCTCGCAGATATTTCGGGTCTTGATGCAGGTTCAACCAGTAGGTTGAGAAGAGCTTGCTTTAAAGCAGGTGTGAAATTATCGGTAGTTAAGAATACCTTGCTTAAAAAAGCAATGGATAGTACCGAAAAGGACTTTGGAGAATTATCCGACGTCCTTGTTGGTAATACCTCATTAATGATCTCTGAAACGAGCAATGCACCCGCAAAGGTGATCAAAGCCTTCAGAAAGAAGACTAAAAAACCCTTACTTAAAGGAGCATTTATTGAAGAAGCCATCTATATTGGAGATGAGCAATTGGATGCTTTAGAGAATATTAAGTCCAAGGATGAATTGATTGGCGATATAATCGGACTATTACAGTCCCCTGCCAAGAATGTTATCTCTGCACTTAAATCAAGTGGTGGTAAATTAGCAGGTATTGTCAAGACCTTGTCCGAAAAAGAAGGATAAAACAAGAATCAGAATATATTATAATTAAAATTACTTAAAACGATAGAAAATGGCAGATTTAAAAGATTTCGCAGAACAATTGGTTAACTTGACCGTAAAAGAAGTGAACGAGTTAGCTAATATATTAAAAGAAGAATACGGTATTGAGCCCGCTGCTGCTGCAGTTGCAGTTGCTGCTGGTGGTGGTGCCGCTGGCGGTGGTGATGCAGAGGATGAAAAATCAGAATTTGATGTTGTCCTTACCGCTCCTGGAGCTTCTAAATTGGCAGTTGTAAAACTGGTAAAAGAACTTACAGGATTGGGTCTTAAAGACGCAAAAGGATTAGTAGATAATGCACCATCTCCAATTAAAGAAGGTGTTGCAAAAGACGAAGCTGAAGCTTTAAAAACGCAGTTAGAAGAAGCTGGAGCTGAGGTTGAGCTTAAATAAGCTCCCTAAGCACCAACCCTTTAGGTTTAGGTCTTCCCATATGGTGGGATAGACCTAGACCATTTTGCGTATATAGTGGTTTGATCATTAATATACGTTTTCATTTTTTTATTTTAAATTAAAATTCATCCATAGATGTCAGCAACGCAAACTGAAAGATTGAATTTTTCCACCGTAAAGAATAAACCTGAATATCCTGATTTTCTGGATATTCAAATCAAATCTTTTCAGGATTTTTTCCAGTTGGAAACCAAATCTGAGCAAAGAGAAAATGAAGGGCTTTATAAGACCTTCTTGGAAAATTTCCCGATTACCGACACTCGTAACCAATTCGTACTAGAGTTTTTAGACTACTTTGTTGATCCATCACGATATACCATTCAGGAATGTATCGAGAGGGGATTGACCTACAGTGTTCCGTTAAAAGCTCGATTGAAATTATATTGTACCGATCCCGAGCATGAGGACTTTGAAACCATAGTGCAGGACGTTTATTTGGGTACGATCCCGTATATGACGCCAAGTGGTACTTTCGTGGTCAATGGAGCTGAGCGTGTGGTCGTTTCACAATTACACCGTTCTCCAGGGGTTTTCTTTGGACAATCATTCCACGCTAATGGAACAAAATTGTATTCAGCTCGTGTAATTCCTTTTAAAGGTTCCTGGATCGAATTCGCTACCGATATCAACAGCGTGATGTATGCCTATATCGATAGAAAGAAAAAATTACCAGTTACTACGCTCTTCCGTGCTATTGGATATGAAAGAGATAAGGATATTTTGGAAATTTTCGATCTTGCCGAAGAGATCAAAGCCACCAAAACGGGGCTTAAAAGATACTTGGGTAGAAAATTGGCAGCTCGTGTGTTAAAGACCTGGCATGAAGATTTTGTGGATGAAGATACTGGAGAAGTAGTTTCTATTGAACGAAACGAAATTGTATTGGACCGTGACACCATTCTTGAAAAAGAACATATTGAAGAAATAATCGATTCAGGATCTGGCACTATCTTACTCCATAAAGAGGAGAATCTTCAATCTGATTATGCGATCATTCACAACACCTTACAAAAGGACCCTACCAATTCCGAGAAGGAAGCCGTAGAACATATATACAGACAATTACGTAATGCCGAGCCACCAGATGAGGAAACAGCTCGGGGTATTATCAATAAATTGTTCTTCAGTGATCAACGATACAATCTTGGTGAGGTTGGGCGGTTTAGAATGAACAAGAAATTGGGTCTGGATATCGATATCAACAAATTGGTACTGACCAAGGAAGATATCATTACCATTATAAAATATTTGATCGAATTGATCAATTCAAAGGCCGAGATCGATGATATCGATCACTTGTCCAACAGACGTGTGCGTACAGTTGGTGAGCAGCTTTCATCTCAATTCGGTGTTGGTTTAGCTCGTATGGCCCGAACCATAAGGGAGAGAATGAATGTTCGTGATAATGAGGTGTTCACTCCAATTGATCTGATCAATGCGAAGACCCTGTCATCTGTAATTAATTCATTCTTTGGAACCAACCAGCTTTCTCAATTCATGGATCAAACCAATCCAATTGCTGAGATCACGCATAAGCGTCGACTATCTGCATTGGGGCCTGGTGGTCTATCTCGTGAAAGAGCCGGATTTGAGGTTCGTGATGTTCACTTTACCCACTATGGTAGATTGTGTCCGATCGAAACTCCTGAAGGTCCAAATATCGGGCTCATATCTTCCCTTTCAGTATTTGCAAAGGTGAACAATCTTGGGTTTTTGGAAACTCCATATCGAAAAGTTGAGAATGGAAAGATCGATCTGGAAAATCCTCCGATCTATCTTACTGCGGAAGAAGAAGAAGAGAAACTCATTGCTCAGGCTCATATTGAAATCAAGAAAGATGGCACGATCAATTCAGATCGAGTCATTGCCAGAATGGAAGGCGATTTCCCGGTTGTAGATCCTAAGGAAGTACATTATACTGATGTAGCTCCTAATCAGATCTCATCCATTTCAGCTTCCCTGATACCATTCCTTGAGCACGATGATGCAAACCGTGCCTTGATGGGATCGAATATGATGCGTCAGGCTGTTCCTTTGATGAAAGCGGATTCCCCCATTGTAGGGACTGGATTGGAACGACAAGTTGCATCCGATTCGAGAGTATTGATAAATGCCGAAGGTGACGGAGTTGTTGAATATGTTGATGCGAATGAGATCACCATAAAATACAACAGAGCAAAGGATGAGAAATTGGTGAGTTTTGATGGAGATTCAAAAACCTATCAACTCGTAAAATTCAGAAAGACCAATCAAAGTACATCGATCAACCTGAAACCTATCGTAAGAAAAGGGGACAAGGTCAAAAAAGGACAGGTGCTTTGTGAAGGGTATGCCACTCAAAATGGAGAACTGGCCCTTGGAAGAAATATGAAAGTGGCTTTCATGCCATGGAAAGGATATAATTTTGAGGATGCCATCGTGATCTCAGAAAAAGTGGTTCGACAGGATATATTTACTTCGATCCATATCGATGAGTACTCACTTCAAGTACGGGATACCAAATTGGGTAATGAAGAATTGACCAATGATATCCCAAACGTTTCAGAGGAGGCAACCAAAGATCTCGATGAGAATGGAATGATTCGAATTGGAGCTGAGGTCAAGCCCGGTGATATACTTATCGGAAAGATCACACCAAAAGGTGAAAGTGATCCAACTCCAGAAGAGAAACTACTTAGAGCCATATTTGGTGATAAGGCAGGAGATGTAAAAGACGCATCTCTTAAAGCATCCCCATCCCTAAATGGTGTGGTGATCGACAAGAAATTATTTTCAAGATCCATCAAGGATAAACGAAGAAGAGCTCAAGATAAGGAAGACATCGCAGTACTTGAGGAAAAGTACGATGTTAAATTTGAAGAACTAAGAAAGATCCTGGTTGAAAAATTATTCCAGATCGTTAGTGGTAAAACAGCTCAAGGTGTCAACAATGATCTCGGTGAGGTTGTATTTCCAAAAGGAAAGAAATTCACCTTGAAGATGTTGAATGAGTTTGAAGACTTCACACATCTAACGGGTGGTAAATGGACTACCAGTAATAAGACCAACGAATTGGTGGCCGATCTACTCCATAATTATAAGATCAAGGAAAATGACCTTCAAGGAAACTTACGTCGTGAGAAATTTGCGATCACCGTTGGAGATGAACTTCCATCAGGTATCTTAAAATTGGCTAAGGTTTACGTTGCTAAAAAACGAAAACTAAAAGTAGGTGATAAGATGGCTGGTCGCCATGGAAATAAAGGTATCGTTGCAAGGATCGTTCGTCAAGAGGATATGCCTTTCTTAGAAGATGGAACTCCTGTTGATATCGTTCTTAATCCACTTGGGGTACCTTCCCGTATGAATATTGGTCAGATCTATGAGACCGTATTGGGTTGGGCTGGTCAGAAACTGGGTCGCAAATATGCAACGCCTATTTTTGATGGAGCTTCCCTGGATCAGATCAATGAACTTACAGATGAAGCTGGAGTACCAAGATTCGGACATACCTACCTTTATGATGGTGGTACCGGAGAACGGTTCGATCAAGCTGCAACAGTTGGTGTGATCTATATGCTGAAATTGGGTCATATGGTGGATGATAAGATGCACTCAAGGTCTATTGGACCCTATTCATTGATCACACAGCAACCACTAGGTGGTAAGGCTCAATTTGGAGGACAGCGATTTGGAGAGATGGAAGTGTGGGCTTTGGAAGCTTATGGAGCATCCAGTACGCTTAGAGAGATCCTTACTGTGAAGTCGGATGATGTGATCGGTAGAGCCAAGACCTATGAATCGATAGTGAAAGGTGAGGCGATGCCAGAACCTGGTCTGCCTGAATCATTCAATGTATTGATGCATGAATTGAAAGGATTGGGTCTGGATATCAGATTGGAAGAATAATATGATCCCGATAGGGATATTATCAATCTAAAATTAGATTGTTCGAAGTGACTTGGTCAACTTCTATAAATACAACAACAAAGCTTATTACAAAGCATTATGGCAAGAAATAAAGAAGCAGTAGTTAAGAAATTTAATAAGATTTCGATTGGTTTTTCTTCTCCTGAGGCGATTTTGGCTGAATCCCGAGGTGAAGTTTTAAAACCTGAAACAATTAATTATCGTACACATAAACCGGAACGTGATGGGTTATTCTGTGAGCGGATCTTTGGTCCGATCAAAGACTATGAATGTGCCTGTGGAAAATACAAGAGAATCCGTTATAAAGGGATCGTTTGTGACCGGTGTGGTGTTGAGGTAACCGAAAAGAAAGTCCGCCGTGATCGCGTAGGGCACATCAATTTGGTGGTTCCTGTAGCACACATCTGGTATTTCAGAAGTCTCCCTAACAAGATAGGATATCTCTTAGGACTCCCATCAAAGAAATTGAACATGATCACGTATTACGAGCGTTATGTTGTAATTCAGCCGGGTATTGCTAAGAACGAAGAAGGGGAACCTGTTAAAAAGATGGACTTCCTGACAGAAGAGGAATATTTGAATATCGTTGATTCCCTTCCACAGGAAAATCAGTATTTAGAAGATACCGATCCGGACAAGTTCATTGCCAAGATGGGTGCCGAATGTTTGATAGAATTATTGAGACGTATCGATCTGGATGCATTATCATTCAAATTAAGACATAAAGCGAATAATGAAACTTCCAAGCAAAGAAAGACCGAAGCTCTAAAGAGACTTCAGGTCGTTGAAGCATTGCGTGAAGCGAACCAGAATCGTGAGAATAAACCGGAATGGATGATCATGAAAGTGATCCCTATCATTCCACCGGAATTGAGACCATTGGTGCCTCTTGATGGAGGGCGATTTGCTACATCCGATCTAAATGATCTTTACCGTAGGGTGATCATTAGGAATAATCGTTTGAAGCGTTTGATGGAGATCAAGGCACCTGAGGTGATCCTTAGAAATGAAAAACGAATGCTACAGGAATCAGTCGATTCCCTGTTCGACAATACCAGAAAGTCTTCAGCGGTGAAGACCTCTTCGAACCGTCCATTAAAGTCTCTTTCCGATTCATTGAAAGGAAAGCAAGGGCGTTTCAGACAAAACCTTTTAGGAAAACGAGTTGATTATTCAGCACGTTCTGTGATCGTAGTCGGTCCAGAGCTTAAATTGTTTGAGTGTGGTATTCCTAAGGATATGGCTGCTGAATTGTATAAGCCATTCATCATACGTAAACTGATCGAAAGGGGAATTGTAAAGACTGTGAAATCAGCTAAGAAGATCATAGACAAGAAGGAACCGGTTGTTTGGGATATCTTGGAGAATGTTCTTAAAGGGCATCCCGTACTTTTAAACCGGGCTCCAACCTTACACCGTTTAGGTATACAGGCATTTCAACCGAAATTGATCGAAGGAAAAGCAATTCAGTTACATCCATTGGCCTGTACGGCTTTCAATGCCGATTTCGATGGGGATCAGATGGCGGTCCATTTACCATTAGGACCGGAAGCGATATTGGAATCCCAACTATTGATGTTGGCGTCTCATAATATCCTGAACCCGGCAAATGGATCACCAGTTGCCGTACCTTCACAGGATATGGTACTTGGTCTTTATTATATGACCAAACTAAGAAAGTCGACCAAGGATCATAAGGTCTTGGGAGAAGGATTGACCTTCTATTCGGCAGAAGAAGTGATCATTGCCTATAATGAGAAGAAAGTCAATCTGAATGCTGAGATCAGGATCAGAACTAAGGATTTCAATGATAAAGGAGAATTGGTGAATCAGATCATTACCACTACAGTGGGAAGAGTGATCTTCAATGAACAAGTGCCTGAAGCAGCTGGATTTATCAATGAAGTTCTTACTAAGAAATCGTTGCGGGATATCATTGGAGATATTCTACGGGTTACTTCAGTACCTGCTACAGCAGCTTTTCTGGATGAGATCAAAGCCTTGGGGTATAAATTTGCCTTTGAAGGTGGATTGTCATTCAGTTTAGGAGATATCATCATTCCTGAGGAAAAACAAATTATGATCGACGATGCCAATAAACAGGTTGATGCTATCATAGGAAACTATAATATGGGATTGATCACCAATAACGAACGTTATAACCAGGTGATCGATATATGGACAGCTACCAATGCTGAATTGACCGAATTGTCTATGAAGAGAATTCGTGAAGACCAGCAAGGATTCAATTCAGTGTATATGATGTTGGATTCCGGAGCACGAGGTAGTAAGGAACAGATCAGGCAGCTTACCGGTATGCGTGGATTGATGGCTAAGCCAAAGAAATCCAGTGCAGGAGGTGGTGAGATCATTGAGAACCCGATTCTTTCAAACTTTAAAGAAGGACTTTCCATTCTTGAATACTTCATATCAACTCACGGTGCCCGTAAGGGATTAGCAGATACCGCTTTGAAAACAGCAGATGCTGGTTATTTGACCAGAAGATTGGTAGATGTATCTCAGGATGTCATTGTGAATATTGAAGATTGTGGTACTCTTCGAGGTATTGAGGTCTCCCCTCTGAAGAAGAACGAGGAGATCGTTGAAACGTTAGCGGAAAGGATATTGGGTAGGACATCGCTACATGATGTGTATCACCCCCTTACTAAAGAACTCTTAGTTGAAACTGGCGGACATATATCCGATAAGGTGGCGCGGATCATTGATGATTCACCATTAGAATCAATCGAAGTGCGTTCTCCACTGACCTGTGAAGCCAAAAAAGGAATTTGCTCTTCCTGTTACGGTCGAAATTTGGCCACCAACAAAATGGTTCAAATTGGAGAGGCTGTAGGTGTAGTTGCAGCACAATCTATTGGTGAACCCGGAACACAGCTTACACTGCGTACATTCCACGTTGGAGGGGTAGCCGGTAACATTTCAGAAGAGAATAAATTAACCGTTAAATTTGACGGTAAAGTTGAAATAGAAGATCTTAAGACCGTTAAGGGAGAAGACAATGATGGGAACAAGGTTGATATCGTTATATCCAGAACTTCTGAGATCAAATTGATCGATAAGAAAACCGGGATAACACTCAGTACCAATAACATTCCTTATGGATCATCCATTTTTGTTAAGAATGGCCAGTCAGTTAAAAAGGGAGATGTAGTTTGTAAATGGGATCCGTTCAACGGAGTGATCATCTCTGAATTCTCCGGTAAGGTGAAATATGAGAACCTGGAACAAGGGGTGACCTATCAGGTTGAGATCGATGAACAGACCGGATTCCAGGAAAAAGTGATCTCTGAATCAAGAGATAAGAGGAAGATTCCAACATTGCTGATCTTGGATACTAAAGGTAATATTATCCGATCCTACAACTTACCAGTTGGTGCTCACCTGATCGTTGACGATCAAGAAAAGATCAAAGTAGGTAAGATCCTGGTTAAGATTCCAAGGAAATCTTCTAAAGCTGGAGATATCACAGGAGGGCTGCCAAGAGTAACCGAATTGTTCGAAGCGAGGAATCCTTCGAATCCAGCTGTTGTCAGTGAGATCGATGGTGTTGTTTCTTTCGGTAAGATAAAAAGAGGTAACAGGGAGATCATTGTTGAGGCTAAATCGGGTGACGTTAAGCGTTACTTGGTGAAGTTATCCAATCAGATATTGGTTCAGGAGAACGATTATGTTAGAGCGGGAATGCCGCTTTCAGATGGTGCAACAACTCCGACAGATATCTTAAAGATCAAAGGACCATCTGCAGTTCAGCAGTATTTGGTGAATGAGGTTCAGGAAGTCTATCGTTTGCAAGGAGTGAAGATCAATGATAAGCATTTTGAAGTGATCGTTAGACAAATGATGCGAAAGGTTCAAATAATTGATCCGGGAGATACCGTTTTCCTAGAGAATCAATTGGCCCATAAACGAGATTTCATCGATGAGAACGATAAGATCTTTGGTATGAAGGTTATTGAAAGCGGTGGAGAATCTGAGAATTTGAAAGAAGGTCAGATCGTTACACCACGTCAACTTAGAGATGAGAATTCCATACTAAGAAGAGCCGATAAGGCACTGGTTGAGGCCAGGGACGCAGTTCCTGCAACAGCAACCCCAATATTACAGGGAATAACAAGAGCTTCATTACAGACCAAGTCATTTATCTCGGCGGCTTCCTTCCAGGAAACCACCAAGGTGTTGAATGAAGCTGCAGTGAACGGTAAAGTGGATTATCTGGAGGGGCTTAAGGAGAATGTGATCGTTGGTCATAAGATCCCAGCCGGAACAGGTATGAGAAATTACGACACTCTAATAGTGGGATCCAAGGAAGAGTTGGAAAAGATGACCCGCGAAAAACAAGAGGTGAATTATAACTAATTAAGTCAGTTCGAGCGAAGTCGTGAAGTCATATTAACGACATTTCGACTTCGCTCGATTAGACCTATTTATAGCGTAATAAAAAATAAAAACATCATGGCAGATCCTAAAAAAACGAAAAAAGGGCAGATCAATATAGAACTGGACGAAAAAGTAGCTCAGGGTATCTATAGCAATTTGGCGATCATCAATCATTCAGTCTCTGAATTTGTGGTAGATTTTGTTACGATCATGCCAGGCTTACCAAAAAGCAAAGTGAAATCGAGGATCATTCTCACTCCACAACATGCAAAGCGTTTTCTTAAAGCTTTGAATGATAATGTCAAGCGTTTTGAAAATGCACATGGTGTGATCAAAGACAATGATCAACCTCCTTTACCATTGAATTACGGACCCACTGGAGAAGCTTAAAAAACAAAAACGATGTTGCCAAGGTTTTTTTAAAACTAAAAGGATTCTTTCATCTAGGTTTTAACAAATAGCCATTATAGTTTTGTTTTTAATCTAAAATTCCTCTAAAATAGTATTTCAACGAGTATTAAATACCCGTTGTCGAATTGTAGTAATTTTACTACATAATTGATTTGTTAATAATTAAGTTTGGCATTAACTTGTTGATTTAACGATATTTGTAATTATAAGTTTATCATCAGTTTATTTGGGGTATGAAACACTTAATTATTATATTACTTTTTTCTTTTCAATGCATGTTGGGGCAAGTTGGAATCAATACGACTAATCCTCAAGAAAAGCTTCATTTAGCTGGATCTAGTGGAACTATTCGAGTTGCAAGT
>JAHEHC010000114.1 GCA_024644805.1 Flavobacterium sp. | reverse complement strand
GATCTCAGTAAATGATGCACCCGTATCGTTGGATACATAGAATCCTCCAAAGACTCCATTATCGGCCTCCAGCACATACACCCTGTTGGTATTATTTGCTGAGATTCCAATCATTTTAGGTCCGCTGTTAAAGCCTCCAATAGTTGTAAACGATGCGCCGCCATCAACAGACTTATGGAAACCACTCCCTGAAGCAAAGACCACCATAGGATCACCGGGACTGAATTCTACATCATACCCTTTACTATCAGATACTGCGGAAGACCAGCTAGCACCACCATCTGTAGACCGATAAATTCCAGCATTTCCCGCAGTTGCAAACATGATATTTGAATTTGTTGGATGCAATAGGATCTTATTCACCGAGGAATTTCCGATGGTTCCCAAATGATCCCAGGTCGCTCCTGAATCGGTTGATTTATAAATTAATCCACTATTAGATCCAAAGAAATAGACACTTGGATCTGAAGGATCGATAGCAACAGAATATACATACAAATTGGAATAATAATCGGTCAATGGAGTCCAGTTTGCACCTCCATCGGTAGTTCTCCATACACCACCGGTATTCGCTCCAATGATTATATGATCATTGTCGTTGGTGTCAACCGCTATTCCGGTTACCCGTCCCACCCCGGGGTTCCAGCTGGTTGTAGCATTCCAATCGGATGGACCCAATTCGACCCAATTATCGGTTAAGGGCTGACGATCAGCAGCTGTTTCATTCAAATAGGCATTATATCGTTCCAATTCATCTACATTCTCGGTCAACGATGGTAGATAACCCTCTTCATTCATCAACCGCTTGGCCATATATTCCCATCTTTTGAATTGAATATAGCCGCTTCCTCTTTCTTTTCCGATAATTTCAAAATAAGACTCAGCATGGGAGATGATCTCTTCCACAGAATGGGTTCCTTCTTCGATCATTCTGAGATAATCCTGTGATTGTGACTTTGTAAAAACAATTAGCAAAGCTATTGCTAGCAATAATTTCTTTTTCATTACTTTTTTTTTTAGTATTCTAATACAGGTATTTGAACTCTGATCTATTTAGAATAAACTGATTCTCCATACCCAAGACTAAATATATGAAATTATAAACGTTCAGCATAAGCTAACTTTGTATTTTTACCACCACTCGAATCGTTAAATATAAATATGCAACCACTACACATACTATTACTTATAGCAGGTTACTTTGGAATTTTACTTCTGATATCTTATTTCACTGGAAAGAATGATTCCAATATCGATTTCTTCAAGGCAGGAAAACAATCTCCCTGGTATGTGGTTGCTTTCGGGATGATCGGAGCATCTTTGAGCGGGGTGACCTTTATTTCGGTCCCCGGTTGGATCGAAGGATCGCAATTCAGTTATTTTCAGGTAGTTCTTGGTTATTTGTTCGGATATATTATTGTGGCATTTGTATTACTCCCTATTTATTATCGCCTGAATGTCACCTCGATCTATGAATATCTCCTCGATCGATTTGGAGTGGTGAGTCATAAGACCGGAGCCTTCTTTTTCTTCATATCCAGAGTTTTGGGAGCAGCATTCAGGTTGTTCCTGGTGGCCATTGTTTTGCAACAGTTTGTGTTTGACAATTGGGATGTTCCTTTCGAGATCACTGTGATCATATCCATTTTATTGATATGGATCTACACCAAACGAGGTGGTATAAAAACCATTGTCTGGACCGACACTTTGCAAACACTCCTTATGGTGATCGCTGTATGTCTGTCCATTTATTTTATCAATAAGGATCTTGGATGGAGCTTCGGAGAATTTCTTGCTTCAGATGAATTCAAAAGTTATGATCGCATCCTCTTCTTTGATGATTTTCTCCAAAGGAACCATTTTATAAAATCTTTTATCGGAGGTATGTTCATTACGATATGTATGACGGGGCTTGATCAGGACATGATGCAAAAGAACCTTACTTGCAAAAACTTAAAGGAAGCTCAAAAGAATATGGTTTCCTTCAGTTTTGTATTGGTAGCGGTCACCTTTCTGTTTATGCTTCTTGGAGCCCTTCTTTTCATCTATGCCAAAAAGAATGGCGTTGGAATTCCCCTAATGGATGGACAACCAAAGACCGACCTTCTTTTTCCAGAGATAGCCTTAAATAGTGGCCTTGGCATTACATTGGCCGTGACTTTCATGTTGGGACTTATCGCAGCTGCCTACAGCAGTGCGGATAGTGCTTTGACTTCCTTAACCACTTCTTTCTGTGTCGATTTTCTGGATATTGAACATAAACCAAAAGCCCAACAGAAGAAGATCAGAAAAAGAATGCATATCCTGATGAGCGTCCTATTGGTCATCGTTATAATCATTTTTAAATACGTTCTCGACAGAAATGTGATCGACAGTCTTTTAACTGTTGCCGGCTATACTTATGGACCTTTATTGGGATTATTTGCTTTTGGAATCTTTACAAAATATAAGGTCAAGGACCGTTATGTTTGGTTGGTATCATTATGTTCTGTTCTGATCGTATATATCATAGGACAGATCCCTTCCGAATATCTGGGTGGATATATCATAGGTTATGAGCTTCTTCCATTGAACGGACTACTCACTTTTTTAGGATTAATATTGATCCGTTCTAAGAAGTACTAAGGTACAGGCAATTTCAATCTTAATTTTATTCTCTTTTAAGATCTCGTAGAATTCTGGATTTTCAGTACCCGGGTTGAATATCACTCTTTTGGGATTCAATGCAATGATATACTCATAGTATTCGGGTTGGATGCTCCTATTTATATACAATGAGACCGTGTCGATATCTTTATAATATTCCTTTCCTATATTGACCTCGACCCCCAATATGCTTCCACCGCTCCTTCCGATTCCAAGCACAGAATGACCATGTTCCAATAACCGTCGAATGGCCATATTCGAATAGCGCATTCGTTTTGTACTGGCACCTATTATCAAGGTCTTTTTTGATTCCATATCTTGAAAAGTATGTTAAAAAATAGTTTTAAATGTAACAATTCTTGTAGAGGTACGTCTATAAAATAGAAATATTTCACTCTTTACTGTGATATTTTTACGTTGATGGTTAGTGTTAATAATAGCAGTAAAGCAAAAGGCCCAAAGAGTACTCTTTGGGCTTATTTGTTAAAAAATGTTAAATAGGTCTATTACATGTAACAGAAAATTTTAATGGTCGTCATATTTGAAACCATAAATTACAGTTCTTGGTCCGATTTTATCACAAAGACAACAAGATCTGAATTCATAACTAACAAATTCTTCAATCAGAAAATGAAAAAACTAACTATTTTATTAGCATTGTTGCTAAGTGTATCAACTTTTGCATTTAACGTAACAGATCCCGATCCCGATCCGGAATCGGATAAAGATGGCACACTCTCCGGAGTGGTGTTCGATAAAAATCTACAACAACCCATTCCATATGTCACCGTGGTCATAAAAGACCTGAATGGCGAGATCATCACTGGAGGGATCACCGATGACAATGGTGAATTTAAAGTGATAGATATACCTTTTGGTAAGATAAATGTTTCCATAACATTCATTGGGTATAAGACCTATTCCTCTGAAATTGATCTAAGCCGAAAGAATAGAAAGGTGGATATGGGACGAATTGAACTGGAAGAAGATGTTGAAGCCTTGGATGAAGTTGTTGTGGTTGCTGAAAATACAACCATAAAACAGAAACTAGACAGAAAAGTGATCACCGTTGGAAAAGATCTGATCACCGCAGGACCAACTGCATCCGATATCATGAACAATTTACCCTCTGTGAATGTAGACCAGCAAACTGGCGCCCTTTCTTTAAGAGGTAATCAAAATGTTCAGGTGATGGTCGATGGAAAGCTTTCCAATGTTCCGGTAGATCAATTATTGAAGCAGATCCCATCGAGTGCGATCAAGCAGATCGAACTGATTACCAACCCTTCAGCAAAATACAATCCGGAAGGAATGAGTGGAATTATCAATATAATACTTCATAAGAACGTGAAACTGGGCACCAATGGTAATATCAGTACTGGTGTGACCTGGGAAAAGCAGGCCAGATTCAATGGGTCCTTTGACTTAAACTATCGAAATGGAAAATTCAACCTTTATGGGAATTATAGTAATAATGTAGGAAAAAGAGAAAATGATGGTTTTATCGAAAGAACCGATTTTAACAACACACAAACCATGGACTTTCTGGACAATAGCAAATCCAATCTCTTTAAAGTAGGAGTCGATTTCTATTTGAATGAGAAGAATACCATATCTGTTTTCACCACTCAGAACCTTTATGATGGAAGATTCGATGGTATGGTTGATGTGAATTTTATCGATGAGCCAGAATTGGACCAAACACAAATCTTTTTTCAGGATACCGATAATATATCATCTACCTATAATTTCGATTATAAGTTGGATTTCGATAAAGAAGGCCATAATATAGAATTGGAAGCCGACTTCAATAGGTATAATAGTGATGAGGGTACCAATTTCAGGTTTGTTGGAGCCTCTCCAATTCCTGATTATATGGATGGTGTCGATACCGATAGAGAACGTCTTACCGTAAACCTGGATTATGTGAATCCACTGACTGAGTCCACAAAGCTGGAATTCGGATTGGAGGCCAGATTGTTCAATACCAATCTCAATTATGAATCAACAGGATTATCCTTTAATTCTAATGGTGAATTGGTCCCAACTCCAGATACCGAGTTTGATTATACAAGAGATATATATTCTGCCTATGCAACCTATGGAAAGAATTACGAAAAATGGTCCTACCAGATCGGTGCCCGTGTTGAAACAGTTGAGGTCAAAGCCGACACCAATACGGTACGTTCATTTACCAACGATTATTTCCAAGTTTATCCTTCTGCATTTCTTACCTATACCCCATCTGAGAAGAACCAGTTCCAGATCAGCTATAGCAGACGGGTTGACCGTCCGGGAATCAGTCAGGTAAACCCCATTAGAGAATGGTCATCACCTTTGATCTCTTCCTATGGTAATACTGAATTGCAGCCACAATTCACCAATTCGGCAGAATTCAATTACACCAGAAGCCTTAAAGCGGGAAGTGTTACTGCGGGTGTCTTCTATCGCATCATCAGTGATGAGATCAACAGAGCATTGTTCATAGATCGAACAGATACCAATAAGCAGATACTGACCTACGATAACTTTGATGAATCATCGGCCTATGGTATTGAAGTATCCGGTAATTATCGCCCGACAAAATGGTGGATGTTCAACGCGAGTTTCGATCTGTACTCACAGGTGCAGTCTGGATTTGCTGAAACCCTGGATCCTGAGATCGAAGATCCAACTGAAGATGATATCGTAACAGAATATGGTGAGGCCGATGTGGTAGCCTGGAATGTTAGAATGTTCAACAACTTTAAAGTTACCAAGAAATTGACACTTTCAGCTTTTGGTTTCTATAGAGGGACCAATAAGACCCTTCAATTTGAGATAGATCCAATGTATTTTGTTAATGTAGGTGCCCGTTATAGTCTATGGGAAGGAAGAGGTACTTTCAGCATTAATTACAATGATATCTTCGACACGATGAAATTTGGTTTTGTTGGAGAGAGTCCATACGAGCAAACCGGTGAATTCAACTGGGAAAGCAATACCGTAAATGTGAGTCTATCCTACCGATTCGGTGGTGGAAAATACAAGGCAAAATCACGTAAGCAAAGAGATCAGGATGTGAAGTCTGGCGGTGGCGGTGGAATATTCTAAGATCCGTTTGAGCAAGTGTTATTGTTCTGTTAAAAATGAATTAACAGTGAAACTAAGACTACAATTAATAGTCTTTAATATAGGCAAACCGTTTATGATTTATTTGAATTAACCGCATTAGTGATAAACATTTGTTACATTAAAAACCCTCCTTCGCGTAAAGCTTTGGAGGGTTTCCTTTTATAGAATATTGAAGCTGTTACCACCTAATGATAGCACTGCCCCAGGTAAATCCGCTTCCAAAAGCAGCCAGTACAACCAGATCGCCTTCCTTGATCTTACCTTCTTCCCAGGCTTCGGTCAAAGCAATGGGTATGGACGCAGCGGTCGTATTACCATAACGTTGAATATTATTATACACCTTATCGTCTGTCAATCTGAATTTCTTTTGAATGAATTGTGAGATCCTGAGATTTGCCTGATGTGGAATAAGCATATCGATATCATCCACCTGCAATTCATTGGCTTCCAATCCTTCCCGAATCACCTCAGAAAATCGAACAACGGCATTTTTAAATACAAAGGTCCCATTCATATAAGGATAATAGGAAAGATCGTCCGGATTATTAATATATTCAGGAACCCAACGGGCTATACTTGGGCCGTTTACGGTAAGCTCATTTGCATGTTTACCTTCACTGTGCAGATGCGTTGATAAAATTCCTTTTGAGGCATCATCACTCCTGGATAGAACCGCTGCACCTGCCCCATCACCAAAAATCACCGACACACTCCTTCCTCGGGTTGTCAGATCAAGGCCTCCTGAATGATACTCAGAACCAATCACCAATATATTCTTATACATTCCCGATTTAATGAATTGATCG
>JAHEHC010000113.1 GCA_024644805.1 Flavobacterium sp. | reverse complement strand
AGGTCACCAACGAATGGGTCCGTAGAAGCAATCTTGGAATGGAACGACTTGAACTATTATCACCTAGCCTATTCCAGCCTTTGCCTGGATTGATCACAGGTATGTTCTTCTCTCAGGATGGCAGTACATTGTATATATCTAACTTAGGAAATGATCTAATAAAGTATGACTTTAAATAATTTTTAAAAAGTGAAAATTTTAATCATCGGTGGTCATGGAACTATTGGAAAAAAGGTTGCTGATCATTTTAATAAAAACCATGATGTGATCGTTGGTGGACGATCACAAGGTGATGTACAGATCGATATAGCAGATAGTAATTCCATTCATTCCACATTGGAGTCCATAGGAGAATTGGATGCCATTCTATGTATTGCGGGAGAGGCAAAATGGGATGAGTTTGATACCATGACCGAAGAGGATTTTTACATCGGAATCAAAAGTAAACTTATGGGTCAGGTGAATCTGGTTCGGATCGGTAGAAATTATTTGAACTCCGGTGGATCTATAACCCTTTCAACAGGCATATTAGCAGATGATCCAGTTCCTCTAACAACGAGTGCAGCCATGGTGAATGGTGCATTGCATAGTTTTGTCAAGGCGCTTGAACTGGAATTGAAAAATGATATTCGCGTTAATGTGGTCTCACTTGGACTGGTTGAGGACTCCTATGAAAAATACAAGGACTTCTTTCCCGGGCACATCCCTATCTCCATGGAAAAAGTAGTCAATGCTTATGTGAGAAGTGTTGAAGGAAAAGAAAGCGGTCAGGTTATAAGGGTGTACGAATAGAAATCCCTCTCTTATTTTAAATAGTGAAGCACATTCTTCTCAATTCGGGCTTCGATGTTGGAGATGTCTTCTCTGACAAATTCTTCCCCAGTGATGTTCTCATAAAGCTCTATATAACGCTCTGAAACTGTTTCGATATACTCATCGCTCATGTTTGGGACTTGTTGACCTTCCAGTCCCTGAAAACCGTTCTGGATCAACCACTGTCTTACGAATTCCTTGGACAGCTGCTTTTGAGGTTCTTTCTTAGCTTGACGTTCTTCATAGCCTTCAGCATAGAAATATCGGGATGAATCTGGTGTGTGGATCTCATCGATCAATACGATCTTCCCCCCCTTGGTCTTGCCGAACTCATATTTGGTATCTACCAGGATCAATCCCCTTTCAGCAGCGATCTCAGAACCTCTTTGAAACAATTTTCTGGTGTAATCTTCCAGGATCAGATAATCCTCTTCAGACACAATGCCTCTTCTCAAAATATTCTCTCTGGAGATATCTTCATCGTGATTTCCTTTTTCAGCCTTGGTAGCAGGAGTGATAATGGGGATTGGAAATCGATCGTTTTCGATCATTCCATCGGGCATTTCTACTCCACAGATCATTCTTTTTCCCAATTTATATTCCCGTGCTGCATGGCCACTTAAGTAACCCCGAATCACCATTTCAACCTTAAATGGCTCACAAGCTTCCCCAATAGCCACATTGGGATCGGGTGTGGCAATTAGCCAGTTAGGGACCAGGTCCTCTGTATCACGCATCATCTTAGTGGCGATCTGGTTCAATATCTGACCCTTATAAGGTATGCCCTTTGGCATCACCACATCGAAAGCGCTTAGTCTGTCGGTAGCGACCATCAATAAGAGATCGTTTTCCAATGTATACACTTCACGAACTTTTCCCCGATACACACTCTTCTGACCCGGGAAATTAAAATTGGTGCTGGTAATGGTTTGACTCATTTCTTATTCGGTATTTTCAATAGCTTTATAGGCGGAGATCACTTTTTTGACCAGTCGGTGTCTGATAACATCCTTATCGTCCAGGTAGATCATTCCTACCCCCTTGACATCTTTCAGTACCAGTAATGCTTCCTTCAGTCCGGAGATCACCCGGCGAGGCAGATCGATCTGACCTGGGTCTCCGGTGACCATGAATTTGGCATTTTTACCCATACGCGTAAGGAACATCTTCATCTGAGCATGGGTGGTATTCTGAGCTTCATCAAGTATCACGAAGGCATTGTCCAATGTTCGTCCTCTCATGAAGGCCAGCGGAGCTATCTGAATAACTCCTTTCTCAATATAGGAATCCAGTTTCTCATGAGGAATCATATCCCGCAATGCATCATACAATGGTTGCATATAGGGATCTAATTTTTCTTTGAGATCGCCCGGAAGAAAACCGAGGTTCTCACCTGCTTCAACAGCAGGTCTTGTTAATATGATCCTTTTCACCTGCTTGTTCTTCAATGCCCGTACCGCCAATGCGACTCCGGTATAGGTCTTACCGGTACCAGCAGGCCCAACAGCAAATACCATGTCGTTTTCGGTCGTCATCTGCACCAGTTTCCGCTGATTGCTTGTCTGTGCTTTGATCTTTCTACCATTGACTCCATGCACCAAAATACCGTTTGAGCTCTCTGTAGTCTCATATTCGTCCTTACTGGTACTCATCAAGACCCGTTCGATGACATTCTCATCCAGTTTATTGTATTTCACAAAATGCTCCAAAAGCATGGTGAGTCGTTTATCAAACTCTTCCAGTATTTCCTCATCACCATAAGCGATCAATTTGCTCCCACGAGCCACGATCTTGAGCTTTGGAAAATGATCTTTGATAAGGTTGATGTTGATATTATGTTGACCGAAAAATTCTCTTGGACTGATTTCAGTTAGTTCGATTATGAGTTCGTTCAAAAGCAGTAGTTTTAAAAATATTTATTGAAAGCGATGAATTGTTTTTGCTACTCACAAAAGTACAGTATTTTTGTGGTACTTGATTTAAGAAAATATCAACAATATGCCCAGAGCAATTATCACGTTAACAACCGATTTTGGTGAGAAAGATCACTTTGCCGGGGCTGTTAAGGGAGCGATCTATAATGAGATCGATGACATTCGAATTGTTGATATCTCACATTCTGTTTCTCCATTTCATATCACTGAGGCAGCCTATATCATTCAAAATGCATACAAGAGCTTCCCGGCAGGCACCATTCATATTGTGGGAATCGATTCAGAATTGAATCCGGAGAACAAACACATCGCCGTATTATTGGACGGCCATTACTTTATCTGTGCCAATAATGGGATCATATCCATGCTGACCTCTGAGATAAAACCGGAAAAGATCGTTGAGATCAATATTCATGATCGTATCGATACCAATTTCCCGGTACTGGATGTCTTTGTGAAAGTAGCCTGTCATATTGCACGCGGGGGAACATTGGAGGTCATTGGAAAGTCTATACTGGACCTATCACATGACCAAGGTGGTATCAAACAATTAACCGGTATAAAACCAGTTATTAACCCCGAAGGCAGTCAGATGATAGGTAACGTGATCTATATCGATAATTACGGTAATGTTGTTTCCAACATCACGAAATCCTTATTTGACAAGATCGGTAAGGGTAGAAAATATTCGGTTAGGGCCAGAACCGCAAAATTCGAGACCATCTATACCCATTACAGCGATGCGATCAATTTCGATACACCGAAGAGCAAACGTGAGGAAGATGGCAAAAAGCTCGCTATTTGGAATTCATCAGGATATCTGGAATTGGCCATCTATAAAAGTAACCCGAGTACGGTAGGAAGTGCTTCCACCTTATTCGGATTGGAATACAGAGATACTATAACCGTTAATTTCAACTGATCGTAACACGATAAATGAAGGCTATATTAAAACGTGAAATAAGCTCTTTCTTTTCCTCTTCAATGGGGTATCTGGTCATTGCAATCTTCCTGATCATTAACGGCTTGTTCCTATGGGTTTTCGACGGCAGCTATAATATAATGGACAATGGATTCGCCGACCTGAATTCGTTTTTCGATTTGGTTCCCTGGGTGTTCCTATTCCTGATCCCGGCCGTGACCATGAGGTCCTTTTCAGAAGAAATGAAAATGGGTACTCTAGAATTATTATTGACCAAACCCATATCTCTCAAAGATATCGTATTGGGGAAATATTTTGGTGCATTGTTCCTGATCATCATAGCATTGGTGCCAACTCTCCTATACATCATCACAATCGATCAACTCATTGTACCGCTTAACGAATTGGACAGGGGAAGTTTACTGGGATCCTATTTTGGAACCCTGTTCTTAATCATGGCCTACACTTCCATAGGAATATTTGCATCAACATTATCGAACAACCAGATCATATCATTTATCACCGGGGTGTTTTTATGTTTTTTTATCTATTACGGATTTGAGGGGCTTTCAGGATCACTTCAGAATGGAGCATTTATTGAGAATTTAGGAATGAAAGCCCATTTCAACAGTATGTCAAGAGGAGTCATAGACACCAGAGATCTTATCTATTTCTTAAGTATCTCAATGCTTTTCATTGCCTTGGCCATTTTTAAATTGAGAAAAGAGGAATGAGAAGAAAACAAATCCATAACAGAAATTTGATCTTGCTTTTGCTGGGCATCTTCCTGCTGAATGTACTTGGATCTGTATTCTTCGGGCGATTCGATCTCACTAAAGATAAACGCTATACCCTATCAGAAACATCGAAGGATCTTGTTTTCAATCTGGATTCTCCTATAATAATTGATGTTTTTCTAAAAGGGAATTTCCCCTCCGAATTCAAAAGACTGCAATCAGAGACCCGGCAACTTTTGGAAGAATTCCAGGCGGTCAATTCCAATATCCAATTTCAATTTATCAATCCCCTGGAAAACGAAGAAGATCCTGAGGCCATACGTCAACAACTTATGCAATTTGGGCTGAACCCAGCTCAGGTTGAGGTCAGGGAAAGCGGAAAGGTCGTCACCGAGCAGATCTATCCCTGGGCCTTGGCCTTTCATAACGACAAGACCGTTAAGATCCCACTGCTTAAGAATCAGATCGGGGCCACTTCAGAAGAACGGGTAAACAATTCCATACAGAATCTTGAATATGCCTTTGCAGATGGGTTCAACAAGCTGGTCCATCCCAAGAAAAGGAAAGTGGCTGTTCTCAAAGGAAATGGTGAATGGGATGACCGTTACATCGCCGATTTCTTCGGCACCTTAAGGGAGTATTACTTCATCGCCCCCTTTACACTGGATTCGGTGAGTACAGCTCCACAAAAGACCTTGGATCAGATCAGGGAATTTGATCTTCTAGTGATCGCCAATCCAACAGAACCTTTTTCTGATAAAGAGAAGTATATTCTGGATCAGTATACCATGAATGGCGGTGCTTCCCTCTGGTTGGTGGACGGGATATCGACACAATTGGATACTGTGAGTGGAAATCAGTTTGCCTATGGCAAAGACCTTCAGCTTTCCGATTTTTTCTTCAAATATGGAATTCGGATCAATCCCGATCTCATCAAAGATCTGTACGCAGCTCCAATTGTATTGGCCAGTGGAAATGAGAACAATTCACAATTCAACAGATATCCCTGGTTTTTCAGTCCATTGAGCTCCAGCACCAAAAACCATCCCATCGTTACCAATCTTGAAGCCGTCAAATTTGATCTTGCCAGCAGTATTGACACCTTGCCCAATTCATTGAAGAAAACGATTCTACTCAGCAGCTCTCCCATTTCCAAGAAAGTAGGAATGCCGTATGAGATCGATATTGACAAAGAGATAAACAACAATCTAAAGATCGTAAATGAAGGTCCGCCACAAGGAGATTATCTTTCCGGTGAAATACCTCTCGCAGTATTGTATGAGGGTTCTTTTAATTCGGTGTATTCCAATAGGGTGAGACCATTAAATATCGAGGATCACAAGGATGTAAGTGAGGAAACCAAAATGGTCGTCATCAGTGATGGGGATGTGATCAAGAACCAGTTGCAAAACAACCGCCCGATCGAATTGGGATTTGACAAATGGACCAACACCTTTTACGGCAACAAGGAGTTTTTACTGAATACGGTAAACTATCTATTGGATGACGACGGACTGATCAACATTCGTAGTAAAGAGGTTGCAGTGGCTTTTTTAGATCCCCAGAAAACAGCTGATGAAAGAACTTTCTGGCAGGTTTTTAACCTGTTGTTACCTTTGGGATTATTAGCTATCTTTGGGGTATTGTTCAGCCGGTTCCGCAAGCGGAAATATTCAAAGTATTGTTAATAAGTTTACTGTTGAAAAGAAAGCTTAGGGAAGGTTTTAAATATATTTGTAATTAATCGTAAGTAATAATAAAATAAATGAAATTCATCGTATCAAGTTCCTATTTGCTTAAGAATCTTCAAGTATTGGGGGGAATTATAAATAATAACAACACATTACCTATTCTGGATAATTTTCTATTCCAGTTGGATGGGAATTCATTATCGGTATCCGCTTCCGATCTCGAGACCACCATTTCATCCAATCTAAATGTTGAAAGTAAAGAGAAGGGAAGTATCTGTATCCCGGCAAGATTATTACTGGATACCTTAAAGACTTTTCCAGAGCAGCCCTTGACATTCACTGTCGAGAGCAATAATACCATTGAGATCAGTTCCAATCATGGTAAATATGCTTTGGCCTATGCCAATGGTGAGGAATTCCCTAATGCGATTGAGCTTCAGGATCCCAGTACTACCGTGGTTCAGGGAGATATTCTTGCAAACGCGATCAGTAAGACCATTTTTGCAACGGGCAACGATGATCTTAGACCGGTGATGAGTGGGGTGTTCTTTCAGTTCTCCTCCGATAATCTGACCTTTGTGGCCACCGATGCTCACAAACTGGTCAAATACACCCGAATGGACCTGAAAACCGAAAAGGAAGCTGAATTCATCATGCCCAAAAAGCCATTGAACCTTCTAAAATCTATATTGGCTGGTAGTGAAGATGATGTGGT
>JAHEHC010000112.1 GCA_024644805.1 Flavobacterium sp. | reverse complement strand
GAATAAATATGGAAACAACATCAAGTACATGATGCCGTTATTTATTCCTTTAGCAGCCTGACCAGATTCGTCACTTTCCAAAACTGCTCGGCACATGGCGCATTGGGCATCCATGTTTATGGTTGCCATTAGCATTATTATGAATATGACTGTCCTTGTTTTCATCTAATAATAGGGTGAGATCATCAAATATATTATAACTCCACTAATAGCTACATACAACCATAATGGAAATGTGATTCGAGCTATTTTTCTGTGTTTTTCAAATTGTTGGGTAACTGCTCTATAATAAGTGATCAAAACTAGGGGTATAATCGCAATTGACAGTAATATATGTGAGATCAATATGATAAAATAGACATACCTTAAAATCCCCTCTCCACCGTACGGAGTAGCATCAGATGTCATATGATACAGGATATACATTAATAGGAACAGAACCGAGCATAGTATGGCTAACTTCATCAATCTTTCATGGGTCTTCCTGTCTCCTTTTTTGATCTTTAGAACTGCAACTACCAAGATCAAGGCAGTAAATCCATTGATTGTTGCATAAATGGGAGGTAAAAACCCCATGCGTTCCACACCAGGGACCTTAACATTGAACAGTACAGCGACGATCACAGGGACCAGGATCGACAATACCCAGATCACTATTCTATATCTTCTATTTACAGAATCGTTTTTGGTCATTAGAGTAATTTTTTAATATCCTCGATTAGCATTTGAATGCCTTCATCTTCAAGTCCGTCGTAATAGATAATCGGGTTTCCATGTTCGTCCTTTCTGGATCGAATATTTCCTTCTTGGTCGATCAACGCAAAAAATCCGGAATGTTCAAATCCTCCTTCAACATTGGAGTCTTCACCAACATATAGATTGAACCCCTCATTTGCCAGGGTATAGATCGCTTCCTTATCGCCGGTAAGCAGGTGCCAGTTCTTTAACGTGATCCCATAATCATCGGCATATTCCTTTAAGATTTGAGGAGTGTCATGTGCAGGATCGATGGTAAAAGAGGCGATACCAAATTTTGGATTCCCATAATATTTATTTTGGATCTTGACCATATTCCGATTCATGATGGGACATATGGATGGGCAGGTGGTAAAAAAGAATTCTACCACATAGACCTTATCATTATAGTAATTATTATCGATAGTTTTACCCTCCTGATTGGTAAAACTATAATCAGGGACCTTTCCGATAATCGCCATATCAGGTTTTGAAACACTTTCTATGATCTTTGGAACTGCCCATATCCCAAAAATCAAAATGATGAATGTTATACCGACATATGAATAATTCTTCATAGCTATATTTCTCGATTTGAATTGTATTTCTTTAGGGCCAAGCGGTATTCTGCAAGGATCACTTTAACATCATCACCCATGGCATTGTTTATCTCGGAATAATCTCGTGCATCGAAACCGAATTGTATCTCAGTATCATCCTTATCCCTGCCTCTTAGATTTCTTTCCTTATCAATAATAAACACATATGGTGTGCTAATGTTCTCATCCAATGTGTAATTGGTCTCTAAGGAACTGAATTGTTCTTTAATGTCTTCCGTACTTCCATAAACAAAATACCAATTGCCGGTGTCTGCTATATCGGATAAGGTCTTATTCAACTCCTCAACCTTTTTTTCTGTACCCTCAGGCATGATCATAACAAACTGAAAGTCCTTGAACTGAAAGTTCTTCTTATAGATCTTATGTGCCAAATTATAGGCATTGGCGTGATTCGATTCAAGGTCCTTCCCGAAATACCCCAAAATGGTGATGCGGTCCTCCAGGGTGATCTTATCCCCTTGTGATGTACTAAAGGCATCCAGTTCTTTTACCATGGGGGTCAGTATCGGTAATTTTGCAAAATGATTAACGCCTGAAGCAAAGAACAAATAAACAATTATTGGTAAAAGGAATAGAATTCCGAGTACGAGGTATTTCTTTATGGTATCAGATCTTTTCACGGTACAAAAATACAGGGTATCCTCAGACTTAGCAATCCATTTTTGTTATTTTTTAAACTTACTGAATAAAAAAAGCCCTGTTTTCACAGGGCTTTAATTTATTTGAGTTCTTAATCTTAGAAATTAAATTTGATATAGTTTTCCTGGTACACATTGAAAATATAATCCCCCTCAACAAGTACGATGAACACCAGATAGCAGATAAGAAAAACGGCTGTCCAGACCACGGCTCTTTGCATAGGTTTCGTTTCATCTCTCATGTGCATGAAATCCCAGGTTATATAATAGGCCTTCACAAGAGTAAGGATCAAAAATATCCAGTTGAGATATTTAAGAGCCAGTAGTTTATGGTCGACTAAAAAATCAGGTTTAATGATCCCCAATGCCACTTCTATAACAGTGACTATTGAAAGTAAGGTGAAAACACCCCAGATCTTTGAAACATTGGACTTGAATTTTAATCGTCCTCTGAAAATTGCTAAATTATGTTCTTGTGCCATTTTATTAAATAAATATCATTCAAATTAAATAAGATAAAATACGGTAAACACGAATACCCATACCAGATCTACAAAGTGCCAATACAATCCTACTTTTTCTACCATTTCGTAATGACCTCTGCGTTCATAGGTTCCAATAACAACATTGAAGAAAATGATCAAATTGAAAATGACTCCTGAGAATACATGGAATCCGTGAAATCCAGTGATAAAGAAAAAGAAATCAGCAAATAAGGGCGTGCCGTATTCATTGTGCTTTAGGTTGGCGCCTTGGACGATTAACTTTCCATCATTCTCTAAAACATGGATGGATTCTTCTCTGGATAGAACGGTACGTTCTCCATTCTCATCAAGGTATTGTGTACGTATCAACAGTGATTCGTCTGCAAGAAAACCGGCTTTCACCTCATCTATAGTTACGGTTGGTAAAGACGTTTCAGATTGGAACCATACCCCTTCACTCTCAACATGATTGGTTCGATCGGTTCCAATAGGTATTGCAAATTCGGTGATCGCTGCACGCTTTCCATCGGTATCCAAAAACTGAAGAATCTTACCACCTTTGGTCTCAACAGCACCGTATTCCCCTTTGATGAAGGTAGACCATTCCCAGGCTTGTGAACCAACGAATATGAGTCCGCCAATAATAGTTAAGAATAAGTACAATATCACTTTATTCTTCTTCATGTGATGTCCAGCGTCTACAGCCAATACCATGGTCACCGAAGAAAAGATAAGTATGAAAGTCATGAAAGCCACATAATACATTGGAGCGGGAACACCATGTAAAAATGGAACGTGAGTAAACACCTCATCGGCTATTGGCCACGAGTCGATAAATTTATATCTTGAAAATCCATACGAGGCAATAAATCCTGAAAATGTCAAGGCATCAGAAACGATAAAAAACCACATCATCAACTTTCCGTAACTGGCCTTTAAAGGTCGGTTACCTCCCGCCCAAGTCTTTTCATCTGTGCCTGTGCTCACTAAAGATGCATCCATACAAATAATTTATTTTTAATAAGTGTCAAAAATACATATATTTTTCATCTAACAAAATAGATAAATAAAAACAGATAGATCCATAAAATATCCACGAAATGCCAGAAAGTAACGGCTAATTCTAATCCAAGAGAATTGCCTTTATAATATTTTTGTTTATAATGATTATAAATTACAACTAAAATTGAAATTAAACCTGCAATAACATGGGTTATATGAAGGAGCACTACAAGGTATAAAAATGATGTTGTTATCGTGCTTTCACTTCCGGTAAAATAGTACCCGTTGGCAATGATCTGTGAGAATCCTTCGAATTGTAAAACGATAAAGAACAGGCCTAAGATCAAGGTAACAAACAACAGTCCCATTCCCATTCCTCTTTTTCCTTCAAGGATCTTGCTTTTTGCAAGATGTATGGTAATGCTACTTAAAAGGATCGTCACCAAACTGATGTAAAATGCCTGAGGGATCTCAAAATCGGTCAACCAATCCGGGCGTTCTTTACTTACTATATAAGCACTGGTCAATCCAGCAAAGCTCATACCTAAACTTATTAGTCCGAACCAAAGCATCATTTTTTTTGCTTTCTTGGTCTTTTCTATACGATGTTCGTCTTGATGGGTCATTATCTTAAAAATTTATCCAACACATAGATTAATTGCAAAAGTGTAATATAACTCACACTCACTAACATAAGCAATCTTGCTGCTTTGTTGGTTTTTAGTTTAAACAATCTCACAGAGAAATAAACCAATACCAATCCTGCCAAAGCCATAAGAATTCCTGCTACAATACTTAAAGAAAGTTTTCCGGTCACTCCCATAACCGGAATCAATGAAGCTAGTAGGGTCCAGATTGCATACAATATGATTTGAATGGCTGTTCCTTTATCCTTCTTTCCATTGGGCAGCATTTTAAATCCGGCCTTTTTATAATCATCATCTAAGAACCAACTGATGGCCCAAAAATGTGGAAATTGCCAAAAGAACTGGATCATGAATAAAGTACCCGGTTCGATACCAAAATCGTTAGTGGCTGCCACCCATCCCAACATAAAAGGGATGGCTCCGGGAAATGCACCGACAAACACTGATAATGGCGTCTTGGTTTTAAGAGGCGTATATAAACTAACATACATGAAGATGCATATCGATCCAAACATAGCAGTGATCGGATTGATGATATACAAGCAGACTATTCCAATAAGAGTGAGGATGACCGCAATGGCAAAAGCATTCCTTACACTGATCCTTCCGGCAGGCAGGGGCCTGTTCTTGGTTCGCTCCATCAAAGCATCAAGATCTCTTTCAATGATCTGATTGTACACGTTGGATGCCCCAACCATGCAGTAGCCTCCGACAGACAAAAGGGCCAGTGTGGTGAAACTTACCTGGTCTGCACCTAATAAATACCCTGCAATAGAAGAAAAGAGCACACTGATCGATAAACGGATTTTTGTGATCTCTGCGAGGTTATTTAAAAATGAATGTGTAACGGTATTTCCCTGAGTCTCTGCCAACCAAAATATTTTTGCGTTGCAAAGATAGACTTCCAATGAAATCTTCACAATATATATGAAATAATATTGTTGATTAATCTTCTTTTTTAATATTTTTAGCTCTCATTTAAAATTACAGTCATGCAATTGAAATATATACTTACATCGCTTTTATGCTTGGTGGTATTTTTTACCTTTTCTCAAACCGACACAGGAAGTGCTTATCATACAAAATTTATAAAGGTTGAAGGCAATATCTATATGATTGAGGGAAAAGGTGGAAATATCGGGATGATCTATGGAAAAGATGGCATTTTGTTGATCGATGATCAATTTGAAGAAGGGGTGCCTGACCTATTAAAAGAAATAAAAAAAATTAGTAAAGAGCCGATAAAATATTTGGTCAATACACATCATCATGGCGACCATACCGGCGGAAATGCGCTAATTGCCAAGGAGGGAACGATCATTTTTTCTCATGATAATGTTCGAGCCCATATTGAAGAGACTATCATGTTAAAAAATGACGAAAAAGTTGATACCGACATCTTACCCGTTATTACAGTTTCCGAAAATATGACCTTCCATTTCAACGGTGAGACCATCTTGGTCATTCACGTTCATAATGCCCACACCAATGGCGATATGATGGTCTATTTCACCAAAAGCAACGTCTTGCATACCGGTGATATATTCTTTAACGAAAAATATCCATTCATCGATCTTGATTCAGGAGGAAGTCTGAATGGTGTTTTAAATGCTTTGGATCAAATATTGATGATCGCCGATGAAGACACCAAGATCATACCTGGCCATGGTAAATTGGCATCCTTGAATGATGTTAAATATTCAAAGACCATGCTAGTTCACCTGATGAAACGAGTAACACATTTCGTAGTGAACTTAAAATCTGAAGAGGAGATCGTTGCTATGAAAGAGATCACTCAAAAATATGATGACAAGGGTTATGGAGATGGATTTATTTCAACAGATAAGATGATTCGGACCATTTATAAGGAAGTAAAGACCAAGAGGAGCAGTAGAAATTAGAAAATTTCAATTTAAAAATCATTATACCAGTTGAATAGGTCGGTTCGAATTCCAAGGTTCACCCAGGTGGTCTGATTTTCAAAAACGGCTTCAGTGTCCAATTCCGGTTTAAAGTCTCTAAAAATGACACTTCCGTAGATCTTTAAATTTGTGGAAGGGTTTATCAGATATCCTGCTTGTAATTCGGTATGGAAAAAATCGGTGGTATTACCCTGAGCCAATTCATTCCCAAGGTCGGAAACCCTATTGTTTTCCGTTCCATATATATTACCCCCATAGAAAAAAGTGTCGTCCTGAGTATTGAATTCAAATCCTCTTTTTGCTATAACCACTTTAGCATCGGCAAATATTCTCCCTTTATTATATCGAATTATACCAACGAATTCCGAAAAGTTGGCTCCTAAGGTATGTGCCATTGATTGATTGTTGTGACCATAATTCAATACTTGGGTATTATGAGAATAGGTGTAAGGTCTCACCCGATTATACTCTGCTTGTAAATACAGATTTTTAATTCCAAATGCATCGTAATATTTTGCCCCGATCTGATATCCGGTCTTATTCTTATAACTCCCCTCTCCTCCAAAGATATCACTCGAAGAGAATTCATCGATAATAAGCTGAGCGTAAGCATTGATCCTGTCATTGAATTTATACTTGGCACTTAATCCTATGATCGCATTACCTCCTCTGGATCCGGTTGAAAACTCAATAGCCCTATAAAATATAATGGGATTCAGGTAGTTGAAATCAAAGCCTCGATCATTGTCATTTTCCCAGATCACCGATTCGAA
>JAHEHC010000001.1 GCA_024644805.1 Flavobacterium sp. | reverse complement strand
ATACATAGCTAGGTTTTTTCGGTACAAAGGTACTATAGAAATAGCCTCAAAAAACTGCTAAATGTCATAAAATAGTAATTATTTGAAGAAAAATAAGACCTCAGTTTTGTACATTTATGGCCGGGCTTTTGAAATACAAAAACAAATCATTACCCATGAACATTTTGAGGAACTTTTTTTCGTTGTTCTTATTGATAATGGTCTCAATTGGGAACTCCAATTGTGAGGGATCCAAATCAAAGACCAGTCAATATCAATTGATCGAAGCGCCCCCATTTAAAATAATGGAATCCTATAGCCAGGACTGGGTTGCAGGAGTACAAGAAGGTGGTTCCGGGACCAATCTTTTTATTACACTTGGTGAGATCACCGAAACTATTGTTGTACAGGAGTTTTATTTCAGAGGAAAGATGGTGAAAACTCAAATATCTCCTTCCATTAAAGATCAGTATATAGGTTATTTTAAAAATGAGATCAAAACCGATATCATCATGGATAGCGATCCGGTTAAAGAAAGTAAGAACACGCCGCCTCAAAAAATTCCATTTCAACTGAAGGAACAGGAGGCTGTTATTGGATTTCTACTCAATGGGGTTAAACACTATTGGAAATTGACCGGGATCGAAATAAAACCTCCAATAGCATATCCTTCAAACAATCGTGAGATCGATAAGTAGATCTTAAAATAGAACCTGAATCATTAACACTAAATCCATAGACATTGAGCGTTTTTAAAAACCTGTTTAAGCAAACGTTTATCTATGGGTTGGCCACGGTATTGCCAAGAGCGCTCTCCATAGTATTGGTTCCTTTGTATGTAATCGTTCTTGGAAAGGAACAGTATGGGGTATATGCGTCATTGATGGCATTTCTTATTTTAGGTAACGTAATGCTGTCCTATGGGATGGAGACCGCCTTTTTCAGATTTATCAATAAGGAAAAAACCCAAAAGAAGATCGTTCAATCTACCGCATTGAGCTCATTGACCATTTCAACCTTGATCTTTTTAATCGTGACCCTGTTCTTTAGTCAGGGAATATCGAGTATTCTTGATTTCAAAAGAGAGTTCATTGTTTATGGGATAATCATCCTTTCATTGGATGCATTGGCCGTTTTACCATTTGTTTGGTTTAGAGCCAATAATAAACCCATGCGTTATGCGATCATCAAGATCATCAATGTGTGTATCAATCTTGCTTTCAATCTATTCTTCTTTTTGCTGTTGCCTGAATTGGTTAATGGGAATTCCGATTCACTCTGGAATAGCATCTACCTGGCCGAGGATCAGGTCGCCTATGTTTTCATTGCCAATATTATTGCCAGCGGATTCACGTTATTGCTGCTTTCTCCCTTATACCTAAAGATCGGCTTTGGAATCAACCAGAGAATTTGGAAACAAATGATCCGATATGCTTTTCCAGTTCTGATCGCGGGAATTGCCTTTTCGATCAATGAAGCATTCGATAAGATTCTATTGAAATATCTATTACCGGAATCCATTGCCGAGGCAGAAGTGGGGGTTTATGCAGCGTGCTATAAATTAGGCGTATTCCTGACCTTATTTGCCACCGCTTTCCGTCTTGGGATCGAACCATTCTTTTTTAACCACTCCAAACACAGGGATGCCAAAGAGAACTATGCCACGATCACCAAATATTTTACCATACTGGGAAGTATAATCCTGCTTTTTGTGGTAGTGTATATCGATATTTTTAAACGAATATTGATTCCGGAGAGTTCCTTTTGGGAGGCCCTGATAATCGTTCCGATAATACTATTGGCCAATTTGTGTTTGGGTATCTATCACAATTTATCGGTCTGGTATAAAGTGACCGACAGAACACGATTTGGCGCATTGATCTCCAGCATAGGAGCCTGTATCACCTTGGTGTTGAATTTCTTGCTGATCCCATGGATTAGTTATACAGGTTCTGCAATAGCAACTCTTGCCGCCTATGGCAGTATGATGGTGATTTCCTATTTGTTGGGAAGAAAGTATTATGCAGTACCCTATGACCTAAAAAAAATAGGAACCTATCTATTGCTTTCAGTGGTATTTTCGGTATTTTCATTCTATGTTTTCGGAGGGGATCTATGGATAGGCACCACCTTCTTGTTACTCTTTGTAGTACTGGTCTATCAATTTGAAAAAAAGGAACTTAAACTAATTCTTAAAAGATGAAAATCAAAATTATAAACCGATCGGATCACACATTACCATCCTATGAGAGTCATGCCTCTGCAGGCATGGACCTCCGCGCCTATCTTGATGAACCGATGCTTTTGAAACCCATGGAACGAGCCATTATAAAAACAGGCCTTTTTATGGAACTCCCGGTAGGATTTGAAGCTCAAATTCGTCCCAGAAGTGGCCTTGCAGCAAAAAAGGGAATCACGGTTTTAAATGCTCCCGGAACGATCGATGCCGATTATCGCGGAGAGATTGGTGTGATCTTGATCAATCTATCAAATGAGGATTTTATTATCGAAAATGGAGAGCGAATTGCACAGATGGTCATTTCAAAGCATGAAAGGATCCATTGGGATGAAGTTGAGATCCTGGAGGAGACTCTAAGAGGTGAAGGTGGTTTTGGAAGCACCGGGATCAAATAAATTATGACAAAAAACAGAGATAACAACATATGAAGATTATAGTTCCAATGGCAGGACGTGGCTCACGACTTCGTCCCCATACCCTGACCATTCCCAAGCCTTTAATACCTGTAGCTGGGAAACCCATTGTGCATAGACTGGTCACTGAAATTGTCCATATACTGGATACCGATATCGATGAGATCGCATTTATATTGGGTGATCCTGCATTCTTTGGAGACGATGTTGTGGAAAGTCTTATGAATCTCTCTGAAGAATTGAATGCCAAGGGGACCATCTATCGTCAATTGAATCCCTTAGGAACCGGGCACGCCATTATGTGTGCTGAAAATTCCTTGTCCGGACCTGCAGTCATTGCATATGCAGACACGCTGATCAAAGCCGATTTTGAATTGGATCGGGATGCCGATAGTGTAATTTGGACCAAAAAAGTTGATAATCCGGAAGCATATGGTGTAGTTCAGCTAAATGAGAACAATGAGATCGTTGAACTGGTAGAAAAACCAAAAGAATTCGTGGGCAATCAAGCGGTGATCGGTATCTATTATTTCAAAGACGTTTCCGTTTTAAGGAAAGAATTACACTATGTCCTGGAGCATGATATTCAAAATGGAGGAGAGTACCAGATCAATGATGGTATTAAAAGAATGATGGTCAAAGGAAGTGTGTTCAAAACCGGTACCGTGCAAGAATGGATGGACTGTGGTAATAAGGATGTCACCATTGAGACCAATAGTAAAATGCTTGGAATTTTAGCCGATAGGGGCGAACAACTGATATCCAAGAAGGTCACATTGAATAATTCTAAGATCATCGAACCCTGCTTCATTGGAGATGATGTCAGGTTAACGAATTGCACTATTGGCCCTTATGTATCGATAGGGAATCACACAATAATTGAAGATAGTAACGTTAAAAATAGTATAATTCAAGAGCATACTCAGATATTTAAAGCTAATTTAGAACATGCTATGATAGGCAATCATGTGGTTTTTCATGGTGATTTCAACGAGATCAGTTTGGGGGATTACAGCACATTGAATTACAATGAATAAAGAACGACGGATAACATTTTTACTATTGATAGGATTACTTCTGGTATCATTTCGGGCTTCATCCCAAAAGGAAGACGAAGCCACCGATGATCTGGGCAATGTGAGTGATACGTTTCAGGAACATTTCTTTGAAGCTTTAAAACAAAAGGGGATAGAGAATTATGAGTTGGCGATCAAGGCCCTTAAAAAAGCTGAAAGGGCAGCAAAAGATGATCCTGAGAACAGTGCGGTCATCCATTTTGAGATGGGGAAGAATTATGTTAAGCTGAAGGATTACGATATGGCAGAAGACAATTATAATAAAGTCCTCGAATGGGATGATGATCGAGTTGATGTCATGGAGTCGCTCTATGATCTTTACTACTTGAAAAGAGACTATACAGCTGCACTTCCTTTGGTACTGAAGCTGATCCCCTTTGACGAAGATTATAAAGAGGATCTTGCGAATCTATACGGTCGAACCAAACAGTATGACAAGGCTATTGAGATGTTGGACGAATTGGACGAACTCTGGGGAGAAAGTAATTACAGGGACAGTCTTCGCTCCCGCATCTACAGAGAGATGGGAAACTCATCGCGGGATCTTGAGAAACTGGTCGATAAGATAAACAGCAATCCAAAAAAGGAAAAGGAATACCTGAATCTGATCTATTTGTATAGCGAACAAGGGGATCCGAAAAAAGCATTTGAGACGGCCAAAGAACTGTTGAATAAATTCCCGGAATCGGAATTGGTCCATCTGGCTTTGTATAAATTCTATCTGGAGGAAGGGAGTACACAAGACGCCTTTCAATCGATGCAGAAGGTATTTGCTTCAAAGCAAATCGATGATAAAAGTAAGATCAAGGTATTGGAGGATTATCTGGGGTTTATTCAGAAACACCAACAATATGCAGACGATCTGACCACCATCATAAGCACATTTCCCGATAATCAGGAGCCCAAGATCTTTGAAATGATCGGAAAATACTATCTGGCACTGGGTGATCGAGAAAAAGCACTCAGTTTTTTAGAGAATGGGTTAACAGGCGATGAGGACAACTACAGTCTGATCAAGAACACCTTATTGTTGCAGATGGATCTCAAAAAATATGATGATGCCTCAACACTGAGCATGAATGCCTTGGAGATATTTCCGGCACAACCCTTGTTGTATTTATTGCATGGGGTGTCCAATATAAACTTAAATAGGACAGATATAGCAATAGAAAGTTTGGAAAGCGGATTGGACTACCTGTTCGATGACCCTAAAATGGAACGCGATTTCTACTTACAATTGAGTATTGCCTATACGAAGAAGAATGACATAAAAAAGGCCGAACAGTATTCCAAGATGGCAGCAGAGATTAAAATACCTGAATAAATGGGGATAAGAAAGAGATGTATCATATTGTCTTTAGTCATATTTGCTTCATGTGGGGGAAATAAAACCCCTATTGGAACTAATTTGGCCAGCAGCACCCTCACGATCAAAGAGATCATAAAAATACATAAGGCGGCCTCCCCTGGATTCAAGACCTTGGCAGCCCGGGCCAATCTGGTATTTGAGGACGAGAAGACCACTCAGCACATCACGGTTAGTCTGAGAATGGAGAAAGACAAGATTATCTGGATCAAAGCGTCCATGTTGGGTATCACATTAGCAAAGGCAATGATCACTCCAGACAGAGTAAGGTATTATGAGAAATTATCGGGCACCTACTTCGATGGTGATTTTGCATTGATCAGCCATTGGCTGGGGGCAGATCTTGATTTTAAAAAGGCACAGGATATTCTTTTGGGCCAATCCATATTTCAACTAAACACCTCCGATTACAATTCTATTGTGGCTCAGAATAAATATAAAGTACAACCCCGATTACAACCTCAGAATTTCATTCATTCCCTATTGCTGAATCCCGACAATTTCAAAGTGGCATTTGCAAACCTGTCTCAACCAGACAATGGAAGGATGTTTACCGTTAGTTATGCAGACCACCAAAAAATTGATGGGGCTTTTTACCCTTCAGCATTTACGATCAATACTTCTGAAAATGACAGTAAGACCAGAATCGAACTGAGCTATAAGAAGATCGATATCAATGTGGATATTCAATTTCCATTTAATATCCCGGATGGTTATGATGAAATAAGGCTGAACTAAATGAGATCATACCGAACATATCTTTTGGCATTCGTCATGTCTTGTTTTATAGGCTCTGTTTTTGCACAAGGGAACAAGCAGAAGGAACTCGAGGAAAAACGAAAATTGATCCTCAATGAGATCAAGCAGATCAACACCCTTCTTTTTGAAACTCAAAAAGAAGAGAAATCGATATTGACCCAGGTTGAAGACCTGAACACCAGAGTTTCAGCTCGTGAAAATCTGATCAGGATCACCAATCAGCAAGCCAACCTGCTCACCCGTGAGATTAACGACAATTTGTTTAAAATCGACCAGCTTCGGGATGAGTTGAAAGTGCTGAAGGAAGATTATGCCAGAATGATCAACAAATCCTATAAAAGCAAATCGCTTCAAAACAGGATCATGTTCCTATTATCGTCTGAGAACTTCTTACAGGCTTATAAGCGAATGCAGTACATGAAACAGTATTCCAAACACCGAAAGAAACAAGGGGAAAGCATCAAGGAAAAAACCGAATTATTACAGCAGTTGAATACCGATCTGATCGCTCAGAAAAAGGCCAAGAATAGCTTGATAGAAGATAATAAGAAGGCAAAAGAAAATTTGTTGAGAGAAAAGAAGACACAGGAATCTCTTATGGCATCTTTGAAGCAGGACGAAGGAAAATTCACGAAGCAGATTCGAGCAAAACAACGTGAAGCCGATAGGATCGACAAACAGATCGAAGCATTGATCAAGGCCGCAATTGCCGAATCCAATAAATCATCAACAGCAACAAAATCCAATGCATCTGCCAACACATTTGCTCTTACAGAAGAAGCAAAGGCCCTTGCTGCCGACTTTACCAGCAATAAAGGTAAATTACCCTGGCCGGTGATGAATGGGGTCGTGATCAAACGATATGGTAAGCAACGACACCCCCAACTTCCAAATGTCACTACGTTTAATAGCGGTGTAGAGATCGCAACCAATGCGAACACAACAGCAAGAGCGATCTTTGCAGGAGAGGTGATGGAAATACAACAACTCAAAGGGGCCAATAAAGCGATCTACATTCAGCACGGGAACTACATTACGGTGTATAATAACTTAACCAATATACTGGTAAAAAAAGGGGATAAGGTAACCACCAAACAAGAATTGGGTTCAATATTTACCCACCCTACTTCAGGGAAAACGATCCTGAAATTCCTTATTTACAAGAACACCAACAGGATGAACCCTGCAGATTGGATCTATAGGATGTAAATCATCATTTTTCTTTAAAAGATCTCCAGTTTTTTCCTGAACATGATTTATATCAGACTTTCAACAAAGCGGTTATTGTATTTTTGATCCTGATGAAACTGATAAGTTCATTTATTGCAATTTCATTATCCGGAATCCTACTCCTGAATGTGCTTCATATTCCGCTAACCTATGCCTATTACTATATGGACCAATCAGGCTTTATCGCACTACTCTGTGAGAATAAAGATGAACCCGAACTGGAATGTAATGGGAAATGCCATCTCAATAAAGTGACCCAGACCGAAACAGAGAATAATGAGAACCCCATTCCTGTAATTTTGGAAAAAGAATTAGTCCTATTCTTCCAGGACCCTGGAGGGAAAACACCAATAAGAATTGTTGAAAAACGCTCCATTTTTGATAATTATTTAACGCACTACACTTATACCGAGGCCTATACTCTGTTCCACCCTCCTCAAATATAATTTTTCATACCTGTCCATTTTAGAAATTTTCGATTGTTGCCAATTCAAAATGCGTTAGCATGATGAGGTTTCGACAATTTGGGATTTAATTATTATCAATTATAAGCGGGTCTTATAATTCAAAACATACAATAAAATAAAGATGAAAAAAATATTAAGTGTGCTGTTGTGCACATTGATTTATATGTTGTCCTTTTCTCAGGAAGTAGGTGAGAAAGAAAAGGACACGATACAGGAAAAGATCGTTGAGATCGATGAAGTGATCGTAATTGGGAACTCAAAGAAGGATCCCATATTAACGACAGTGAACAATTATTTTGAACGAGAGGTCATTCAACCCAAGAATGTAGCCGATCTGTTCGATAATATAAATGGTTTTTCAACCATTAAGAGAGGGAACTATGCCATAGATCCTACTTTCAGAGCGGCTCAATATGAGCAACTCAATGTGATGTACGATGGAGTTGTAAAAGCGGTACATGCCTGTGCAAATCGGATGGATCCAATTACAACCCACGTCGTTCCTGAAGAAATATCTAGAATAGAGATCATAAAGGGTCCTTATTCGGTACGATATGGCCCTACCTTTGGTGGCATCGTGAATATGGTGACCAACAATCCAGATCGAAATGAGAGGGGTTTTCACGGAAAGTTGTCTGGGGGCTATGAGACCAATGGAAATTCCTATGTGACCATGTTGCAACTTCAACAGATCACCGATAAATACGATCTGGTTGGAAATTTTGGATACCGAAATTTTGGGAACTATGAAGATGGTGATGGATTTGAGGTCCCCTCCTCATTCAAAAGCACCGATTATGGGATTAAGGCCGGATACAATATCTCTGAAGCCCAACGGATAAAATTGCATTGGAGACAATCTTTTGGTAGGGATGTTTTACATGCAGGATTACCGATGGACACCGATTATGATAATAGCAGCATTGTGTCGTTGAACTATAGGGTTTCTTTTTCAGAAGGAATGGTCAACAAGGTGAAAGCAAATATCTACTACAGTTATGTGGACCATTTGATGCACAATTTCAACAGGCCGTCATATATGAAAATGGAGGCTTCCTCACCAGTGGAGTCGACTACCCTGGGAGGTAAAGTTGAAATGGAGTGGGATCCAATAAAGAACTTAAGTTTCTTTACCGGATTGGATGGGAACCATATTGCAAGAGACGGTGTAAGAAATCGTCTTGTAAAATTGAATATGGATGGAGACCCTTTACCCATGCCTATGGAATTTACCGATAAGATCTGGCAGGACTCCTACATTACCGACATAGGAGCCTTCAATGAGATCAAATGGTATGTGAATAGTAAAACGGTTTTCAATGCCGGAATACGTTATGACAGGATATCTACAGACATCAAGGATCCGGAAGACGATTTTGCTGAAATGTACGATCTTGAAAAAAGAACAGAGGATAATATAAGCTGGACCTTATCGGTTAGAAATGTTCTCTCTGAGCAATTTATCTTTGAAGCTGCCTATGGAAGAGGGGTCCGCTCTGCAAATATGACCGAACGTTATATCAATCATTTTAATGTAGGCCAGGATCCGTATGAATACATCGGGAATCCTGACCTAAAGGCCGAGGTGAACAATCAATTTGAAATAGGATTTAGAGGAAAGACCATGGAAACAATAGAAGGGAGCCAATTCAGTTACGATGCCTCATTCTACTATTCCTATTTCAACAATCTGATCGTTGCCCAGATCGATGAAAGTCTGATGCGAAAATTCAATCCTATGATGGAACCTAGACATCCAAAGGTATTTGGAAACATCGATAAGGCGTATAAGAACGGATTTGAAATTGGAGCGCGGGTCGACTTCAATGATCGTTATTACCTGCGATCTGAAATAGCCTATGTCTATGCCAAGAATGAAGATCTGAATGAATCCATACCTCTTACCCCGCCATTTACTAGCAAATTTGTTTTTGGTTATGAGTCAAAAACGTTTTGGGCCAATATGCAATGCAATCTGGTTGGGAGTCAGGATGATATTGCTAAAAGTTTTGGAGAGACCAAAACCAAGGGCTATGAGACATTGGATGTTAAAGTAGGGGGATTGCTGTTCAATAAATTGACTGTTGGATTGGCGGCCATGAACGTTTTTGACAGAGCATATTACAATCATTTGAATTTTTCCTATAAAAATCAGGATGAATTCAATGGAGAACCCATTAAAGAGCCTGGAAGAAACTTCACCGCATTTGTTCAATACAAGTTCTAGTCACACAACTAGTTAAATAAAAAAAAGAGGGTTATTAAACCCTCTTTTTTATTGATCAGCAATGATGTAGTAACTAATTTTTCTTTTTCTTTCCACTATTCATAAAAACGATCAGCATTACTGCCAATAGGATAAAAACCAATCCCACAACGGCAATCATGACGACACCGTTTTCATAATTAAATAGCGGTATAATTTGCTCTATCATGCTTAACATTACTTAATCAAATTCATTTTTAAATGAACAATAAGTGAGTTCCTTCAGAATTCGCTCTGTTGTAGAAATCACCTATTGTCAATACGCCGTCCAATTCATCGATCAGATCTTCTCTTTCCAAATGGAACATATCGATAGCCAATTTACAACCCCAAAGCTTAGCTCCAGAATCGGAAAGGATCTCTAAGAACTCACCTACTGGAGGCATGTCCAATTTTTCCATTTCTTTCTTCATCATCTTGGTAGCAAATGCTTCCATACCGGGTAATCCGCCTAACATCGTAGGAATGTGCATAGCCGGATTTCCGACAGTTGCTACATGAAGGTGTTCCAATTTCTTTTTCTGTATTGCTTCTAAGCCAAAGAAAGTGAAGAATATCTCGGCTTCAATGCCTTCCATTCTTGCTCCGTTGGCCATGATGAATGCTGCATATACATTTTCGATTGTTGCTTTCGATAATATGAAAAGCATTTTTTTTACTTGTGTTGCCATGTTATATATGGTTTAAACGATTAGATACAACTTTTTGGTTTGGGAATTCCAGCTATCAATGTAGACTTTTTTAAAGGTCCACCTGGGAAAAGGCTATAGAACTCCTTGATATTGATAACACCACTTTTTTTGATTCCGCGAATAGAAAGCGGTTCATTGTTGTTGTGTTTTTCCTGAAGATATGCTATCACCTCCCAATGTTTGTCTGTTAATTCGATTCCGTTCTCTTTGGCAAGATCGATAGCGATCTCTTTAGACCATTGTGAGAAATCGGTTAGATAACCTTCTTCGGTTACATTTAATTTAAATCCTGCAATTACTGTTTCCATGATATAATATTTAAAATCTTTAATTAATTTTTTTACCTGATAATTTCATATTTCTACTCACAAACGGGATTGCGATCCCTTTGAGTAACATATTCCAATAGATCCATCTGAAAGCGAGTTTCCCCCAATGGTTCAATACACTTTCCTTTAATAGTCTTAATGGACCGATTCCTGCAAATGGAAATTTTCCTTCTACTGGTTCTTGTTTGTAATTGAAATCGATCAATAAGGCCTTATTGTTTCCTGTTTCTATAAAACAATTGGAATGACCGTCAAATTCTTCTTTAAGAGGTTTGTTATCAATATACAGAAGGATATTGTCAGTTAGGGTCTCCGCCTGAAAATGAGCCACAGATCCTGCTTTGGAAGCCGGTACATTGGTTGCATCTCCAATTACAAATACATTTTCATGATCTAAGGATTGTAGTGTTTGATGATGGGTTGGAACAAAGTTCAGATCATCGCCCATGCCTGATCTTTCAAGTAGTTGATCACCCATATTTGTTGGTACGGTCACCAATAGATCATATTCTATTTCCCGTTCAATATAATCAACGATCTTGTTCTGATCGTTATCAACATGCTCGATGGCAAAGTCGGTTTCCAAATGAATATCCTTATCTTTTAACAGATACCCTAATGCCTCAGAACTCTTTTTCTTGGTAAAAGCAGCATCCAGCGGAGTCACATAGGTGATCTCCACTTTGTCCCTCATACCTTTCTTTTTAAAGTACGAATCGGCCAAAAATGCAAATTCCAAAGGAGCAACCGGACATTTGATTGGCATTTCGGTAACATGTACCACCAATTTACCACCTTCCCACTCTCTTAATTTATTTCGTAAGGCCAAGGAACCTTCAAAGGTGTAAAAATCGAATACATTCTTATACCAATTCTTACCTTTCATGCCTTCTACCTCTTCAGGTACCACTTTCGATCCAGTAGCTATGATAAGAATATCATAGGAAAGGGATTCATCGATCAGATCCACCTTATTCTCTTCCGGGAATATCTGTTTGATCTCCTTTTGAATATAATTCACTCCTTTTGGAATAAATTTCTTACCAACTTTTCTTACCTGATCTTCGGTATAGATATCGAAGGGAAGGAATAGAAATCCTGGTTGATAATAATGGGTTTTGTATTGATCGACAATGGTGATGTTCCACTCTTTCATGTTCAATTTAGGCCTCAGATGATTGACCATCATGGTTCCCGCGGTTCCCGCACCTAAAACAAGCAGATTTTTCATTTTTTACGGATTGGTTTATTAATTAAATACTATTAAAATGAATGTATATCTAATTATACCACAAAAGTACTGCTTTTAAGGAATTCATAATGTAACTAATGTTACTTTAAGAATATTTTAATTATTATCAGTTAGATCATAGTAATTTTGATGATATGACAGTATACATCAGAATATTTATTAATACCAGTTCATGATTCCACCTTTTAGATCATAGATCTCAGTATATCCAAGTTTTGCCAATTTTTTTGCTGATCTACGGCTTCGAAACCCACTTTTACAATATACCAATACCGGCTTGTTCTTATCCAACGTATTGATCTCTTTCATGAAATCCCGAGAATGATAATTTATATTCTTTGCCCCCTTTATTTTATTCGATCTAAACTCATTCGGAGTTCTCACATCGATTAGCTGAGCTTTTGATCTTTTCATTAGGATTTTAAAATCGTCAGGGCCAACAATTTTTATCTGCTCGCTGTATTTATTCTTAAAAAGAAAACTTAAAAATGACATTTAATTAGGGATTGAAAAAAGCCCATCCAAAATGGCGGGCTTATTAGACAATGAGTTTAATGAATCATTTTTTTGTTTTGCAAGTATTGATACCAAACGGAACATACAATGGACAAAAACTTACCAAACTGGTTAGTAATGAAATCGCTGCAAGTGCAATGAGGATATATCCAAGGGTGCCATCAATAACTTTAAAATAATAAAGAGCTACAATTCCTAAAACAATAATAGTTCGAATAATTCGATCGGTACTTCCCATGTTTTTTTTCATGATATTTGATTTTAGTTGTATTCTATTTTAATAAAAAACAATACTGCTTATAATGGCGACACAGACCAGACAGGCCAAAACAACCCGAATTATTTTTTTTAATTTTCATTGAAGTTGATCGGTTAGCAGATTTAATGCATTCAGCACCACTAATATAAGTAAAATTATATGCTTCTTCAAGTAACATTTGTTACTTTAATGGTCTGGAAATTGAATTAGTTTCGCTGTTCAATACAATTGAAAGTTAACTGCATATGGAGAATTATCTGAATTCATTTAAGGAAGCATTTCTGGGCACTCTTGATTGGACCATAGAATCCATTCTATTTGAGGTTCCCTGGTATACCAATTATTTTTGGGGACTTATTGCTATTTCTGTAGCAGTATGGATATTGGAAATGGTATTTCCCTGGAGGAAGGATCAATCCATTTTTAGACGTGATTTTTGGTTGGATGGATTCTATATGTTCTTTAATTTCTTCATTTTTGCGATCGTTATAAGTGGAGTGTATAAGATGATCGAGGTTCTTTTTTTCGATCTGGGCATAACAGCAAAAAGCCTTGCATTGATCGATATTTCGGATTGGCCAAAATGGAGTCAACTGCTGGTCTTTTTTGTCGTTATCGATTTTGTTCAATGGTTCACTCATGTGCTATTACACCGATATGAGTTTCTGTGGCGATTTCATAAGGTCCATCATTCGGTCAAGGAAATGGGATTTGCTGCCCATCTCAGATACCATTGGATGGAAAACATATTGTACAAACCCCTGAAGGTATTTGGAGTGATGATATTGGGAGGTTTTGAGCCAGAACAAGCATTTATTGTCCATTTTATTGCCATAACTATTGGACATTTGAACCATGCCAATATCAAGATCACCTGGGGGCCATTAAAGTACATCTTCAATAATTCGGTAATGCACCTGTATCATCATATAAAGGAATTACCTGAAGGGAGAAATAGGGGAATAAATTTTGGGATCAGCCTGAGTATTTGGGACTATATTTTCGGAACCGATCATGTTCCGGAAGATAGCGGAACCATTGAACTTGGCTTTCCAGATGAGGAATCGTTTCCAAAAGGCTTTTTTGGTCAATTGGGGTATGGGTTCTTTAAAAAATAAAAAGAATGAGAAGAATCCTAAGATATGGGTTTCTTAATAAATTTTATAAACAATTCATTTGATCTTCGCTTTGGAATTGAATTATAGGATAAATCAAAAATATCAAGATCAAAATAGGCGTCAAAAAGTGACCGATACTCTTCTTTAGTCCCTCCATATGGAGGATGATCCACATTCAATGGGATATTAAATAACAGCCCAACCAGTTTCCCTTTTTTCAACAGGAGTTCATGGGTTTTAGTCACGTAGTTGTGTCTGAGGGAAGGGTCTAAAGCACAAAAGAAAGTCTGTTCTATGATAAGATCAAATTTAGCTTCAAGATCAAAGAAATTCTTATGGATCAAGTTATGATCTGGAAAATTAGGAACCCTTCTTTTTAGATTTAATAGAGCGGTCTTAGACAGATCAATCACATGGATATTTTTAAAACCCGAATGGTAAAGATACTCAGCTTCGTAGGAGTTTCCTCCTCCAGGGATCAGAATTTTCAATTCCTTGTTTTTAAGTTGATCGAAATAGGCTTTCAATGGAGTAGAAACATATCCAATATCCCACCCTATATCATTTTGTTTATAGCGGTTATCCCAAAAGGATTCATCTAAGATCATAATTTTAAAATAAATTAAAATGCTAATTTAAGCACAAAAAAAAGAAGCCACTATCGTGACTTCTTTAAATATTAAATTTGATTAGGGATAAAGAAAATTACTGTCCTTCTTTAATATAACCCCATCCTTCTTGTTGTTTGTTTATGATCTCCAATATTCCGTCAGGCACTTGTTTTACCCCAGGAATTATTTGATCTTCGGAGATCTTATGTCTTTTCATAGTGCCTTTGCAAACAACGAAGGTGATATTATCGTTTTTGGCAAGCTCTTCCATATCCTCAGCCACAGAAGATTTGTCTTTTAAGACCATGTCAATGGATCCGCTATACATGACCACTTCAAATTCGGAATCGGGATAAGCTTGAGACATCATTTTAACATGTCTTACAGCAGCTTGATGTACATTGACATTACTACTGGTTACATCGAATACAATTTTCACTGGATTTTCTTGAGCATAAAGATTTAATGACAAGACCAATGTTAGAATAAATAAGAAATATTTTTTCATGATCTAAATAGTTATATGTGATTAGTTTCCTGCAAAAATATATCCACATCCGTGCTCCTGAGCTCTCCCTAATGCCCATACTCCGGATGGCACAACTTGAATATCAGGAAGTACTCCACTTTTCCAGTCATTATAGACCTCTGTAGGATCCAAGTTCATTTTCTGGGCAACCATACCGCTGTATACATTCAATGCAAGATCACAGACACAGAACATGGCGCCACGTTCCTGAAGTTGCTTGATGCCCTGAATGAATGTAAATGGGAAATCGCCTTCCTGAGGCTCATAGACCGTATTCCTTGTAGAAGGATTTCCTGTTGAATTGTCCTTGACCTCAAACAATTCGCCCAAGGCATACTTTTCCCAAAGACGATCTTCCAAAGCAAAGCCTATGGCGTTATGTCTTATAACGGTCATGGCTGTCATATCTTCATCTTTGGTACCGGTTTGGTTGTTGGTATGATAAAATGCCCAGTTCCAAATGATGGGAAATCCGTCATGAGGAGTAGATCCATCATATACGATCCTATGGGTCCCTTTAATATTCTTGAACCATTTATCGGCATCATTCATATTCTCTTCATCAAAAGAAAATGAGTTTGCCTGTAACGGGTTGGCTAAAACGGATAAACCGCTTGCTGCTGCTCCCATTGCTAAAGTGCCTAAAAATTTTCTTCTTGAATTGTTGTTTTTTGTACTCATAATTAATTGGTGTTAGTTAGTAATTTATTATTGCAGGTCTGATTTTAAAAAAGGGCGAGATTTCTCAAATATAAAAATTTACGGTTAAAAAATAAATTTAATGTGTTGAAAATTAATATTATAGGTTTTTTACTTCAAATTAATTATTTCTTTTTCACAATGCCGTATCGTTGTTTGTAAAAATCCATTATGGGTTGAAATGGTCCAACTCGGTGTTGTTCTACCGAGAACTTATCTGCATAAGGAGGATAAGGGGCCGAAACGGGTTTTTTTGTCAGATCCGGAAAATCAGCCTCCAAATTATCTTTGACCGGTCTCTCTTGCTGATTGATATATCCTGCAACATCATAGCATTCTTCATCGCTCAGTATGGGATTCTCATAGGTGGCACCAAAGGGCATGTTGGTCTTTATAAACTGCGCTGCTGTGATCACACGGGTCATTCCTGCCCCATTGTTATAAGAATCGCTGCCCCATAGAGGAGGATATATATAAACTGGTGAATCCTTGCTCTTGACGCCATCTCCATTAACACCATGACATAAGGCACACTTGGCTTCGAATATGGACTGCCCTTTTTCATAGTCAATTGGACGGTTCGGGATGGTAAATGTTGCATACCCTAATCCATCCAGTTTTCCATCGTCAGGGCCATATCGACTTAGCCACTCCAAATAACTTACAAACGCCTTCATTTCTTTACTGTCCTTGGGGATCTTTTTCCCATTCATACTTCGCTCCATACAACCATCGATGCGCTCCTCTATAGTTCCAATCTTATTTTCACGTCCTCTGTACTGCGGGAAGCGATTTATAACACCAATCAACATCCCTGAATATTTTTTGGTGCCTGCATATAAATGACAGTTGGTGCATGCTAGGTTATTTCCGGCATAGGCCATTTCACTTTTTCCGTTTTCAGGACCAATGTACTTAGGCGTATTCTGGAATAATTCGAACCCGTACTTTATTAAAAGATTTTCTTCAGAATCATCCAAGCCGGAGGTGTTGTAATTTGCAGTTATAGGGTCTACGGGTTTATCTTCTAATTTGGCCGTATCATTATTGAAAACCTCGTATTTGAATAGAAGAAATAAAACGATGATCAACATGATAAAGCAGGATATCGAATTCACTGCTTGTACCAGTTTTTTAAAAGAAAAAGTTGTTTTGCTCATAATGTATTGTTTCCATTTCCTGGTTAAGTTGAGTGTTATTCAATTGCGAAACAATAACTGATATTATGATTGCTCTGGACTATGAAATAAAGATTCAGGTCCTTAAAAGTAAGTAAAATATATAAAATGGGTTATTTAAGGGATGATGTGAAAACGAATCCCACGATTAATTTGACATTCTTCCTACTGCACAACTCACAAAAGATTTGGCTTTAGATATGACAGAGTTCTTATCTCCTTCAACAGGATATCCCAATGATGCCAATTTCTCAACAGCCTTATCGATATCATTTTCAAAGACATGTTCAAAAGTGACCATAGACGACTCAACATCCACACTCACGTTTGAAATATTGTTCACTTCCGATAATTTGGTGACAATGGTATTTGCACAACCACCACATTTTAAATTTTGTATTATAAGTTCTGTTTTCATGTTTTCTTAATTTGTGTCAATCCAGGCGTCATAGCCTCCTTTTAGGTCGATAATTTCATTGAAACCTAACTCCTGCAATATTTTTGCTGCCTTCTGACTTCGTCGGCCTGATTTACAATAGATATATATGGGCTTACCCTTATCGAACTGATCAAATTTTTGAGTAAATATATCTTCCTCAAAATAATCGATATTCATCGCATGGCCTATGTGTCCGTCGTTAAATTCATCTTGAGTTCTAACATCAACCAACTGGACATCCTTATCCAGAACCAACGTTTTGAACTCCTCGACCGAAACAATTGTGTTTTGTGCTATCGGCTCATTACAGGATGAGATCAGCACGATAAACAGTAACAAAATTATCCTATTCATAGATTTGAATTTATGGTTTAAAAAATAAAAATAAACATACTGGTCGTAAAAAAAGAAAGGAAGCAGATGTTTTTCTTAAATGAACACCCACTTCCTTATCTAACCAACCAATAAAAACAGTAATTTAAATATAAACCATATTGTAATTCAATTATATTTCTGGAGTTGTCAGACTACCGTGATACCTTACAATACCACCTCTTAAATTATAGGTCTTTTTAAATCCCATATTCTCCAATATCATACAAGCCTGTACACTTCGAACCCCTGTTTGGCAGTATAGGTAATAACTCTTGGCCTTATCGAGATTTTGAGCTTGATTCATAAAGGAATATGGATTTAACACATCCAATAGAACAGAATCTTTTATAGCCCCCCTATTCCACTCTCTGTGGGTTCGGGTATCAACTATTATAGCCGATCCGTCATTTTCGATCCTATCGTTCCAATCAGTGGCTTCAATATGTTCCATAATAGAATATGAATTTAACGACAGACAGTACTATAGCAAGGTCGTCGGACAAACATATTCAGTTAGAGGTGCTTTGGTCTCCTTGAGATCATTGAACCCTCCTCTGATGTCGGTTACTTTCTTAACACCATTGGCCATAAAAATGGATGCTGCGATCAAAGAACGATATCCACTGGCACAGTGTAAGAAATATTCCTTATCGGGATCGATCTCAGAAAAATTGGAATGAATGGTATCCAATGGGAAATTACCTACACCAACCACATGCTCAGATTGATACTCTGTTTCTTTTCTGACATCAACCGGTCTTTCTAAGGCTCCTTCACTCAAAAGTTCAGCAAATTTTGCTGCCGACATTGATCCTATTTTATCTACTTCATAGCCATGCGCTAACCAATCGGGTATTCCACCGTTCAAAAATCCAAGTGTATTGTCATAACCTACTCTGGAGAATCGAGTAACGATCTCATCAACACGCAGTTCGTCATCGGCAATAAATATGATCTTTTGATCGATATTCCTAATCAGGGCGCCTACCCAAGGAGCAAAATTCCCATCTATTCCTATATACCAGGCTCCGGGAACGGTGCCTTCATTAGCATAGGAATCTTTTGAACGGGTGTCCACAACCAAAACATCTTTTTGCTCACTCAATTCTTTGAATGTTGCTGGATCCAATGGAGTGGTCCCTTTATGAAGAACCTCATCGATACTGGTATTGATCGATTTGTTCATTCTTACATTATTGGGGAAATATTGTGGTGGTGGCTTTAATCCAGTGGTCACCTCTTCGATGAATTCCTCTTTGGTCATGTCGGCACGAAGGGCATAATTGGTTTTCTTCTGATTGCCTAATGTATCAAAGGTTTCCGAGCTCATGTTCTTACCACATGCAGAACCGGCACCATGATTTGGATAAACCACGATATCGTCAGGTAATGTCATGATCTTATTTCTTAAGGAATCAAATAAGAATCCTGCAAGATCCTTCTCGGTGATCGAACCTTGCTTTACTGCAAGGTCAGGACGTCCAACATCTCCAATGAACAGACAATCGCCTGTTAAGACACAAGGAGTATTTCCTTCATCATCGGTTACCAGATAAGATGAAGACTCCATAGTATGTCCTGGAGTGTGTAATAAAGTGATCTTTCCTTTTCCGAGTGGAAACTCTTCTCCATCGGACCCGTTATAGATCTCATAATCAGCTTTTGCATTAGGGCCGAAGATGATCTTGGCTCCTGTTTTTTGTGCCAGGTCATACTGACCAGAAACAAAGTCGGCATGAAAATGGGTTAGGAAAATATACTTGATCTTTGCTTGATCGGCCTCAGCCATTCTCAAGTAGGGTTCTGTTTCTCTTAAAGGATCCACTATGGCAGCTTCACCATTCGATTCTATATAGTATGCCATTTCAGCAAGGCATCCTGTAAATAATTGTTCAATTTTCATAATGTTATGTATTTAATTAATGCGATAAAAATATATATTCTAATTTCATGTATTGGTAACTAATGTTACATTATTCATTTTCTATGACCTGACATTCATCAAAGACCTTTTCCTTACAGGGTTCTTTTATTTTCTGATGAACTTCATGGATGGCTGTTTTTTTGTCTTTAAAGAAAATATCTCCCCCCATCTCACTTTTAAAACCTCCTTTTTGCAAGACATCCTGACTCACTAATTTCAGTCCTGCAAAATAGATGCCTCCACGTGTCTTTTGCCATTTAAGAATCTCATTGGTGATCCATTCGGCAGCAGCCAGATCAATAAAATTGATTCCATCAGCAGATATGATTACATGTTTGATCTCATTCTCCTCATAGATACTACTAAAATAATTAGAGATCTTCTCAATGGATCCAAAATATAAGGAGCCATCAATACGAATGACCTTTATATTAGAGCATTCCTTAGCATCCTGATCCCGAACCATATTGATCATTCGTTTATTTGGATCCATCCCAAGTACCGCTATATTGGGTTTTGATGTTCGTTCCATATAGAAAAAGAAAGAGGTCAGAATACCGGCCAATAATGCAAATTCAAGATCAAAGAACAAGGTCCCAAAGAGTGTTATGGACAATACGATCAATTCCCGACCACTGCTTTTGTAAACTTTCTTAATATGATGCAGGTCAATAAGACTTACCCCAACCAGAACAATGATCCCTCCCATAGCTGCTTTAGGTAGAAATGTGGTGTATTGAGCGAGTAGCAGTAAGACCCCAACCAGGAACAATGATGAGAATATGGAAGACATGGGTGTCTTTGCTCCAGCCTGATGGTTCACTCCGGTACGGGTGAACGAACCGGACCCGGCATAGCTCGAGAAGAAACTACCCACCATATTCGATAGACCCTGTCCGATGAATTCCTGATTGCCATCGATCTTTTGATGGGTGCTCAATGCGACAGATCTGGCAATGGCAACAGCTTCTATCAGCCCCAACAAGGCCAATACCATAGCCCCTGAACTCAGTAACCCGACATTCTGAAAGCTCAGATCAGGTATTTTAAATGATGGTAAACTGGAAGGTATTTCGCCAACCGATTGAATGCCGTTCAGTTCACCTCCTAAAAAATAGGCCAGTACAGAACCCAGTACCATAGCGATGAGCATATAATATCGAGAAATGGGTTTGATAAGATATTTTATGAATAATGCGATGACCAAAGTGCCTAAGGATACCATTAATACATATCCATTGATCTCACCCAGATTTTGAAACAGATAGCGGAGTGTATCAAGAACAGAGCTGCCTTGTGGGATTTCTACCCCGAACACATACTTGATCTGTTTAAAGGCGATCAATACTCCGGCCCCCGCAGTAAATCCAATGATGACCGAGTGGGATACAAAATTGACCAGTTTTCCCATTCGTAACAACCCCATGGAAAACTGAAAGAATCCAGCAAGAAACGTTAGTACCAGTGCCAAAGAGACAAAGGCCTCCAGATCGGATTCCGGATTTACGAATTTCACTAGGGTCGAATAGACCACGATCGAGATCGCCGTGGTAGGTCCAGAGATCAAGTGAAATGAAGACCCAAACAGGGCCGCAATTACTGGCGTGACCATCGCCGTATAGAAGCCATAAATGGGAGGTAAACCGGCAATCATTGCAAATGCCACTGCCTGAGGAATTACAATAACAGTATTGGTCAAACCGGCAATGAGGTCATCCGGGATAGACCGTTTTGCTATAGGTAGCCAAGTTAGAAATGGAAATAACTTTTTAAACATATCTAAAACAACTACTTTTTATCTCGATCTACATAGTAGGTTGAAATATCTGGTTTGAAAGCTCTCTTAAACCAAAGCGGTCTTCTAAGACCATCTGGTCCAGGAGCTGGTCGAGTCATCGCCAACCATTCCTTATAGATCTCATGGGACTTGTTGGTATCCACGAATATATCACCATATTGTTCTCCTTCATTGGGTTTTTCTATTCGAACCCTTTGATGCCAGCAATGCATTCCGCTTATTGGATCGGGATGTACGGCGTGGGTGATATTTTGATGAACCCCTCCATCTTTCCAAAATATTCTTTTTGAATCGACATCATCTGACTCAAACGGATGTATACCGGATATGGTGTTCATCTTCCAACCTCCATTTCCATTGTTTTCGATATGCACCGTATTGGTAGCCCATCGATTTCCAATTTTATCCTGAGGTCTTCTCCACCTTCCAATATGGTGTGAACATGCTACTACTCCTGGTTTCATGGACTGGGTGACCCATACCTTGTCTATAAAATAGCCAATATCGGTATTCATTTTCACCAGATCTCCGGTCTTGAATCCCCATTTTGCTGCATCATCGGGATGCATCCAGATGGGATTTCTATTGGATATCTCAACGAGCCATTTTGCATTCCCTGATCGGGAATGAATGAGCGTAGGTAACCTGAATGTTGGGACCAATACATATTCGCCTTTTGATTTGTCCAGGTTGTCGTTATGGATATGACTTTTTATATAAGTTGGAATGGCATATTCGGGCCAATTCCAATCGACCATGGTTTGTGAATAGAACTCGTTCTTCCTGGAAGGAGTTGGGAATCCTACCATAGGTTTTCCATCGATCATCACACCGATTGGGTTGTCATTTTTCATGATCACATCGGTGTTTGGATCTACACTGGTTCCCTCGAGTTGTTCATCAGATAATAGGGTTTCATTCTTCTTATACGATTCACCTTTTTCTATTTCATAGGCTCCGTACTTCTGCATGTATTCAAGTGCAGAAAGCCCTTCCTTCTCAGCCACATCGTTTAATCCGGGCACCCGTTCAAAGATATACTGATAGTATTCATCAATGGTTATCTTCTCACCGGGGCGATAAGGCGATTCAAAATGTTTCCGAATTCCCATGGAACCGTCGGGATCGATGCGCCAGGATAATTCGATCCAAAATTCATCTTCTTCCCAAACTTCACCCGGGTTGGCTTGATAGGTATATTCAACCGGATTTCCATTTCGGCGAGCTGCTTCTCTGAGAACGGGTTGTCTAAATGCGACCCATGTTCCCCCATGGGTTGCGTAGGAGTTGATATCATGCCGTTCAGAGGCCAAGCCCATTGGCAATACAAAATCGGCGTAAAATGCAGTCTCATTCCAGGTTGGAGTCAATGCTGAATGTAAACCAAATTTACTTTCATCCGAGAACATCTCCATCCAGGTGAAACCATCAGGATAGGTCCATATAGGATTGAACACCCTGGAGAAATAAACGTCCATCTTACCACGCCCTTCCTTCAAGAAATGAGGCAATAACTGACTCATTTCAAAAAAGGCCAAAGGATATTCTTTTGGAAAATGCAATTCATTCCATTTCTTCTGTGGTTTTGGTTTGTTGGGTTGCGTTGGGCCGAATTTATTCCAAGAATTAGGTGAAGTTCCTCCTTTTGCACCTACAGCTCCTGTGAGAACCGTTAGGAAATGCAAACAACGAGCAACTGCCCAACCTCCAAGGTTGGAAGCCCCTGCAGCTCTCCAGTTATGTGAAGCAAATCGTTCACCAGCTTCACCGATCTTATGAGCGATCTCAATGATCATATCGGCTTTCACCCCGGATTCTTTTTCAGCAAATTCGGGAGTGTATTCCTGATATTCCTCTATGAGCGCATCTATAAAATTCTCAAAAAGAACCTCTTTGTCACCATGCCTGGCCTTGAGATATTCTTTCCAGTTGGTCCAATTCTCAATATAGGAACGGTTGTACAACCCTTCTTTTAGAATGATCAAAGCCATGGCCAGCAATACAGCAGCTTCTGTTCCAGGGTAGGATGGAAGCCAATAATCGGACATGGAAGCCGTATTGGACAAACGAGGATCCATTGTGGCCAATTTTGCCCCTTTCATTTTTCCTTCAATGATCCTTTGTGCATGGGGATTGAAATAATGCCCTGATTCCAAATGAGCAGAGACCAACAAAATGAACTTTGCATTGGAATGGTCGGGAGATGGTCTATCATAACCATACCATATATTATATCCAAAACGTGCTCCGGAAGAGCAGATATTGGTGTGTGAATTATGACCGTCAATTCCCCAACCCTGAAGTATCCAGTCCATGAATTTTTCATGTCCCGGACGCCCTACATGATAGGCGATCTCATTGTGTCGGTCTTCTTTTATCGCTTTGCGAATTCTTCCTGCAATAGTGTCCAAAGCCTCATCCCAGGAAACCCGTTCCCAATTTCCTTCTCCTCGTTTTCCTTTGCGTTTCAGTGGGAATAGGATCCTGTCGGGATCGGTAAGCTGGTTGATGGTTGCAGGACCTTTTGCACAGTTCCTTCCACGACTACCAGGATGATAGGGGTTTCCTTCAAATTTTTTAACCTCTTGGGTCTCTTTATCTATGAATGCAGTAAGTCCACAGGCACTTTCACAATTAAAACATGTTGTGGGGACGATCTGATAGGTCTTCTTTTCTTTCTTTGGCCACACCTTTGGGTCATACTCGACCCAGTTGTCCCATTTTTCAGGAGGTGGAAAGTTCTCATACATCTGAGCCACTTCTTCATCGGTGAAATGCCTCATATCACCATCAAATTCCTGATACCCTTCTTTATGGAGATTGGGGATCAGACCAATTTTTTCAGCAATATTTTCAATAAAAGATGGTTTTTTGTATCCCATAATAATTTATTTAAGCCAGTGGAATTCTTTGTGGAGCTTCCACCCAGATCTTTTCAGTTAATATAATTCCAATTAGGACCAGCAATCCTGAAACACCCATCAAAATATCATTTTGCGTCGTGAACAATACCACCAACGGGATGATATTCCCCATTAAGATGGTACCCCACCAAAACAGGCTCTTATACCTTCCTTTGGTGATCATCTTTACAACAGCTTTTGCTGAAGTAGTGGGATGTGTGATCGTTAATTCTGTAATTACTGAGAGTAGATTAATGATAAGGGAAGCGATCATGATATTCTTTAACAAGGTTATCCAATCGTTCAATCCAATGATCATCGAAACTATCATGAATATTCCGGCACCTGCCATAAGACTGTGTACCAGCATATGTAATGGCAGCGTTGGACTTTGCCAAAAGTCCCTTCCTTTAGCCTGAGCGAATAAAAATGCGGTGTAAATCGCAAGAAGTACTCCAAACAGGGCGGTTCCCCAAAGCAAAACAGTAAGACCTATCTGAATATCCAATAGGTTCATCACCAACCAAGCGGTTACCAATAGTCCAAAAATGGTTATGATATACCCCCCTTTTACCAACCAGGAATTCCATTGTGGCCGTAGCAATACATTCAGGAATCGATCGGGTCGATCCAGATCCATCACTAAGAACAACCCGGTCAATGCCAGGAATCCAAGAGAGATTCCAGATGACCAGATGGCGATAGTAGAGGAAATTTCCACACCAAATAAAAAGGCAATGAATGGAATTAAAAAGGCGCCTGCAGCAATGGCTTTGGTGAACACATAGGCCGACACTTCCCAACCCCAAAGGATGCCTTTGTCTGGGGTGTCATAGACGCGTCTTGCAGTTCCGTTTAGCACATCGATATAGTTTGGATTTTCAGTATCTTTCTTCTGATAGGCTGCCTGCATTTCATTGTCGATGGTCATCTGTAATAGATCGACATCATCGTTGGTGTGCAACATCTTTTCGGCTGCCTTGGCGTAATGACCTACTCCACGGGCTTGTGAATTCCAAAGACCCGGACCGGATTTATCGGTTAGTTCAGGAACCAGAGAGGAATCATCCCCATCTATATAGAATAGATTGGGGTTTGTACCTTTTTCGGGCTTTCGTACTTTAACCGCCTGTCGTGCCAATAGCTGAGAGATCTCAGTTGTGGGATTTTCCATATCTCCGGCAATAATCGCATGTTCAGGACATACGGTTACACATGCGGGCTCTCTTCCAACATCCACGCGGTGAGCACAGTAATTACATTTTGCAGCGGTATTGTTGTTTGGATCGATGTACAAGGCATCATAAGGACAGGCCTGCATACAGGATTTACAACCGATACAGCGATTGTTGTCAAAGTCTACGATCCCATCTTCTCGCGTATATAAGGCTTCCACCGGACAGATCTCTACACAGGGTGCATCTGAGCAATGGTTACAACGCATTACGGAGAATATCCTTCGGGTATCCGGAAATGCTCCTTTTTCAACTTGTTTCACATAGGTCCTATTGACCCCAATGGCAACATCGTGCTCTGATTTACAAGCTGTTGTACAGGCATGGCAACCAATACATTTTCGATTATCTATGATAAAACCATACTTCATATGCTTATCGTATTATAAATTCAAACAAATTAATGAGGCAATTTATTCTTTATCAGATGGTATAACAAAACACCAAGCAATCCACCAATAATTACTATGATAATTGATAGAACACCTCTTCCAAGTAGAATGAACATAGGACCGGGACAGGCACCTATTAGTCCCCAACCCAGACCAAAAATGATCCCTCCTATTATATTTCTTGAAACCCCTTTCTTTTTGGGTTCAATATCTATTTTTTCCCCCTGATAGGATTTGATCACCCCTTTCTTGATCAATAACATTACGATGGCTCCCAGTATCACTGCAGAACCAATGACACCATACATGTGGAACGATTGGAATTTGAACATTTCATAGATTCGATACCATGAAATGACCTCAGCTTTGCTCAGTATAATTCCAAAAAGGATCCCAATAATTAAAAACTTTACTTTTTTCATTTTTTAAAATTTAGAATATTAATGGAATTAATAACCAGGTCATGATCAAGCCCCCTATAAAAAATCCTATTACAGATATCAGAGATGGGACCTCCAAATTGCTTAAACCTGAAATGGCGTGTCCGGAAGTACATCCTCCCGCATATCGAGCACCAAAACCAACCAATGCTCCTGAGAATATCAAGATCAGGAATCCTTTCACTGACAATAATGATTCAATGCTGAAGATCTCATCGGGCAAATATTGGGCTCCGGCATTTGCAAAACCAATTTCACTTAGGTCCTGAATGGTCTTTGCATTAATGGCTACGGCTTCATTGGGGGTTAACCACTGATACGTGATAAAACCTCCGATCATGGTTCCCAATATAAATATCAGGTTCCAACCGCTCTTACGCCAGTCAAAATTGAAAAAGGATGAGATCTTGCCTGCACCGCTAATGGCACAAATCGTCTCTAAATTGGAAGACACTCCGAATTTCTTTCCGAAATAGAGGAGTAATAACATCACAAAAGTGATCAACGGACCAGCAACATACCATGGCCAGGGTTCAAGTAAAAAATCCATAATTATGATTTAAAAACGGTTAAAATTAACGATGCTAAGCGTTTAGTTTTGCAACATTTGTTACAAAGTAGAGAAACCTTGAAATTAAGAAAAAAATAGGATTATTTAAAGAAATACTTCTTTAAATAATATATACACACTCATGAACAGAACAAACCAACCAAATACTTTTTTCAGCTTATAACCCTCTATGAAATGGCTGAGATATATTCCTATGAATATTCCAACAAACGAAATACCGGTGAAGACCAACAGGAAGCCCCAATCGATCACCATGTTCTCAACGTCTCCAATAAAACCGATCAATGATTTAATGGCAATTATCATCAACGAGGTGCCAATTGCCTTTTTCATAGGCAGCCCGGTCCATAGAACTAAAGCGGGTATGATAAGAAAACCACCCCCTGCACCAACGACACCAGTTAACAACCCAACAATAGCGCCTTGGATGATCAGAGACAGGTATTGATATTTCATAAACAGGTTTTTTTCGAAGCCCAAACCACCTCTTCTGATCATGTAGTATGCTGATAAAAGCATGATCAATGAGAAGAATATCATAATAACCAGATCTTTGGTCAATATGAATTCACCAATTGTAACTATGGTATCGGGTATAACGGGAATCAATATCTTTCGGGTGAAATAGACCGCAATTAAAGAGGGTATTGCAAAGACGATACCGGTTCTAAAATCTACCTGATTCTTTTGTATGCTTCGTATGGTTCCACCCAAAGCAGTAAATCCTACCACAAACAAGGAATAGGCGGTCGCCGTTACAGGATTCAGATAGAATAGATAAACAAGAATTGGAACGGTAAGAATTGAGCCTCCGCCGCCTATTAATCCAAGTATTACTCCAATTAATAAAGCGCAGGCAAATCCGATAATTTGAATGATTTCCAATCCCTTAGTTAGCTAGTTGAGGGCTAAAAGTAATAAAAGCTGAAGAAAAAAATAAGCTAAAGGGACACGATCTCAATATTGTTTCTGTTCAGTTTGATCTTTCCCTGGTTTTCGAGCTTCTTCAATAATCTTGATACAACCACCCTGGAAGTATGCAGTTCGTGGGCAATTTCCTGATGGGTGCTTGAAATGGCCATACTATTGGTTACGGTCGATTTATCTTTTAGGTATTTTAATAGTCGTTCGTCCATTTTCAAAAATGCAATACTGTCGATCGTCTCAAGCATTTCCATAAGCCTGTTATGATAACTTTGAAAGACAAAATCCCTCCAGCTTTTATATTTGCGGGTCCACTCTTCCATCTTACTTATGGGGACCATGATCAATTTAGTGTCCAATTCGGCCACCGCTCGAATTTCGCTTCTGGCATTTCCCAAACAACAGGTAAGAGTCATGGCGCAGGTGTCCCCACTTTCAAGGAAATAGAGCAGCAATTCATCACCCTCTTCATCATCCCGTAATATTTTTATCGCCCCTTCGATCAGTAAGGGCATGGATTGGATGTATTGTCCGATCTCTATTATCTTATTTCCCGCTGGGATCTCTTTATAAATTCCTGCTTTCACGATATCATCCAACAGATCATCTTCAAAAAGATACCCATACATATTCTTTAGTTCATGTATCATGTGGTGAAGTTACAATCTTTTATTTGAAATTGTCTTAAAAAAATAGCTGTTCCGAAGAACAGCTATTTATCAAATTTTATCTGGATTTGTTTTTACTGAATGACCAGTTTTTTGGTCACGGTACGATCATCGATCTGTATAGTGATAAAATACAAACCAGTGGAAAGATCGGAGACATTCAGAGTCATTTCAGAACCATCCTGATATTCGTTTCCATCCGAAACATAGAGAGACTGTCCCAAACTGTTGGTCAGTTTAACATTTAGCAATCCTGACAGATCGGAATTGATGGCGATATGCACATACTCAGATGTTGGGTTGGGATAGATTGCAACGGCCCCTTCATTGAAATCATCAACACCAAGATCTTCAGCAAACACATTGATGTTGTCTATCAATGTGCTATTTCCATATCCGTTAATGTTTACGAAATGAAAGATCACATTCTCACCTTCAAAAGGAACCAGATCAATCTCTTCAGTCCTCCAGTCGCCAGCGGCATTAGGAGTCCAATTCGATGTGATATACCCGGGTACTGTTGAAAGATCAAGTCCATCCTTTTCATAAATGGTCACGTAACTTGCCCCACAATCGATTGAGGCATCAACCCTTAATGCATCAGAGAAAGACGTTGAATACTGGGCCTTAGCAAGATCGAAGGTTAACGTTGGTACAACAGCATTTGTAAGGTCAAATATCAATGTTTGTATACTATCTTCTTCTCCCTGTGCATTATAGGTGTAGTTGTCTATATATGAAGTTACTGTGCTATTTCCATCACTACCGGTTATTCCACTTCTTTCTTCCCAGGTAGTGTCATTGTCGGGATTCAATATAATCCATCCTGGAGGCGGAAATCCATTGGTTTCAAAATCTTCTGAAAAATCCAAAGAGGCTGCCTCAGTGACCGCATAGAAATCGAGAGTGTCTTCGTCATTACTCGAGTTCAGATCTCCTGCCAGATCGACTCTTGCTGTCAAGGTATAAGAACCGGGATCGGTGATCTCAAGAGTAGTTGCAAACTCGAATATGTCCTGTTGCCCGGAATTTATAGTTCCCGTATACATCTCTTCAACAACAGGATCACTATCCAATTGATAGGACACCATAAAATTACTTTGGCTATTTATTCCAGTATTACGAATAGTAACTGAAACAACAACCGGATCGCCGCTATTACACACCGTATTGAAATCACTTTCGGTATTATTGATAGACTCTAACGAAAGATCATCAGCAAGTGAACAATTTACCAATCCACCTGGATGATATTCAGCAATAGTTCTTCGACTCTCCCATCCCTCGGTATCATTTTTTGCAACAACTGCAAACCAGATCTCATCATTTGGATCTGAAATTGGGAGGGAAATCGATGTTCCGCTTGTCGTGCCCTCAACATCCATATAGGTATCTCCCAGAATGTAAAAATCGTAGGACTCGGCATCGGTAACTGGATCCCATGCAAAAGTAGCCTCATCCGGGCATATCTGAGACACATCGACATTGGTAGCCAGTTCGGCAATGGAGAAAGTTCCATCGCTAGTGTCTGAAAAACTTCCACTGGTTACCCGAACTAAGGCTTCCCCTGTAACGCTGTTTGGTACGTTCCAGGAATACAAATAAGTACCTGCATTGACGGTTGTAATGGTATTCCAATTACTTCCGTTATCTGTGGAATATTCCAGCAAGAAGTCCTCTGTGGTATTGATGGCATCCCAATGAATGACAGGAGATTCTCCAGGAACAAGATGTTCCCCAGAATTTGGATAGGTCAGAGTTAGTTCCTCTTCAATGATCTCATATACCACAAAGTATTCCTGAGGCCCCATAGGAACGTCGAATCCTGTGATCTCTATTTCATAATTCCCTGCATCCGGATCATTGATCAGCACCTGTTCCATATTGTTTAAATGGTCAGGACCTTGTGTAGCGGGTGTGTTGAGTGCCACCGGGTCGGGAGTATGATCCAATACCCAGGGTTCATGTACACCAGAAGAAGGATCCGTGACCAATAGGTCAAGATCGTTCACCAATGCAGGACTGGATCCTGGTGATGCAGCCGGATCGCTCCAGTACACCATAAATCGAACTTGTGCAGTTCCTGCAGGCACATTGATATTGTGTGTGTTGGAATTCCCTTGAGACACATCATCCGAAAGATATCGTCCATCTTCAATAAGAATTCCAGCTCTTAAAGCATTGACAATTCCCCATCCAAATTTAAAGTCAGGACCTACATTTCCATAATCATTTGCAGTATTCAATAGGGTTGCTTTAATTAATGGGGAAGGAGGCAGATCACCACCATTGTTTTCTGCATATATCTGATATAATTGTGCGGCAATTCCTGCAATGCCAGGAGCAGCACCGGAAGTACCACCAAAACTTTGATAGGTGTTGTTTTCGTTAGTGGAGTTTTGATTTTGGCCATTGGCTGCTATATCCGGTTTGATCCTACCATCATGTGCAGGGCCACGACTGCTTGAATTCACCAGGTTACCATTAAAGAAGACATTTGCCGTAGCGATCACATTTTTTCCTTGTTTATGCCCTCCGGTTATATTTCCCCATTGGCTACCGGCACCATATCCACAATCATTGTTATTGGAATTCCCTGCTGAGAACACATGCAAAAGATTGGGCAACGAATTGGTTTGTGTGTCGACAGTTTGTGTGATACTGGTATATCCAGCATTACATCCGTTACTGTAAGAGGAGTTTGTTATTTGTACCGTTTCACTATTGATGTAGTTCACCGTAGCAGGATCCAAAAAGGTAGCCACATAATTTACCACATAGACATCAGAACCGGCAGCCATTCCCCTCATTAAAGGATCTAAATTTCCAGCTCCAGCCATGATACCACCAACACCATCGCCATGACTTTGACCACTTCCTGAAGCTTGGGAATTATCTATTCTTCCCTGAAAATCGATATGCGGTCCAACGATTCCATCATCCCTGACCATAACTCCTACACCGACTCCTGTGTAATTTCTTCCGGCTCCTGTTTGCGTGTCCAGAGCGCTGGCTCTGTGAAGACTTCTGCCTCGTAGATCATCCGGAATGGATGGGGCAACAATTAATTCGACCCACTTTACATAGGGAAGGTTTGCTAGGTCCTCTAAACAATTATCGGGGATTGAAAGGTCTATATTATTTGATCCTTTGTATTGTTGCCAAACAGCAATTTGCCTTTGAGCCAACTCATTGATAACAAAATCGGTACTTACATAGTCATGATGTTGAAGGGTTACCAGGATGTTATTCCCGTCCATGGCCCAACTTTCATAAGGAGGGTTGTTCAATTCATTAGATACTTTAAATCGTCCTTCTACCGGAATGATAGCTCTAACCCCGTTATCCTTTAAAAAATCTACTGAAGTGGCAGCAGGAAAATAAAACAGGTAGGTATGGTTGGAAATATATTCGATCAGATCCAGCTCGTTGGATTTGAATCGATCCTGAATGATCTGATTGGGTGTCTCATAGAATTGGATCCATCCAATATATCCATTTTCAAGTTCGGAGTTCTCTGGCATCTGACCCCATTCGAAGGTGTCGATATTCTCCTGAATTTCGATCCATTCATCCTGAAATTGTATCAGATAAGGATCTTGAGCAAAGGCCATTGAAAAGGCCAGTACCACGGTGAATAAAAAAAGGATAAATGATTTGGAATTAGGTCGAGTAGAATTTTCTTTCATGACGTCAATTTTTTATTTAATTTTTTAGAAACCCAAAGATAATCACGAAATATCAAACTGCATAATAATCAGGGATTAACTATACGATCAAGGATCAATTAATTATCATTCTTCTTGTACGGACTTAATTGCATCCTTTTTATACTTGATGAAAAAATTGATCCAGATGATTTTCGATAGAGCATATAATATAGGAGAGAATAGGAATAGGGACACGAGTATGGTGATCAAAAGGCCTCCTGGACCAAGGTTCGGGAAAAACACTAATTTCAATACCCACACCGTAATGAATAAAGCCACTCCCAAAGCATAGGCCACATAATAGGATCCTTGATAGAAACTGGGTTCCAGAGAATATCTCAATTTGCATTCAGAACATTCCTCTTTAACCTCTCCCATTTTTGAAAAGTCATAAGGATGACTCTTAAAGAAGGATCCCTTATGACATCTTGGACATTTCATCCTAAGGATACTATACAATTTTGTTCCTTTTCCGATCATAGATTTTTTTCAAAAATAATCAGAGACAAATTTAATGCTTGTAACATAAGTTACTCAGAAAGTATTTGAAAAATTTGGAAGTTTAAGATTTAGATCAATCTTCTATAAACAAAGCTTTCAGTTCAGAGGCCTCACCTGGCTTCATTTTTCCGGCAAGTACCAGGCTTAACTGTTTCCTTCTAAGAGCTCCTTCAAATCGAAGTTTTTCAAGTTTGGTCTCCGGCACGAGTTCAGGAACAGAAACTGGTCTGCCGGTCTCATCAACAGCTACAAAAGTATAGATGGCTTCGTTCGATTTACTTCTGACCCCACTTTCACGGTCTTCGATCCAAACATCCAGATAGATCTCCATCGAGCTTTTAAATGCTCTGGACACTTTGGCCTCAATAGTGACGACACTACCTAAGGGTATCATCTTATTGAAGTCCACATGATTCACAGATACCGTTGCAACGATCCGCATACTGTGTCGGCGAGCCGAGATACTGGCCGCCCTATCCATTCGGGCCAATAATTCTCCACCAAACATATTTCCGATAGGATTGGTTTCACTGGGAAGTACAATATCGGTTAAAATCGCAAGAGATTGTGAAGGAGTTTTAGGATTCATAAATGAACTTTATATAGATGAAAGGACGCGAGAATGACGTTCGTCTAATGACTATTCTTCAATTTGTTGAACCAATAACCAAGCATCCGAATTGTCCGTTCTCTTTATCTGTCTCAATGCCTTATTGGCTTCATTTCGGTCTTCGTAACTACTATAGGCCACCTGATGCAATCCGTATTTATTAACCCCAATCATCATAGCCTCATATCCCTTTTCTTTGAGCTGGGATATTTTTTTATGGGCATTCGATTCGATCCTGAATGCTCCGGCAATAACATGGTATTTACCAATCGATCTTTTTACAGTAAGATTAATGGTAGGGAGTGGATTGTCGACAACAAAGGTAGCTTCCTGAATCTGATTCTCGATCAAAGAATTGGCTCTTTGCTTCTCGACATAGTTATGGTTCTGAACACTGTTCTCATATAGTTTCATACCTCCCAATCCCGATAAGGACACAGCGATCACAGCAATGGCTGCATACTTTAAATACTTGTAAGTACGACTTCTTTCAGCAGCAACCAATACCGGCGATCTCTCTTTTAGACCGATCACCTTCTCTTCTTTGCTTTCACGAACAATGAGCGGTGAAACAAATGGAGTCAATCCAAATGAATTGGTGTTGAAGTTGATTATTTCCGAAGGAATGAATTGAACAGATTGCTCATCATTCATAAAGATCTCTCCGATCTGGTTCAATAAAATGGTCTCTCCTTTCAATAATTTAGATGAAAGAGCAGTGGTCATCTTTCGGATCTTCTGCAAAGCCGTTTCATAGCTGCAATTCTCGTTGGAGGCCACATAGTTGGCCAATATTCCATCATTGGTTTGCAATTGTCTGTTGAACGAAAGTGTTTTTCCGGGCGGGTAGAATGTTTGGGTTTCTTCATCTATCCTGGCAGATTGATAGCGGGTCAGAAATGCACCGAATCCCGGTACGATCACACATTCGTATCGGTATAACAGATCCTTTATATATCGGGAGAGTTGCACAGAAACAAATATACCTAATTTTAAAAAATATATTCTAAGGCTATTGGTTATTTATTAACAAGTTAAAATATTGTATTTTTAATGCTTCTTTAGATACTCCCCGCTTGATATTTTAGCATGTTAACCTTGAATGAATTAAGGTATACCCTTGCATTGCAACGAATACCTAATATTGGTGTTACTTCAGCAAAAAAATTGATCCAAACAGTGGGCTCGGCGGAAGGTGTATTTAAGGAACATAGAAGTAATCTTCTGAAGATCGATGGCATAGGTTCCTATAGGCTGAAAGACCTCGATGAGAAAATTCAATTGAAAGATGCTGACGAAGAACTTGATTTCATCAACAAGAATCAGATTTCCTGGCTTTATTATCAAGACCATGATTATCCCTTACATCTTAAACACTGTAATGACGGTCCTATATTGTTGTTCAGCAAGGGAACGGTTAAACTCAACAACAAACACATCATTAGTATCGTTGGAACCCGCAATGCCACTCCCTATGGCAGATCCATCTGTGAACAACTTGTTGAGGAACTGGCACCGCTCGATCCGGTGATCGTGTCCGGCTTTGCCTATGGAATAGATATTGTAGCCCACAGAACAGCTATTAAAAATGGATTGCAAACGATCGTTTGTTTAGCCCATGGATTAAATACGATCTATCCCAGACCACATCAAAAGTATGTTCAGAGTATACAGGAGAATGGCGGATTACTAACCGAATTTTGGAGCAGTGATCCGTTTGATAGAAATAATTTTCTCAAACGGAATCGGATCATTGCGGGGATGTCTCAGGGGACGGTAATTGTGGAGTCAGGAATGAAAGGCGGGAGTTTGGTCACAGCCGATATTGCCAACTCCTACAATAGAGACGTGTTTGCCCTTTCTGGGAGGTGCAATGATCCTTTTAGCTCAGGGTGTAATCATTTGATAAAGACCCAACAGGCTCAATTGATCACTCAGGCTGCCGATATCATCTATATGTTGAATTGGGATTTAGACACACCAATAGAAAAATCAACGAAACAAACCGAACTGTTTGTCGATCTCAATAAGGATGAGGAAAAAATTTATAACCATCTTAAGAAGGAAAGAAAAGATACCCTGGACAACATCGCTTTACTCTCTGATTTCAGTATATCAAGAACGGTTAGCCTATTATTCAATTTGGAACTTAAAGGCCTGATAAGACCACTACCCGGAAAGATGTATGAATGTATCTAATAACCCAATACATTTCGAACGCGTTGAAGGACATCATTTGCTATAACTCTGGCCTTTGATGCTCCAAATTCCAGAGCTTCATCAACCTCGTTTAAATGCTGAATGAAATAATTGTATTTGGAACGTTGATCTGAAAACTGGTCAACGATGAGTTCAAAGAGCTCTTGCTTCGCATGGCCAAATCCATATCCACCAGCTAGATATTTTTCTCTCATTTCATTGATCTTATCTGCTGGGGCCAATAATCGATATAGCGCGAACACGTTACAGGTTTCAGGATCCTTAGGGTCCTCCAGAGGAGTACTGTCGGTCTGGATGCTCATGATCTGTTTTCTCAAGGCCTTATCGGGCAAGAAAATATCGATGATATTATTCTTGGACTTGCTCATTTTCTCACCATCGGTTCCCGGTATCAACATGGTGTCCTCCTGAACCTTAGCCTCAGGCAGAACAAATACTTCTCTCATCTTAGCATGGAATCGCGATGCTACATCTCGGGTCATTTCAAGGTGTTGCAACTGATCTTTTCCAACAGGAACGATATTGGCATCATACAAAAGAATGTCTGCCGCCATGAGCATCGGATAGGTGAACAACCCAGAATTTACATCTTCCAATCGGTCGGCCTTATCTTTGAATGAGTGTGCCAATGTTAGGCGTTGATAAGGAAAAAAGCAGCTTAGGTACCAGGTCAGTTCGGTAACTTGAGGGATATCACTCTGTCTGTAAAAAACGGTTCTATCAACATCCAATCCGAAAGCAAGCCAAGCAGCAGCAGTGCTATAGGTGTTGCTTTTCAATAATTCCGGATCTTTTATCTGGGTCAAGGAATGCATGTCCGCAATGAACAGAAAAGATTCATTAGTTGTTTCATTGGACATGGCTATAGCGGGTACTATAGCACCAAGAATATTACCAAGATGTGGAGTTCCTGTACTTTGAATTCCTGTGAGTATTCTGGGCATTGATCATTTGAGTTTTCACAAAGGTAATTTTTTTCAGTCATTGGTAATATGCATTTTGCTATTTTTGGTTTGGCAATGGGAATTATAAGAAATATAGCGATACTCTTTTACCGTATATGGTTCTATTTTCTGATCTTTATTTATATCCTTGCCCTTTTTCCGATCCTTGTCGTCAGTATTCTAAAGGAACAGTGGTACCCATTTTTCTTCAAAATGGCCAGAGGATGGTCAAAATTCATTCTTTATGGGATGGGATTCGTTCCGGTAATTAAAAGAAATGTAGCCTATGAAAAGGGCCAAAGTTATATGTTCATAGCCAATCACACTTCAATGACCGATATCATGCTGATGCTTGTGGTGGTCAAGAACCCTTTTGTTTTTGTAGGAAAGAAGGAACTGGGAAAGATACCCTTATTCGGATTTTTCTATAAGCGAACCTGTATCTTGGTGGATAGAAAAAACGCCAAGAGTCGCAGGGACGTCTTTGAAAGTGCTCAAAAGAAACTGAATCTGGGATGGAGTGTTTGTATCTTTCCAGAAGGAGGGGTTCCAAGTGATGAAAGTGTGGTATTGGATAGTTTTAAAGATGGTGCTTTCAGGCTGGCAATTGAACATAAGATCCCCATTGCACCCATGACATTTCACGATAACAAAAAAAGATTTTCCTATACCTTCTTTAGTGGTGGGCCGGGAACCATGAGGGTGATGGTCCATGACCTGTTGCCCACAAAAGAGCTAAGCTTAGATGATAAAAAGGAATTGAATGAAACAGCCAGGGCGATAATTTTAGAAGAGCTCAAGGCACCGTCGCTTTAATATCAAAAGAAAAAAAACCGCTCTATGGCGTTAGAACGGTTTCTTTTTTAATTGAAGTTCGAGTATCCCCAAACTTAACCAACTTAACCTAAACTAAAATTTTAAACTCAATCCGGTATAGACCCCAAAATAATAGGGACTAAAGTCTACAGACGAGTCTGTATACGGGTTGAGTTGATACTTAAAAATAGGCTCAATATTAAACATTAATTTTTCCGAAAATGAATACTTTAAGCCAACACCAACATTGGTTGTAAAGCTTACAGTAGATAGATTGTTGGCCTCACCCAGCACGCTCTCAAAATCTCCTGCCGAAACAGAAATCTCATTATTGCCTAAAAACAAGGTGCTGAAACCTCCGATCAGATTAACGCCAAATTTATTATTGATCAGCGCATATTTTAATTCCATGGGAACTTCAAAATAATTCAACTTCTGATTGATCACCGCATCTTCTGATGTCGATTTTGGTATGATCTGTCCATACTCACCATTATTATCCTGATTGGCCAATGTCCCTTTATCCAAAGCTGTGAGCACAATTGCTTTACCTCCATAATCAACACTTTTCAGTGCTGCTGAAACGGGTCCGGTTCCCAGCTCGATACCTTGAGTAGAATAACTCAGATCGACCTTGCTGATCCCGGATCTAAGACTCAATCGATCGGTGAAGATATAGGCCACCTGGACTCCATAACTAAAATTCACATCACCGGTCTTGGCATTGTCTGAGAAGGTTGGGTCGATAGATGATCCATCCCCAAGGGTATTATAATATACCGGTGCAAAGTTGGGGGCTACTTCCCATCGATGGTCCGGTTCAACATTTACTGTAACTACCGCTTCATTTTCCTTTTCCTCATCGATAGCATCGAATATGGATCGTTTCTTATCGTCTATCTCGTCTTCGACCTTTTCAACTTCATCATCGGGTGTGGTTACCACTTCGGTATTTTCGATCTCAGTAATGGGCACCTCCTTTTTGATAAGAGATTCGGTATCGTTTTTTGGTTCTCCAATAGTTTTATCAGTTTTGTCTGAATTGTTCTTAGCGATGTCTCCTTTGATGTCTCCTTTGATATCTTTCTTGGCCTCAACAGCGATATCGTTTTTGTCTTTTAATATCGAAGTCTGTTTTTTGACTGAATTATTCAAATTGTTCGTTGTGGATTTCTCATCATCGCCTTCAGGAACTGGAATAATTTCTTCATTTGCTATCTCATCGGGCTCTACGAAGGTTTCCTCAATAGAATTGTCTTTTTTGATCTCACTTTCTGTTTGGTCTATTTCCTGATCGGTAATATCCTGATCGATACTATCGGAAGGATTAAATACCAGATTGCCTACTATGAACAATAAGGCAAGTATAGCCGCAACACCTCCCAGTTTGAACCAGAGTGGTATCACTTTTCTATCTTCATCCTCTTTCTTTAGTTTGGCTTGTATATTATTCCAAACCTGAGGAGAAGGAGTCGCTTCAAAATCATTGAAGCGCTCTTTGAAAAGCTGGTCTATGTGCTTTTTCTTACTCATGTATCATTCACGTTCCGATCCTTGGAATCGGTATAATAGGTTTCTATCTTATTCTTTAAAATCTTTCTTGCTCGTGAAAGATTTGATTTCGAGGTGCCTTCTGAAATTCCAAGAAGATCTGAGATCTCCTTATGAGGATAATCATCCATGACGTACATGGTAAAAACCAATCGATATCGATCGGGCAATTCCTGTATGATCTTCAGCAAGAAGTCCAATGGAACACCATGATCCTCTATTTCAATATCAAGGTCCTCTTCTATCTGTTCTTCATTGGACAGATTAAATACCTTTTGCTTACGATATTTTTGAAGTACTGTATTTACAGCAATTCTTTTCATCCATCCTTCAAAAGAACCCTTTCCTTCGAATTGCTCAATTCTGGTAAAAATGGTAAGGAAGGTATCTTGTAGGTTATCCTCGGCTTCGGGATAACTCCTGGAATACTTCAAGCATACAGAAAATAAGGTACCGGAATACGTCTTATATAATACTTCCTGAGCTTTAGCATCGTGCTTCTTACAATTTAATATGAGCTCTTCTAATGTCAAACGTAGTACCGAATTGTATTGGTTAATATTGATTGTACCTACCATAAAGGTAAGAAACCACTATAATTCAGGCATCTACAATTAGTAGATACCAAATTGAAGGTTAGGTTGCGTTTTGGGTAAAAATTATTTATTTACCAGCCGAAATAGCCTCTTTTATCTTTGCCTCCAGTTCTTCCATTAACTCGGGATTGTCTACCAAGAGTGCTTTAACAGCTTCCCTTCCCTGTCCTAATTTTGTCTCATCATAACTAAACCAAGAACCGCTTTTCTTTATGATGTCATAATCAACTCCCAGATCGATGACCTCACCCAATTTGGATATTCCTGTTCCGTACATGATATCAAATTCAGCCAGTTTAAATGGAGGGGCAACTTTGTTTTTGACCACTTTTACTCGAGTTTTGTTCCCCAAGACCTCACTGTTAACATTCTTGATTTGAGTAGATCTCCTGATATCCAAACGAACAGAGCTATAGAATTTTAAGGCATTTCCGCCGGTGGTGGTCTCCGGGTTTCCAAACATAACACCAATCTTTTCTCGCAATTGGTTGATAAAGATCACCGTGCAATGGGTCTTGCTTATCGAAGCCGTTAATTTTCTTAGTGCTTGAGACATCAATCGTGCGTGAAGACCCATTTTTGAATCTCCCATTTCACCTTCGATCTCACTTTTGGGAGTAAGAGCTGCCACCGAATCGATCACTATTATATCAATTGCACCACTTCGAATGAGGTTATCTGCAATTTCCAGGGCCTGTTCGCCATTATCGGGCTGAGAAATGATCAAATTCTCAATATCAATTCCTAATTTTTCAGCATAATACCGGTCAAAAGCATGTTCAGCATCAATAAATGCGGCTATTCCCCCCTTTTTCTGACATTCGGCGATGGCATGAAGGGTAAGTGTGGTCTTCCCTGAAGATTCCGGCCCATAGATCTCAATGACCCTGCCTCTCGGATAACCGCCCACACCCAATGCAATATCCAGCCCGAGCGAACCTGAAGGGATCACCTCGACCTCTTCTACAACAGCGTCTCCCATTTTCATTACAGTTCCTTTTCCGTAGGTCTTATCCAGTTTATCCAAGGTAAGCTTAAGTGCTTTTAATTTGGCTTCTTTTTCGTTACTCATATGAATTATCTATTATCTTAAACAAAGTAGGCTAAGATACTATTTCTTTATCTGTAGCACAATGGGAAAATAAGAAAACTATCAATAAAATAAGCAGGTTTATATATAATTAATATCTTTACTCGGATATAAGGAATCGTTACCGATTTCTTTTCAAATGATTGTTTAATATGCCTCTCTTTTTTTTATGAAAGAGATCTATATATAGTATTTATGGGCTGTACTCAATGTACAACAAGTACCTCAAAACAGCCGGAAGGATGCAGGAATAATGGAACCTGTGGGGCTGATGGATGTAACAAACTGACGGTATTCGACTGGCTATCCAACATGGCACTTCCCGGCAACGAAAAACCCTTTAAGGGAGTTGAGGTGCGCTTTAAGAATGGAAGGAAATTATTTTATCAGAATACTTCCTCGCTTTCCTTGAATATTGGTGATGTTGTGGCAACAGAAGCCTCTCCCGGACATGATATTGGAATTGTTACGTTGACCGGTGAATTGGTTCGAATTCAGATGAAGAAGAAGAAACAAGATCCCGAGATCGAACAACTACCTAAAATTTATCGCAAAGCCTCTCAGTCGGATATCGATATGTGGCAAAAGGTGCGAGACAGAGAGCCAGAGATCCAGAAAAGATCCCGTGAGATCGCAATGCATCTGGATCTGAAGATGAAAATATCGGATGTAGAATATCAGGGTGACGGATCGAAGGCAATTTTTTATTACACAGCAGAAGAGCGGGTAGACTTCAGGCAACTTATCAAAGATTTTGCGAGGGCATTTAGTACCCGGATTGAAATGAAGCAGGTTGGATTCAGACAGGAAGCAGCCCGATTGGGAGGTATTGGTTCCTGCGGAAGGGAATTATGTTGTTCCACCTGGTTAACTGATTTCAGGTCGGTAAAGACCTCAGCAGCCCGATACCAGCAACTTTCTTTGAACCCACAAAAATTGGCAGGGCAATGTGGTAAGTTGAAATGTTGCCTGAACTATGAGTTGGATATGTATCTTGAGGCCCTTAAGAATTTTCCACGAACGGAGATCAATTTACATACCGAAACAGGATCTGCAGTATGTCAGAAGGTTGATATATTCAAAGGGATGTTGTGGTATGCCTACGAAGAGAATAGTATGAATTGGCATATGCTATCTGCAGACAGGGCCAATGAGATCATTCTTATCAATAAAAATGGAAAAAAAGCCTCCTCATTGGAAGATTTTGCGATGGAGGATGAAATCGATAAATCATCAATATTCAAAGATGTTGTTGGACAAGATAGCCTGACCCGATTCGACACACCAAAAAGAAGAAAGAAAAGAAAACGTCCTCAAAATAATCAGAGAAATAAGCAAAACAATCGTAACAGGAAAAGAAATGAATAGAACGTATTCTGTTTTATGGATTTTGATATTTTTTATATCCTGTACTACAAATGATCAAATCAGTAAGAACCGATCGATGCCGGGCTATTGGGATAAGGATGAGGTGGTTGAATTTACCATTCCCCAGATGGATACCCTTAAAAAATATGATCTGTTTATCAATATCAGAAACACCAATGATTACAGATTCAATAATCTTTTTCTGATCGTTTCCTTGGAATTTCCCCATGGAAAAACCATTACAGACACACTGGAATACCGCATGGCCAGCCCCGACGGAAAATGGTTGGGCAAAGGATTGGGCAGTGTCAAAGACAATAAGCTTTGGTATAAGGAAGGAGTTTCCTTTTTTGAAAATGGCGAATATAAGATATCAATCCGTCACGCTGTACGCAATAACGGGGAGCTTGACGGCGTTACCCAACTTGAAGGCATTACAGATGTAGGGATCAGCATCGAGGAAAACACCAATTGATACATGGCAACTAAAAAGAAATCAAAGAGATCTTTGGCTAAAGATGAGAAACGTCATAGGAAGACGTTCTGGAAGTTAATTCTGTCCGGGATCATTTTGTTTTTTCTGGTATTTGTATTGGCGAGTTGGGGATTATTTGGAAAACTGCCGGATGAGACCAGCCTAGAGAATCCTGAAAAGAACCTGGCCACCGAGATCATTTCGACAGACGGCCAGACCATTGGTAAATTCTATAAGGAGAATAGAACACCAGTTCAATTTGAAGATCTTCCCAAGCACCTGGTCAATGCACTTATCGCAACAGAGGATGTACGATTCTATGATCATTCCGGGATCGATGCAAAAGGAACTTTTAGGGCAATAGCCTTTTTGGGAACCAGAGGAGGTGCCAGTACGATCAGCCAGCAATTGGCCAAATTGTTCTTCACCGAATCCGTATCACGCAACAAATTAGATCGAGTCAAGCAGAAGATAAAAGAATGGGTGATCGCCATTCGATTGGAAAGGAGATACACCAAGGAGGAGATCATCACCATGTATTTCAATGAATACGATTTTGTTAATGAGGCGATAGGTATAGAATCGGCCTCCCATATCTATTTCAATAAACCTCCATCCGAGCTTACCATTTCTGAATCTGCTATTTTGGTGGGGATGTTTAAAAATGCCTCATTGTATAATCCTAGGAGGAACCCTGAAGGCGTTCAAAACAGGAGGAATGTTGTTCTGGGTCAAATGGCAAAATATGGCTTCTTAACTAAAGATGATAGGGATTCACTACAACAAACCCCATTAACGATCGACTTCACTCCACAGGGACATGACGAAGGGATCGCCACTTATTTCAGAGAATATGTCCGTTCATTTATGCACGATTGGACTGAAGAAAATCCTAAGACCGACGGTTCAAATTATAATATCTATAGCGACGGACTTAAGATCTTCACAACCATAGATTCAAAAATGCAAGAATATGCCGAAGAGGCTGTCGATGAGCATATGAAGCATATTCAAAAGGAATTCGATAAACAGAACAGGAAGAATAGAATTGCACCGTTTAGAGACATTACCCCAGCTGAAATAGAGACCATTCTAAATTCGGCCATGCGGCGAAGTGATCGTTGGAGAGAAATGAAGAACAAGGGGATCAAAGAAAAGGATATTATTGACAGTTTTCACAAGGAGATCCCGATGAAGATATTTACCTGGGAGGGTAGTAAAGACACCGTTATGACTCCAATGGATTCCATACGTTATCATAAGAAGTTTCTACAGGCATCGCTGCTTTCAATGACCCCGCAAACCGGCGAAGTCAAGGCATGGGTAGGAGGAATTGAATATAAGCATTATAAATACGACATGGTTAAAAAAGGCAAGCGACAAATTGGATCGACCTTTAAGCCTTTTGTTTATGCTACTGTTATCGATCAGATGCACATGTCGCCCTGCGACACACTACCGAATACCCCATATACCATTGAAACTGGTAAATACGGCCTCTTAGAACCCTGGACTCCAAAGAATTCCAGCGGGGAATATGGTGGGATGCTCACTTTGAAAGCAGCTCTGGCCCAATCGATCAATACGGTAACAGCCCGATTGATCGATCGCGTTGGGCCAAGACCCGTGATCGAACTTATTGATAAGATGGGGGTTGAAACCGAAGAGATCCCTGAAGCACCATCTATTGCACTTGGAACGGCAGATCTATCCCTATACGAAATGGTAGGTGCCTATAGCACATTTGCAAATCAGGGCATCTATATTGAACCTACATTGATCACCCGGATAGAAGACAAGAACGGAACTATATTATATCAGAATGTACCGGTCGCAAAAGATGTCATCAGCAAGGAGGCTGCCTACGTGACCATCAGCTTACTGGAAGGGGTCACTCAGTCTGGTTCTGGATCGAGATTAAGAGGAACCTGGAGAAAAGGTTCGCCGGTCTACGATAGTGCTGTAACCGGATACCCATACGACTTCAAAAATCCTATAGCTGGAAAAACCGGAACAACACAAAATAACAGTGATGGTTGGTTCATGGGGATGGTCCCCAATCTGGTTACCGGCGTTTGGGTAGGCGGTGAAGACAGAGCTACCCATTTCTCAAACACTGCCTATGGACAAGGAGCAACCATGGCCTTACCAATTTGGGGAATTTATATGCGCAAATGTTATGAGGATGAAGCCTTGAATGTATCAACTGAGGAATTTACAAAACCTGAGGACCTGAGCATTGAGACCGATTGCTCAAAATGGAAGGAAGAGAATGAGAACAGAGATGATATCCCAAGTGAATTTGACCTTTAGAATTGATTCATAAAATATCGGTCTTAATAGAATTTGATTCCCTCTAATTTCGTATTTTTAAAGAAATATATTACTTCATGATAAATAAGACTGTAACTAATGTTCAGGAGGCCTGCCAAGGGATTCAAGATGGGATGACTTTTATGCTGGGAGGTTTTGGCTTAAGCGGGATCCCGGAAAATTCAATTAACGAGTTGGTACGACTAAATGTAAAGGATGTAACCTGTATTTCAAACAATGCTGGTGTGGATGATTTTGGCCTGGGACTATTACTCAGGAAACATCAGATCAGAAAAATGATCTCATCCTATGTTGGCGAGAATGCCGAATTTGAACGTCAGATGTTAAGTGGAGAACTGGAAGTTGAATTGATCCCTCAGGGAACTTTGGCACAACGGTGTCAGGCAGCTCAAAGTGGAATTCCGGCGTTTTACACTCCTGCGGGTTATGGTACTGAGGTCGCTGAAGGTAAAGAAGCCCGAGAGTTCAATGGTAAATGGCATATCTTGGAGAAAGCATTCAAAGCCGACTTCGCATTTGTCAAGGCCTGGAAGGGCGATGTTGCCGGAAATTTGATCTTTAAAGGAAGCGCGAGAAACTTCAATCCCAATATGTGTGGAGCAGCAACAATTACTGTTGCAGAAGTTGAAGAATTACTGCCGGTTGGGGTATTGGATCCCAATTCCATTCATATCCCCGGAATATTCGTGCAGCGTATTTTTCAAGGTGAAAAGTATGAGAAGCGAATAGAACAATTAACCATAAGAAAGAAAGACTAATGGCACTATCCAAGGAACAAATAGCTCAACGTATAGCTAAAGAGGTAAAAGACGGATATTATGTAAATCTGGGTATTGGGATCCCAACATTGGTGGCCAATTTCGTCAGAGACGATATCGATGTTGATTTCCAAAGTGAGAATGGCGTACTTGGTATGGGACCCTTCCCCTTTGAAGGGGAAGAGGATCCCGATCTGATCAATGCAGGGAAACAGACCATAACGACATTGCCGGGCGCTTCATTCTTTGATTCGGCAATGAGTTTTTCGATGATCCGTGGTCAACACGTAGACCTTACCATATTGGGAGCTATGGAAGTTTCCCAGAATGGAGATATAGCCAACTGGAAAATTCCCGGTAAAATGGTAAAGGGAATGGGAGGAGCTATGGATCTTGTTGCCTCAGCCGAAAATATCATTGTGGCCATGTTGCATACCAATAGAGCCGGCGAATCCAAGCTTTTGAAAACCTGTACACTGCCACTTACCGGTGTGAACTGTGTTAAGAAGATCGTTACAAACCTCGCGGTCCTGGAAGTGGTTGATGGCCATTTTAAATTACTTGAAAGAGCCCCCGGGGTTACTGTGGAAGAAATTCAAGAAGCCACCGAAGGCGATCTGGTGGTTGAAGGAGATATACCAGAGATGATCCTTTCCTGATCTTTTCGATCAACAAATCCTGACTTGTTATTATTTTCATTCTTTTTATAAGAATATTCCTATTTATCTGGTAAAAATGTTAAAATAACATGCATTATATCGAATAATAATGCGGTTTATCGTTTTTATAGATTAAATCTTTAGATATTAGCAGTCCCAAAACTAACGAATGTAACCTACTTATGAAGAAGTTCATTTTAGCATTGAGAGATACGATACAGTTACTCAAGAACATAATGTTTGTTGCTAAGAAAGTGTTTTTAATAATGTAATATTATTTGAGAGTTAATTAAACCCCAAGTCTGCAACGATACAGATAGAGGTAAGCCCGTTCATTGTGAGGTTTGAACGGGCTTTTTTATTTCCCTTTTGGAATGGAATCGATCAGCTTTCGGGTATATTCCTTGGCCGGATTGGCATAGATCTCGTCCGCATCTCCAATCTCTTCGATCTTTCCTTCTTTCATCACCATCAATTGGTCGGACATATATTTTACCACTGCAAGATCGTGCGAAATAAATATATAGGTAAAATTAAAATCTTCCTTAAGATCATTTAAAAGATTGAGCACTTGAGCCTGAAGGGATATATCCAGCGCCGAGACCGATTCGTCACAGATCACTAGTTTTGGTTCCAAGGCGATGGTTCGTGCGATGCCTACCCGCTGTCTCTGGCCACCAGATAACTCATGCGGATATCGAAAATAGTACTCCTTTTCAAGCCCCACTTTCTCCAATAATTTAAAAACCCTTTTTTTTCTATCTCTGGAGTTGGTCCCAATATTGTGGACGATCATAGGCTCGGTTATGGCCTCACCAATGGTCAATCTGGGGTGTAATGACGAATAGGGATCCTGAAAGATCAGTTGAATGTCCTTGCGTAATTTCCTCATTTCCAATTTGGATAGATCTGAGATCTCCTTACCTCTAAAGTAGATGGAGCCTGAAGTGGCTTTTTCCAATTGAAGAATGGCCTTTCCCAAAGTCGATTTTCCACATCCAGATTCCCCTACCAAACCCAATGTTTCTCCTTCAAACACTTTGAAGCTTACATCATCAACTGCCTTGATCACATTTTTTTTACTGAATAACGATGCATTGGAATAGAACTCCTTCTTCACATTCCGAATCTCTAAAATTGGGGACGTTGTATATATTCTTTTATGCTTGTTGGCACGTTGCAGCGGACTAACAATTCGAGATTCTGATTGTTCACTTTGAATAGATGATATAGTTGGAAGGCGATGTAGGCGTACCTCCATTTTTGGTCGGGCTTCCAGAAGTGCCTGTGTATATTTTTCTTTTGGGTCGTAGAATAGTTGTTCAACTGGACCTTTTTCAACGATCTTTCCCTGGTACATCACAACCACTCTTTGTGCGATCTCTGAGATCAAATTGAGATCATGAGAAATGAACAAAAGACTCATCTTCGTCTCTTTTTGTAATTCCTTCAGCAGGGCAATGATCTCTTTCTGAACGGTCACATCCAATGCAGTTGTAGGTTCATCTGCGATCAATAATTTTGGCTTACAAGCTATGGCCATTGCGATCATAACACGCTGCATTTGTCCACCACTGATCTGATGAGGATAACTCGTATAGATATCTTTAGGCCGAGGGAGCTTTACTTTTTTAAACAGGGATAGTGCCTCATTTTTTGCTTCAGATCTCGAAAACTTGAGATGGAGCTGTAAAATTTCTGAAACCTGATAACCACAGGTCATTGAAGGATTCAATGCACTCATGGGTTCTTGAAATATCATGGCAATCTCTTTTCCGCGTATACTGCGATTGGATCGCTCCTTCTCCTGTAAAAGATCTTTTTTTTGATAGATAATTTTTCCGGTAGTCTGAGCAATTCTCTTTGGTAACAATCCCATGATGGCCAATGAAGTGACCGATTTTCCAGAACCGGATTCTCCCACGACACCCACTATTTCATTTTCCTTGATATTAAATGAAATGTTCTGGACAACCGATTTCTTATTTTTTTTAACTCCAAAGGAAACATTAAGATCGATCAGTTCCAAAATAGTGGATGGTGTCATAACTCAAAGATAAGGGTATTCAAAACAATCTTTTCGAGAATGATCGGAATTAAATAGATCGTGATCGCTTTCTATAGATCACATTCCGTTCTTTCAAATAATTAAGGAAATAATTAAAACAAATTTCATGTTTACCCACCAACTCTGGAGGGAAAACCCCTTTTTCATTGAAAAGTCCTCCCAGAACCAAGTTTGCTGCTGCAGTTGCAGTATAGCCTGTACATCGTGCCATGGATGATGTTTGAGTTTCATTACAGTATTCATCATACAGATCGTATACGATCTCCTTGTGCTCTCCATCTGAATTTTCTCCTTTGATCGTAATCCTCATAACGGTCAGCTCTTCCTCGGTCTCACCCAGTTTCCACTCATCGAAGAGAATCTTACTGGTGAAATCCAAAGGACTGATTTCCTGTCCCTTGATCTTGATCGGTGTTGTATTGAAGAATCCACTTTCCTTCAGGACCTTTACATACTCTACATGTCCTGGATAGCGCAGGGTCTTTTCCTTCATATTGGGAATATGCGGCATGGTAAAAATGATCGATCTGAGACCATCCGAGTTAAAGGACTCTAAAGTGCCCACCTCATCAAAATCGATATATTCACAATCCGTTAAAGCCTCTCTAACGACCATCTTGCCGTGTTCAACATAACGTGCCGGACGGGTATATTCCTCAATAACATCGATTGGTGAGAAAGGTGCCTTATAGCTGAATGGCCATTTTTTCTTCTTGGGAAGCCCTCCAACCAGACATTCAAAATCGGTGATCTTCATGATCTCGTTATAATAGCCCAGTATAATGTTGTCCATTCCTGGAGCCACTCCACAATCGACTATAGCGGTTACCTTATTTTCTCTGGCCAGATCATTCAGATCCAGTGAGTTTTCTGAGAAAAAAGAAATATCGACCACATCCTTTTTAGCCTCAATGATATTCTTCAAGGTCTGAAAACCTAAAAATCCGGGGACTGCGCATACCACCAGATCAAATTCTTTTATCGCATTTTTTAGTGACTCATTCCGGGTCACATCAAGATGTAACGTGTTCAAGGAGTTGCATTTCTTCTGAACCTTATCAAGGACTTCCGTACTGAAGTCACTAAGGGTCACCTGGTGCTTCTTTGAAAGATCTATAGCGATTGCACTTCCTACCATGCCGGCTCCTAATACTATAATACGTTTCATTTTTTGAATGGTTAAAGGTTAAATAATGGAAATCTAAATGTGGATAGTATGGTGTAGTTATAATCCCGGGATGAACACCCAGGGCATGACAGCCAGATCAGTTCTTTTGTTAGAAAGCATAGAGTAAACCTACAAAAATTATACGATTTATGAATGGATTATACCGATTTGATCTCATCTTCGGTCAGCAATTCATCATTTCGCAATCGAAGCAGGATCTGAGCGATAGTTACTGTATCTTTTTCACAATACCGAAGGATCTTATCGATATCCTTTTCCTCATAATAGACATCCCTTACCATACTGCCGTCCAGATCCTCTTTGGGTGATGGTACTCCGAGCACATACGACATTAACTTCAGTGAGGTGAATGTCTTATAATCACCAAACTTCCATAATTCCATGGTGTCAAGATGGGGAATCTCCCAGGGTTTTTTTCCGAAGAGATTCAATTTATAAGGAAGATCGATACCGTTGATGATCATTCTTCTGGCAATGAAAGGAAAATCGAACTCCTTTCCATTATGAGCACATAGCAAATGCTGTGGTCTGTTAAAATGGGATTCGAGCAATGATTTGAACTCATTAAGAAGATCTTTTTCGTTACCGTGAAAGGTGGTCACCCTGAAATTTCTTTTATCCCCTTTGAACACAAAATAGCCAACCGAAATACAAATTATTTTTCCGAACTCAGCCCAAATTCCGGCTCTGTCGTAGAATTCCTCAGGAGTGAATTCGTCTTTTCGCTGGTATTTGGTTTTCACCTCCCAAAGGGCTTTGGCTTCCTGATCCAAATCCTCATAATTTGAAAAAAGGGGTACGGTCTCTATATCCAGAAATAATATGGAGTCCAGTTTGATTCTAGTTATCATAAATTATAAAATTGCGGGGAGATGGATAAAGATACAATTTATTGAAATAAGGATTGTTGTTTAACAGGGTTTTCATGTTCCAATAACCATTTCTTTCGGTGTAGACCTCCAGCATAGCCGGTCAATGATCCATCACTGCCAATCACCCTGTGGCAGGGGATGATGACCGCTATCGGATTTTTACCATTTGCTGCTGCTGCTGCTCTGATCACCAGGGGGTCCTTTAACCGATTGGCCAGTTCCTGATAGCTGATGGTCTTTGAATAAGGAATGGCCATCAATTCATTCCATACCCTCTTTTGAAACTCGGTTCCATGGGGGTTTAGCTTCAGTTTAAAATCGGTTAACTTTCCATTAAAATACTTCTCCAGTTGCGTGATGGCGTCCAATAAAACATTGGGTATTTCTTTTGACACGAATTCTTCAGTTTTCAGAAAAGATGCAGAAGCAATTCCGTTTTCATCTCCTTCAATTCTAAGTGTGCCGATTGGGCAATTTAAATTATAGGTTTCCATAACATTACCAACCCACATATTTAGGCGGGACTATATTCTTGAGGTTTAGATAGACGATCAATTGTCCTCTGTGATGGGACACATGATCTTGTAATAAGTTGAGTATTTGCAATTTACTTTTGGGTCCTGCAAAGAAATCGACAGTCTGTGACAGCTCTTCAATGGGTGTATTTCGAATGATCTCTGCGGAATTGTCAAAAGCATTTTTAATCAATGAGAGTATTTCTTCCTTAGTCTCCGGCAGTTCCGTTTTACGGTTATATTCTATATCGGTAAAATAGGTGCTGCTTAACCATTCAATATTTCCCTTGATATGGATCAGTTGTTCTTTGAAAGATCGTTGTCTTTCGGTGGGTTTGAAATCGTAAAATTCTTCGGGCATGATCTCGGATATCTCCAGCAGATAATTTTTCGAATTTTCCCATTTCTCTAAAAAAGCGTCTTTAACCTCTTCCGTTTGTGACTTGGCACTCAAGGTTGACAGAAATAGGAATAGAATGATCAAATAATTGGGTTTCATTGGTTTTTTGATTTTGATTTTAAGACAACATTTATGGTTTCTGTACTGGCCGCAGTAACAGAAAGTGGAAGCACCAAGATAATACCCAAAATCGGAACGAGCAACATCAACATAAAGACCATTCCATTTCCCAATGCGATTCCTCTATGATTTCCAACGAATTGAATGCTTTTTTTATAGGAGAGGTGTCGTTCCAGGGTATAGTCCATATTCCCAAATCCGGCATAATAGGCCTGAACCAAAAACAGTAAAGGAGTGGATATAAAGCCAATTATCGGTATAAATCCTATCAGCAGGATGGGGACGGAAAGCAATAGCTCCAACATGAGGTTTCTTACATTGATCCGGATACCTCTCCAAATGAGACCCCAATTGAAGGTGTTTTTCAGATCCGGGTCCTCACCGATCATATGGGCCTCGATCTTTTCTGAGACCAAACCCATAAAGGGGGCACTCAATGCCAAAACGATATGCTTGTAAACAATAAGGCCGAAGGCAATGATGGCCATAGCACCAACGATGGTACTGATCGATCTGAAAGTTTCAGCCCCCCATTCCCAAGGCCACATCTTTGAGATCCAATATCCGAGATCATCAGAAAACACCCAGGTCGATACTCCAATAGAGATACCGGTAAGTAAACTAATCAGTATAGGGACCCCAAAATACTTCCATAATTCAAGTTTACGGATCATTTTTAAGGAGTTTCCATAGGCCTTAATACCATTTAATGTATTTTTGAACATTGAAGGTGATTTTTGTCATATGAAGATAAAATTTATTTTAAGACCTTTGCCAATTACATTTTTTATTTATGCTGATATTAGATGATTTCCAGAAATTAAGTGATAGTTCCTTAACCCCTAGGGAAAAGTTACACATTGTAAAAGACAAAATCTCTCCTGAAAAATACGCTAAGATCGAATACGATCTATATTATGATAGTGAGCTTTACAAGCTTCAGGCCGAACTGGTGAACCTACAGCAGTGGGTGGCCAAGCACAAGAAAAGGGTCTGTGTCATATTCGAAGGAAGGGATGCTTCAGGGAAAGGAGGTTCTATCAGAAGAATGACCGAGCACTTAAATCCGCGATCGATGCGAATTGTAGCATTGGCCAAACCAACTGATGTCGAAAAAGGGCAATGGTATTTCAGACGCTACATTAAAGAAATGCCGAATCCGGGCGAGTTGGTGTTCTTTGATAGGAGTTGGTACAATAGGGCTGTAGTGGAACCCGTTATGGGGTTTTGCACCAAGGATCAATACGATAAGTTCATGGTTCAGGTCCCTGGTTTTGAACATATGCTTTATGAGGACGGTATTCATCTGATAAAATTCTGGTTCTCCATTACCAAAGACGAACAGCTGGCCCGATTTAATTCGAGGCTTGAAAACCCATTAAAACGATGGAAATTCAGTCCGGTTGATAAGGAGGGACAAATACGATGGGACGATTACACTTTCTATAAAGATCAGATGTTTGGTCATACCCACACTATTTTTAGCCCTTGGATGATCGTTAAGACGAACATTAAAAAAGAAGCCAGACTCGAGAGTATTCGATATATTCTTTCAAAATTCGATTACGAAGGGAAGGGCGATACAGGAACCACATTATTGCCTGATCCAAACATTGTTCAACGATATCATAGAACTATAAAGAAAATGGATATTTGATATGGATAAAATTTCAGAAAAAAACTTAGAAATACTCAATAAGAAAAAAGCGATCATGGAATTTATTTCCAGAGATAATGTTTCCATTAACAAAGTCCTTAAATTCTTAAAATACGAGTCACGGTTAAAATCACTACAGGAAGAACTGATAAAGCTTCAGAAATGGGTCGAACTGAACAAGGAAAAGGTCGTGATCATATTTGAAGGCCGTGATGCTGCTGGAAAAGGTGGTGCAATTCGAAGGACCACAGAACATATGAATCCCCGTGAATTCAGAGTAGTAGCATTACCCAAACCTACAGAAGAGGAAAAGGGGCAATGGTATTTTCAACGATATATCAATCAGTTACCTCAGGAGGGAAAAATAGTATTCTTCGATAGAAGTTGGTACAATAGGGCCATTGTCGAGCCCGTAAATGGATTTTGTACCGATGAGGAGTATTCGATCTTTATGAACCAGGTAAATGAATTTGAAAGAATGCTTACCGAATCCGGTATTCGCCTGATCAAACTCTATTTCTCGATAACCAAGGATGAACAGATCAAACGATTTGAAGAGATCAAGACCAGTCCCATCAAAAAATGGAAATTCAGCGATGTCGACAAAAGAGCGATTGAACTATGGGACAAATACACCAGTTATAAGGAAAAGATGTTTGAAAAGACCACAACAGATCTTGCTCCATGGATCGTTATACAGGCCAATAGAAAGACCAAAGCCAGAATTGAGGCCATGGAGCATATTCTGGACAAGATCCCTTATGACACCAAGGATCAGTCCATTATCGATCATATAGAAATTGAGGTCAATAGCTGGGAATAAATTTCCACTTCTACATTTTTTTATACATTTTTAAAAAGCATATCTTTAGTGTTATTTTTATCTAAAGATCATGAAGAACTTCGCTTATAGAACTGTATTTGCCCTAGTATTTATTGCAGGTATACTTTCAATCCAGACCACCTATTCTCAAACCATCGATGAATCCTTGTATCAGGCTCAGGAGTATCGTCTAATAGGACCTTTTAGAGGAGGGAGAAGTGCTGCAGTAACCGGTGTACCCAACAAACCAAACCTCTTTTATTTTGGTGCTACCGGTGGTGGAGTTTGGAAAACGGTCGATGGAGGCCGTCATTGGGAAAATATTTCTGATGGGTTTTTTGGCGGATCCATAGGCTCGGTAGTGGTTTCAGCAGACGATCCCAATGTGATCTATGTTGGTGGTGGCGAGACCACCGTTAGAGGGAATGTCTCTTCAGGCTATGGAGTTTGGAAAACGGTAGATGCAGGAAAGACATGGAAACCCATGGGCCTTAATAAGAGCCGTCATATCCCCAGAATGGTTGTACATCCTAAAGACCATAATATTGTTTTTGCCGCTGTTTTAGGAAATATATATAAACCTACAAAAGAACGAGGAATCTACAAAAGTGTGGATGGTGGCAGATCCTGGGAACAAAAACTATTTGTGAATCAAGATGCTGGAGCGGTAGATCTGATCATGGATCCCACCAACCCCAGGATCATGTTTGCATCCACCTGGAATGTAAGAAGAACACCTTATAGTTTGAGTAGTGGAGGGGATGGATCGGGACTTTGGAAAAGTATCGATAGTGGCGAGACCTGGACCAACATTTCAAGCAATAAGGGATTGCCAGAAGGGATACTTGGAAATATAGGCATCACCGTGTCTCCTGTGAAACATGATAGGATTTGGGTTATTATAGAGCATGAAGAGAAGGGCGGAGTTTACCGTAGTGACGATGGAGGTGAAACCTGGGACTATGTGAACAGTGAACGGAAATTACGTCAAAGGGCCTGGTATTATTCTCGAATCTATGCCGATAGTGAAGATGAGAATGGGGTCTATGTCATGAATGTAAGATACCATAAAAGTGTGGATGGTGGAAAAACATTCAGCGAACATAATGCACCTCATGGAGACCACCACGATCTATGGATTGCACCCGAAAATTCAAAAAGGATGATCATTGGAGACGACGGGGGAGCTCAGGTCACCTATGATGGAGGGAAAACATGGAGCACCTATCACAATCAACCTACAGCACAGTTTTACAGGGTAACAACAGACAATTCATTTCCCTATAGGATCTATGCGGCACAGCAGGACAATTCTACCGTTAGGATCGTTCATAGAAATGAAGGCTGGAGCATCGATGAAGACGACTGGGAGCCAACCGCTGGTGGTGAAAGTGCACACATCACCATTGATCCTGAGAACAATGATATTGTTTATGGGGGAAGCTACGACGGTTTCCTAACAAGATACAATCATAAGAAAGGAACTGTTCGAAGTATCAGTGTATGGCCAGACAATCCTATGGGGCATGGAGCCGAAGATCTTAAATACCGTTTTCAATGGAATTTTCCAATATTCTTCTCACCACACAATCCAAACAGACTCTACACCTTCTCTAATGTAGTTCATGTTTCCGAGAACGAAGGAGAAAGCTGGGAAGTGATAAGTCCCGATCTCACTCGGAATGACCCTACGAAATTAAAATCCTCTGGTGGTCCCATAACACAAGACAACACATCGGTAGAATATTATTGCACCATTTTTTCGGCGGCAGAATCTCCTTTGGAACAAGGATTGATCTGGACTGGTAGCGATGATGGATTGATGCATGTTACCCGTGATGGTGGGAAAAGCTGGGATAATGTAACTCCTTCAGGAATGCCGGAATGGATGATGATCAATAGTATTGAACCTTCTGTCTTTAATGCAGGTACTTGTTATATTGCCGGGACCAAGTACAAGACAGGCGATTTCGCTCCCTATTTGTATAAGACGGATGATTATGGAAAGACCTGGAAAAAGATCACCAATGGAATAGATACTGAGCATTTTACAAGAGTGATCCGTGAAGATCCTAACAAAAAGGGTATTCTGTATGCAGGAACAGAGACCGGCATGTATGTTTCTTTTAACGATGGTATAAACTGGCAACCACTTCAGCTCAATCTTCCAATAGTTCCTATAACCGATCTTAAGGTAAAAGAGAATAATTTGATCGTTGCCACTCAGGGAAGATCATTATGGGTTCTGGACGACCTTACAGTTTTACATCAGCTGGAGGATGCAAAAGACCATGACCTATTTCTATTTAAACCCAAGGATACGTATCGGATGGGAGGTAATTCTATTAATGGCTCACTGACCTCAGGGACCAATCATCCATCCGGAGTGATCACCTATTTTTACATCAAGGACCCCAAGGATAAGGAAGTGAGTATAAGTTTCCTAAACGACAGGAATGATACCATTAGAACCTATAGCACTAAGGATAAAAAGAACAACCTGAAGCTCAAAGAAGGATCAAATCAATTCATATGGGATACCAGAGGAAAGGATGCCGAAATGCTCGATGGAATGATCTTCTGGTGGGGTAGCACACGAGGACCAAAAACGGTTCCGGGGAATTACAAAGTGGTCCTTTCGGTCGATGAGCAACATCTTACAAAGAATTTTCTAATTCTTGCCGATCCAAACTCTGAGACTGATATCAATGGAATGCAAAGGCAATTCGATTTTATAACTGAAATCAACCAGACGGTCGATAAGGCACATAAATCGATCAAGAAGATACGAAAGATCAATGGCCAACTTGAAGCATTCCAAAAACAATACAAGGACAATGAGGACGTAAAAGACCTGGTAGAGAAAGCAGAAAAATTGAGTGATTCATTGTCGGAGATCGAGAAAGCACTCTACCAAACGAAGAACAAGAGCAATCAGGATCCTCTGAATTTCCCTATAAAACTCACGAATAAACTGGCACACTTGAACAGCCTGGTTGGGATGGACGATTACCCACCTACCAAACAAGATATAGCGGTTAAGAACGAACTTACTTTGAAGATCAATCGGGAATTGAAGAAGTTTGATCAGTTGATAGCTGATGAGATCGAATCGTTTAATGAACAATTTAATGCCAAGAACCTCAATTACCTGATTGTAGATGATGATTGATGTATTTAGATTGTGTTATTAAAGTGGCTCCCATATTGGTTTAATTATTGATAACTAAAAGATCAAAACAAGATTGAATGAAATTATATAAAGGCTCTTTGCGATCCAGGATCTTCTTATCCATGCTTCTGTTAGTCATTGGGGCCTCTATTCTAATTGCGGTTGTTACTATTTTTCAATACCGGGAAGAGACCCAGGATTATCATCGTGAGCGATTGATCAGGAAGGAAACAGCGATCCGGGAGAACATTAATTATGTTCTTAAGACGACCACCTATCCTTTAGAGACTGAAAAGATCCCATTGATCTTCAAGGACAAGATCTATGAGATCAAAGACATCCATAAATTAGAATTGTACCTATATGATCTGGAAGGGCATTTGCTAAAATCGTCCAAGGCGTCTTTGGTAAAGGACACCAGTCATATCAAAATGTCTAAGAAGGCCTTGGAGGGATTGAGAAATTCGACAACAAACAGTTATGTTGAAGAATTTGAGGAGAATGGTCAGGATTACCGTTCCTCCTATTCCTTTATAACAGACAGGCACTTTAAACCACTTGCTATATTGAACCTGCCCTATATAGAAGATGACCGTTTCATCAATATGGAACTCAAGGAGAATTTGAAACGATTGGGGTATGCCTATCTGTTTATGTTGATGATCGCTATTGCATTGGCCTATTTCTTGTCGAAATACATTACCCGATCGTTGAACACCATCAGACAGAAGATCACGGAAACCCGATTGGATAAAAGGAACAAGAAGATCATCATTGATGATACCTCAGAGGAGATAACCGCATTGATCAGTGCGTATAATGGTATGATCGATGAATTGGAGATCAGTGCCGCACAACTGGCAACCAATGAACGTGAAGCCGCCTGGAGGGAAATGGCCAAGCAGGTAGCGCATGAGATAAAGAATCCATTGACCCCAATGCGTCTTACCGTACAAAGTTTTCAGCGAAAATTCGATCCAAATGACCCAGACATAGAACAAAAGATGAATGAATTCAGCGATTCATTGATCCAACAGATCGATACGATGGGGTCGATAGCATCTGCATTTTCAACCTATGCACAAATGCCGGCACAACAAGATGAGACCCTTGATGTGGTAAATATCACAAAACTGGCATTGGATATTTTTACAGAAGAGTATATCTATTTCTTCACGGAAGAAAAAGAGATCATTGCCAAATTTGATCGAACACAACTAATCAGAGTGGTTACCAATCTGATCAAGAACAGCATACAGGCCATAGAACAACACCAACCGGAGAATCCCAAAATTGATGTCAGGGTATTTTCCCAAAAGGACATGGTGGTAATAACAGTCAAAGACAATGGCCTGGGTGTATTAGATGAGAATAAGGATAAGGTCTTTGAGCCTAAATTCACTACCAAAAGTAGCGGCATGGGATTGGGACTGGCCATGGTAAAGAAGATCGTGAACAACTATGGTGGAGATATCACATTTGATTCAGTAGAAGGTAAAGGGACTACATTTAAAGTTATTTTCCCAAAATAGTATTGTGATTTTTGTAGCTTTGTTTGGCTTGCTCAACAGTAAAAAAAGTATAAGAAACGATGAACTTTGAAAATATTCTCCTCCAAGTTAAGAATGGTATTTGCACGATTACCATCAATAGACCTTCTAAACTGAACGCTTTGAATAAGTCAACGATCAAAGAACTACACGAAGCCATTCATCAGGCCGATGAAAACGACCAAGTAGGGGTGATCATCATTACCGGATCAGGTGAAAAAGCCTTTGTTGCCGGAGCCGACATCAGTGAGTTTGCCGACTTTTCAGTGGTCGAAGGAGAACATTTAGCTTCAGAAGGCCAGGCCTTATTATTTGATTTCATTGCCAATTTATCCACTCCGGTCATCGCTGCGGTTAATGGCTTTGCATTGGGTGGAGGTTTGGAATTGGCGATGGCAGCTCATTTTCGAATTGCAAGCGATAATGCAAAGATGGGCTTGCCCGAGGTTTCCTTAGGCCTTATTCCCGGATACGGTGGAACACAACGACTACCTCAACTTATCGGTAAAGGGCGTGCTATGGAAATGATCATGACCGCAGGAATGATCGATGCAGAGCAAGCACTTTCATATGGATTGGTAAATCATGTTACCTCTCAGGAAGACCTGCTGGATTTTACTCAATCCATAGCAAAGAAGATCATGAGAAACTCTCCAAGAGCAATTGCTTCCGCAATAACGGCGATCAACGCCAATTATGAAGAAGGTGAAAATGGATTTGACACCGAGATCACCCAATTTGGAAAATGTTTTGGAACAGCCGATTTCAAAGAAGGAACGTCTGCCTTTCTGGAAAAAAGAAAAGCCAATTTCAAGGGGAATTAATCTGTGAGCTCTTTAATTTTTGATACGATCTTTTCTTCGATGAGATCGATCAGAGCATCACATTTATGATCCGAGATTCGGATGGCGGGGTGTATAATAAACTTCAAACGAACACCAAGGGGAATGGGAAACATACCATATCGTTGCAATTTCCAGGAATTGTTGATTGAAATAGGAAGCACATAGCCATGTGGCATTTGCTCGAATAAGGTTTGGAGTCCTTTCTTCTTGAATTTTTTAGGTTGCCCATCCCGGCTTCTGGTCCCTTCAGGGAATATCACACCAGCTCTATTGTGTCTGTTGATATACTGTGCGAATTCTTTCATGATCCTAATCGCTTTTTCCGGCTTA
>JAHEHC010000111.1 GCA_024644805.1 Flavobacterium sp. | reverse complement strand
CGAAAACCTTGTCGGGATATTCTATTCGCAAGGGGGCCAAGCCTATATGGATTGGGGAATACCCATTTGGTTTCTTACCTGTATCTTTTTGGTTTTCTTGACCTATTCTTTACTGAAAAAGATAAAGAACAAGATCCTATACGTTAGCGCCATTATTCTTTGTGTGTTGTCAGGAATGTTATGGCCCAAAGCTGTCGGGGTCCATTTACCCTGGAGTTTTGATGTTGCCTTGGTAGCCACCGGAATATATGCTGTAGGGCACCACACCAAGAACTGGATGATCGATCTTGAAAAAAGAATGCAGTTGGTCTGGATGATATTGATGTTTATCATTCACATAATCACATTCTATTTAAACACATTAAAAGTGGACATGTACCGTTCCTTATATGGTCAGGAGGCCCTATTCATAATAAGCGGAATCTCCGGATCCATAGCATATATTTTACTCCTTAAAACGCTGCCCTTCCTTAAGTTTTTATCCTATTTAGGAAGACACACCATTGTTTTGCTGGCTACTCACACACGTGCATTAACACTGATCAAACTTATATTGATGCTGGTTCTCGGAACAACATTATTTGAATTTTCTGAAGTTGAAAAGCTTATTTTAGCTGTTGTTCAAATTATTCTTGTAATTCCTGTAATTTGGCTGGTAAATAAATACATTCCTATTTTGGATGGAAAAGTTAAGAAAACTTAGGCCTGTTTTATGGTTTCATCTGCTGGTCAATGTTATGGTGATCCTTTTTGTCACAGGAGCCTCATACTATCATATTCCACTGGATGGGATAAAAGACACCGGAATTTATCTGATACATCTGCTGTTACTTCAAACCACAGTGGCGGGATTTATCTACTTTTTGTCACTAAATAAATGGGTCTTCAGAGTTGGCTTTTCTGCATTGTTCTTGCTGTATTGTGGATTTTCGTTTTGGGCCTATTCCCAAGACCTTTCCATTACATTGCCCCTAGTACAGTCGGTTTTAGAAACCAAGACCGATATTGCTATTGATGTGATCACCTTACCTTATACAATATTCTTTCTGTTTGCAATTACAGCACTGATATTTATACATAGAAAGCACGGTAGGATTAAACCATTTAATGGATTTAAACTGTTGGTGACCCCCGCTGCACTGTGCATTGTTTTGTTTTTCGTTCTTGAAGAGATGAGACCGGGAAGCTTAAAGAACCGACTACCTTATAATCTGATCGGTGGACTTGCAGAATATTATCAAAAACCAGAATTACAGCTCAATAAACAAATTCCAGATCTATCATTCAAAAATGATTCGATAGCCCTGGTGTTCGTATTGGGAGAGACAGTGCGGGCAGATCATATCGGTATCAACGGTTATAGCAGAAACACCACACCATTACTTTCCGAGGAGGATAACCTGATCAGTTTTAAAAAGCTGTTCACCAACAACACCTATACCGGGGCCAGTGTTCCACAGATATTGACCGATCAGGACCTGGAAACCAATGAGGGGGTTTTCACGTCATTGTATTCGGTTCTGAACAAGGCTGATTTTAAAACGACCTGGATTGGAAATCAAACTCTGGAAAAGTCATTTGCTCCCATTGCGAATACCAATGATGAAGTTATATTGGTGGACAAATTTCGGTCGGTATTTAGCTTTGACAAGGCACTGGATGAGGTGATGTTGATTCCACTCGACAGTATTTTACCCAGCTATTACCGTCAGTGTATTACCATTCAGATGATAGGAAGTCACTGGTGGTACGAGAACAGGTACACACAAGAACATAGGGTATTTACTCCGGTAATAGAAAGCAAATACATTCCATCGCTAACCCGTGAGCAAATGATAAACTCTTATGACAATACGATCGTATATCTTGATTTCTTCTTGAACGAGATCATAGAGAGATTAAAAAACGAAACCCGTCCATCTGTTATGTTATATGTGTCCGATCACGGGGAACATCTTGGAGAAGAGGGTAAGTGGCTTCATGCACAAGGAGGCGAAGCCGCGATGAACCCTGCCTATATGATTTGGTTCTCAGACAGCTATATCGACCGCTTTCCTGACCGGGTTACTAACATCAGGTCAATGAAGGATGCTCGAATGAACACTGATGTGATCTTTTATAAGACCCTCTCTATTTTGGGAATTGACAACTCAAGCTTTTAGAAAGTTACATCATCGTCTGAAGGTGGGCGCCTTTTTTTCTTAGGAAGAATACCCTTAGCTTCATTTTCTTTTTTCATTTGCTCACCGATCTGATTGCTGGCAACAAATGAAGCGATCATATCATTTAACATGTCGCTTCCAGCTTGTGGGGAGTTGGGCAACAAGATCAAATTGGTATTGGTCTCTTCACCAATGGATTGAAGTGTATCATAGTGTTGTGTTACCACGATAAGAGCAGAAGCTTCTTGAGAATTGATACCAACATTGTTTAATACATCAACACTTTCTTCCAGTCCTCTCGCAATCTCCCTTCTCTGATCGGCGATACCCTGACCCTGAAGTCGTTTGCTTTCAGCTTCTGCACGAGCTTTTGCAACGATCTTGATCCGTTCTGCTTCAGCCTCGTATTCCGCAGCCACTTTTTCTCTTTCAGCAGCATTGATACGGTTCATAGCAGCTTTTACCTGAATATCTGGATCGATATCGGTAACCAACGTCTTTATAATGTCATAGCCGTATTCGACCATAGCGTCATTCAGCTCTGTTTTTACTGCGATAGCTATATCGTCCTTTCTTTCAAAGACATCATCCAGTTTCATCTTGGGAACTTCAGCACGAACCACATCAAATACATACGAAGTTATTTGATCATGAGGGTTCTGTAGCATATAGAATGCATCATAGACCTTATCTTTCCTCACCTGGTACTGAACTGAGATTTTCAATTTCACAAACACATCGTCTTTGGTCTTTGTTTCAACCAATACATCCAACTGTTGGATCTTTAAATTCATTCTTGTAGCAATTCGCTGTACAATAGGAATTTTCAATTGAAGGCCTGAATTTCGAATACTCGAGAATTTACCGAATGTTTCTATTACTGCTGCCGTTTGCTGTTTAACTATAAAAAAAGTTGAAAACAACAGAATAAAAACGATTATTAAAAAAGGAACTAAAAGAACAAACCAAGCCATACCGAATAATTTTAATATTAATATTTCGTTGTTGAAGTTACAAAAATAAAGCTACATTTAAGCCCTTGAAACCTCACCTATTTAAGATATGAGTCTAAAAAAATCAGTGTTTGTTACCCTTTTAATTATATTTATTCAAAGCTCTTCTGCACAGCAAAATTACGACTCCTACAACCATCTTGGAATAACAGTTGGATTTACCCAGTTCGACCTGAACACTTCCGATCTTAATACAAAACCAGGCAATGGGTTCGTTGCTGGATTTACCACCAGAGGCTCCTTTTATAATTATTTTGATATGATCTATGGGATCAGCTTTTTAAGCAACAGTGTTGAGGTCAGGGGAAGCAATCCGACCAATCCTTTGGACACTCAAAACATCGATTACACCATTCAGGGGGTTCAGATAACATTTCAAGGCAGTTATAATTTTATTAGAAATCATTTATCTATTGAGGCCGGACCTGTGCTTAACATCAATGGGAAGATGAAGCTGGACACCGATAATTTAGAGAATTATATCCTTGACGGATACTCGACACTAAGAGCCGGGGACATCCAAGATGTTTCGAAGGTGAATTTTCATATAGCCACAGGAATAACAGCTGGAATGAGGAACTTAAGGTTGTCAGCCCAATATCAATTCGGAATTACGAACGCCTTGAATAAACTGAACGATCAAAATCTGGAAAAAACCGATTTCAAAGGAAAAAACTCACTATTAATTCTTTCTGCCCTGATCTATTTCTGATCAATATGATCTATAGCGTGCTGGATCCGGGATGCTGTCTCCTCTGATCCAAGCAGGGAGATGATGTCAAACACATCCGGCCCCTTCATCTCACCCACAAGCGCAAGCCGTAAGGGCATCATCACTTTACCAAATCCATGATCATTGGCAACGATCCAGCCTTTTATCTTTTTAGAGATCGCTTCAGGCACAAAGTCATCTATTGAGAGCACCAAATTCTTAACTTGTGATAGAATCATAGGAGAATCTTCTTTAAAGGCCTTTTTTGCGGCCTTTTCGTCATAACAGGTTGGCGCAATAAAAAAGAAATCACCCTGCTCCCAAAGATCTTCTAAAAACGTTGCTCGCTCTTTTAGCAAGGCAACGATTTTTATCAACTTTTGATTATCTATTTCAGCCGAGGACTCGTTAAGTAGCTCTTGGGCCCGAGCTTCAGCGATAGGTGCAAATTGATTAGCCAGGAGAGCATTGTCTATTTGCTGCAGGTAATGATGCTGAAACCATTTGGTCTTTTCGGGATCGAATTTAGCTCCAGACTTATGCACCCGCTCCAGATCGAATTGATCGACCAGTTCGGTTAAGCTGAACCATTCCTGTTCCGTTCCCGGGTTCCATCCCAGTAATGCCAGCATATTGACCACTGCCTCAGGTAAATAGCCGTTTTCACGATAACCAGATGAAACGTCTCCCTCGGGATTTTTCCATTCCAAAGGAAATACTGGAAAGCCCATTTTGTCACCGTCTCTCTTGCTTAACTTCCCTTTTCCCTCAGGCTTCATGATCAATGGAAGATGGGCAAATTGTGGAGGCTCCCATCCAAAAGCGCGATATAAAAGAACATGCAGGGCTAACGAAGGAAGCCACTCTTCACCCCGGATCACATGACTGATCTTCATAAGATGATCATCTACGATATTAGCGAGATGATACGTAGGCATTCCATCACTTTTGAATAAGACCTTGTCGTCAAGCAACTGGGTATCTACGGTTATATTTCCACGAATTATATCATTTAGAACAATCGATTCGGAATGCGGTGATTTGAAACGAATAACATAATGATCGCCACGAGAGATTCTATTTACTACATCGTCAGAAGATAAGGAAAGGGAGTTTTTAAGCCGCCCTCGATTGTGCCAATTGTAGATAAATGTCTCGCTTTTAGACTCATACTCTTCACGCATTTTTTCAAGCTCTTCGGAAGAATCAAATGCGTAATAAGCATTTCCGGAAGCGATCAACATATCGGAATATTCTTTATATAAATGCTTGCGTTCACTTTGTCGGTAGGGACCGAAACCAGCGTCTTTTCCAGGACCCTCATCGAAAGGAATGCCCAGCCAATTCAATGAATCAACGATATATTCTTCGGCCCCCTGAACATACCTGGATCGATCGGTGTCCTCAATTCTCAAGATGAAAGAACCTTGATGTTTCTTTGCAAAAAGATAATTGTACAAGGCGGTTCTCACACCCCCAATATGTAAAGGCCCTGTTGGGCTGGGAGCAAATCGCACCCGAATATTCTGAGCCATAATTATTATGGAATTAGATTCTTTGCAAAGATACTATTTCAATTAAGATTTATTATTTAGGAAAAGATAAAACACGGACTGATTTTTGTTACCAAAAGATTAACACCGGGAATTAAAATATTATAGTATTTTAGATTTTGCTAAACAGCATTCGGATAATTTGATTAATGAGTAGTTTTACTATCATACAAAATAAATTAGAGAAGTTCATCAAGAAGTTCTACACCAATGAATTGATCAAGGGTAGTATCCTATTTTTTGCAATTGGGTTGCTCTATTTTTTGATCACGTTGTTAATAGAATATTTTTTATGGCTTGATCCTTTAGGGAGGGCCATTTTATTTTGGTTATTCATATTGGTTGAAGCCGCTTTATTTATTCGGTTCATTGCCTATCCACTCTTAAAGCTTTTTAGGCTTCAAGACGGAATAAGCAACGAAGAAGCTTCAAAAATAATAGGCAACCATTTTAAAGAGGTGAGTGATAAATTGCTCAATGTCATTCAATTAAACCAAAATCAAAAAGCATCCGAGCTACTTATTGCAAGTATTGAACAAAAGTCATTGGAGCTAAAACCGGTACCCTTTAAAAGGGCCGTTAATTTTAAACGAAACCTGAAATACCTCAAATATGCTGCAATTCCGGTTTTGATTTTCTTGTTGTTTAGTGTTTTAGGAGAGAAGGATCTTTTTTCCAACAGCTATACCAGAGTGGTTAACTATGAAACAGCGTATGAGCCACCAGCACCCTTTTCATTTCTGGTCATGAATTCTTCATTGGAAGCCATAGAGAATAAGAATTATACATTAAAAATAAAGACAGAAGGAGAGCTTATTCCTGAAAATGCCCATATCAACTACAATAATGAAACCTATTATCTAAAACAAGTGTCCCCGGGTTATTTTGAACACACATTCACGTCGGTTCAAAACGATATCAAATTTGCTCTAAAAGCCAACAAGGTTACTTCAAAGGAATACACGATCGAGGTCTTGAACACACCATCGATCCTTTCATTTGAAATGAAACTGGATTATCCTGCATATACCGGAAAAGAGGATATCATTATCAACAATACAGGAAATGCCACGATTCCAGAAGGCACATCGGTAACCTGGGCTGTGGACACAAAGAACACCCTCGAAGTGGCACTACACAACAAGGACTCCATCCTCTATTTTGATTCCGAAGGGGATGAATTCCAATATAATAAAAGGGTCTTTTCAAGAATGGACTATGCGATCACAACGACCAATGAGGACTTGAAGAATTACGAGAATATATCCTTTAGTCTGGGTGTTATCAAAGACGAATACCCTGAAATAGAACTGCAATCAAAACCAGACAGTACAAATAGTCAGCTTGTTTATTTCTTAGGCCGTGTTTCCGATGACTACGGTTTAACCAATTTACAATTGGTCTACTACCCATCTGATGAAAAGGAAAAGACCAACATTGAAAAATTACCGATCAGCA
>JAHEHC010000110.1 GCA_024644805.1 Flavobacterium sp. | reverse complement strand
TTCTGTCAACAATATTATAAAGATTCTCACCTACAGGTTTCCATTTATAACGCATATCGGTAAGATTAACAAAAAAGTCATTGCTTAAGACCCCTGTTTTATCTGTAAACACACCGTGTTTAGTTCCTCCATAATTTGTCCCCAAAACTCTCATACCACCAATCAAAACAGTCATTTCAGGAGCTGTTAAACCCATAAGTTGAGTTCTGTCGAGTAATAGTTCTTCCGGTGTTACAACATAATTCTTTTTAAGCCAATTCCTATAGCCATCATGAATAGGTTCCAACACTTCAAAAGATTCTACATCGGTCATTTCGTCTGTAGAGTCACCACGTCCTGCTGTAAAAGGAACTCTGAATGAAAAGCCAGCATCTTGAGCTGCTTGTTCAATTGCAGCACTTCCACCCAATACGATCAGGTCGGCTATACTTACTTTTTTATTTGAACCTGCTTGAATCTCAGTCAGTTTTTCGATTACTTTTTGCAGACGATCTGGTTCATTTCCAATCCAGCTTTTCTGTGGCTCCAAACGAATTCTGGCTCCATTGGCACCACCTCTGAAATCGGATCCTCTGAAGGTTCTTGCGCTATCCCAAGCAGTATTGATCAATTCGGATCTACTAAGACCACTATTCAATAATTGTCCTTTTAGATCTTCAATATCTGTTTCGGTCAATGTATAATTAACTGCAGGAACAGGATCTTGCCAGATAAGGTCTTCTTTGGGTGCATCTTTGCCAAGGTATTTGTTTCTTGGTCCAAGATCACGATGAGTCAACTTAAACCATGCTCTTGCAAACACATTTGCAAAGTATTCCGGGTCATTATAAAAACGTTCTGAAATCTTTCGGTAGTCAGGATCCATTTTCATAGCCATATCAGCATCGGTCATAATAGGGTTTTGACGAACACCCGGTTTGTGTGCATCCATCGGTTTGTCCTCTTCCTTAATATTGACTGGTTCCCATTGCCATGCTCCAGCTGGACTCTTTTTTGATTCCCAATCGTAGTTCAGCAATAAATGGAAATACGTATTATTCCATTTGTCAGGTGTAGTGGTCCAGGCACCTTCAAGTCCGCTAGTTACGGTATCCTCTGCATTTCCTTTTCCTTTAGGGTTCATCCATCCAAAGCCCTGTTCTTCAAGGTCTGCTCCCTCAGGACTTGGCCCTAGAATTGAGGCATCTCCATTTCCATGTGCTTTACCAACGGTATGCCCACCTGCTGTCAGCGCAACGGTTTCCTCATCATTCATCGCCATTCTCTTGAAAGTCATTCGAACGTCCTGAGCGGTTCTCAACGGGTCAGGATTTCCATCAACCCCTTCAGGATTTACATAGATCAAGCCCATTTGTACTGCAGCCAAAGGGTTTTCAAGTGTGTCTCGATTTTCATCGTCACTATAGCGGTTTTCAGTAGGAGCAAGCCATTCTTTTTCTGCACCCCAGTAAATATCTTTTTCGGGATGCCAGATATCTTCTCGACCTCCAGCAAAACCAAAGGCTTTGAATCCCATAGATTCATAGGCCATATTTCCAGCAAGGATTATTAGATCCGCCCATGAAATTTTATTTCCATATTTTTTCTTTACAGGCCATAATAGCCTGCGTGCTTTGTCGAGGTTAGCATTATCCGGCCAGCTGTTAAGAGGTGCAAATCGTTGATTTCCTGTATTACTACCACCTCGACCGTCAGCAATTCTATAGGTTCCAGCTGCATGCCATGCCATACGGATCATTAATCCACCATAATGACCCCAGTCGGCAGGCCACCAATCTTGGCTATCTGTCATTAATACTTTTAAGTCATTCTTTAGTGCTTCGAGATCTAATTTCTTGAATTCTTCTGCATAATTAAAATCAGATCCTAAGGGATTTGATTTGGTGTCGTGTTGATGGAGAATATCTAAATTCAATGCTTTCGGCCACCAATCCATGACATTATTTTGTAATTCCGAGTTTGCTCCGTGCATTACGGGGCATTTTCCATTTTGTGAGTTTTCCATTATTTTATTTTTTTTAAAATTTTCCTACCCTGAGCTTTATACCCAGCGCTTTTGTGATGTATATTTTGTTCGATGATGATCCTCAATTCCGGATGGATCCAATCGATCTCGGTTCCTAAAAGATACAAGGTATGCATGGAATACGCCTCACAGGCTACCTTCTGATCGGTGATCAACCAGTCGAAACAACATTCGGTCATGACCTCCTTATGCTTCAAAGTTAAAACATTCGTAACAGTATGATCCTTCTTCTTATAATACTTTTTTGCCAGAAACAGGCAGATCTTTGACAAGGGGCGGACTGCCTGATCCTTTTTCACATTAGCGATATTCTCAAAGAAATAGTCAAGATGTTGAAGTAAGTGTCCAAGTTGTTCCTCACAAACGATCTCCAGGATCCAAGCGGCCTTATGGGATATTGAGAGTTCGGTTTTAAAACAAAAGTCCAATAGATCTATGAAATATTCTGGGTGATCCAATACCCAATAGGCAATATCTTCCCGGGTCTTTCTATGAGCTCTCGGAAAATCCAATTTTCCCGCCAGTATGTTTGGATCTTTTTTCAAAAATTCTCAGAGATCTTGTTGATTGCTAATGGTACTCCGATCGTTGCCTTTTCAGCAAACACAGCTATTCTATCAGTTGAAGACATTGAAGGCTTGGGGTCTATAAAGAATACCGGACAATCATGGGGTGCATAGGACATCAATCCTGCTGCGGGATATACCTGCATTGAAGTTCCTACGATCATAAGTAGATCAGATTGTCTTACGACCCTAACAGCTTCCTCCATCATGGGTACTGCTTCTCCAAACCAGACGATATGAGGTCGTAGCTGATATCCATCACTGCACAGATCCCCCAGGACCAGATCCTCCCTCCAATCGATCACATAGGTGTCATTGACGGTACTTCTTACCTTGAACAATTCACCATGCAAATGGGCTACCCTTGAACTTCCTGCCCGTTCATGGAGGTCGTCCACATTCTGGGTCACTATCGTCACCTCATGGTCTTTCTCCAGTTCAGCTAAATCGATATGGGCAGAATTGGGCTTTACTTCAAGCAATTGCCTTCTTCTCTGATTGTAAAAATCCAGGACCAATTCCGGATTGTTATTCCAACCTATTGGAGAAGCGACCTCCATAACATCATGGCCTTCCCAAAGGCCATTGCTATCCCTAAAGGTCTTCAGTCCGCTTTCAGCACTCATACCTGCTCCTGTAAGCACAGTTATTCTCATTCGGTTTTTTTATCTTCGTTATTCAATAGCTCCGATACTTGCTCGGAGGAGTATAAATTTAATCAATCTCACTTGGATAGACAACTATTTGAATACCTGCAAACCTATCTTACCGATCATCGAAAAGAGCTATTCGATGAAGTGATCTCAAAGCGTACAAGACATTTTACGGTGGTTACGGAAGATGTTTATCAATTGCATAATACCTCTGCAGTGATGCGCTCCTGTGATGTCTTCGGGATCCAGGATCTCCATGTTGTAGAGGGTGATCTTGGTGAACGCATTGATAAGGAGATCGCATTGGGTGCTCAGAAGTGGGTGAGTTTGAAGCGCTATCACACGATCTCAACCTGTATCAATACTCTAAAAGATCAGGGATATCAGATCATAGCTACCAGCCCACATGCCAATTCACAAGTTTTGCAGGATTTCGATATTTCCAAGAAGACCGCATTTTTCTTTGGGAAGGAGGATACCGGTCTCAGCGATGAAGTATTCAATAAGTCAGATGGTTCCTTGAAGATACCGATGTATGGCTTTACAGAGAGTCTGAACATTTCTGTTTCCGTTGCGATCATATTGCAGCATGTGGTATCTCAGCTGAAACGTTCCGATGTCGATTGGAGCCTGACACAGGAGGAGCAATTTGAGGTTTTGTTCGAGTGGACAAAGAAAAGTATTAAAAGTGTCGATCAGATCATCGAACGCTATTACAAAAAACTCTAATTTAGGTTCAAATGAAACTGGTTTTTGCGACCCATAATAAGAATAAGTTCCATGAGGTTAAGAGCATGATGCCCGATCATATCGAACTATTGAGTTTGGATGATATCGATTGTTTTGATGACATCCCCGAAACCGAAGACACCATTGAAGGAAATGCTCTTTTAAAAGCTCGTTTCATCAAAGAGAACTATAATATCGATTGTTTTGCAGATGATACCGGATTGGAAGTTGAAGCACTTGACAATGCACCCGGAGTATATAGCGCCCGCTATGCCGGTCCAGATTGTAAGGCCGAGGATAATATTTTGAAGTTGCTGACCGAGATGGATCAGATCGGCAATAGAAAAGCCCGATTCATGACCGCCATTTCATTATCAATTGATGATCAGGAGCATATGTTCCTTGGAATATGCACTGGAATGATAATCGAAAAACCAAGGGGTAGTATGGGGTTTGGATATGATCCCATCTTTCAGCCCAATGGATTTGAAAGTACCTTTTCAGAAATGTCACTTGAACAAAAAAGTGAGATTGGTCATCGTGGAAAAGCCATTCAAAAATTAATAGCATTCCTTTCAGGAGTTTAGTTCCATTTATTAATAGTACATTTGCCGCTTGAATTCCTCAGGAGGAGGAACGTGTTGAAGAAGTTTTACAGGTTTATAGGTCGAATATACTTCTAAACAACACAATAAACCGGTAAAACAGGTACATGAAAGCATTTAAAGATTTAGGTCTTGATGAGAATATTATCAAGGCAGTCGAGGACATGGGTTTTGAAACCCCCTCAGAGGTTCAGGAAAAGACCATCCCCATTTTATTAGAAAGAGAGACCGACATGGTCTCACTGGCGCAAACAGGAACAGGAAAGACCGCAGCATTCGGCTTTCCAATGTTACAAAAGATCGATGTGTCAAGCAGAACAACCCAGGGATTGATCCTTTCTCCCACCAGGGAATTGTGTTTGCAGATCACCAACGAGCTCGTCAATTACGGAAAATATTACAAGGGATTGAATGTGGTGGCCATCTATGGTGGTGCCAGCATCAGTGAACAAGCAGGAAAGATCAAACGAGGAGCTCAGATCATCGTAGCCACTCCAGGAAGGATGAAGGACATGATCGGAAGACGCATGATCGATATCTCTAAGATCGAGTATTGTGTGTTGGATGAAGCCGATGAAATGTTGAATATGGGATTCTATGAGGATATTACCGAGATCCTGTCCTATTCACCAAAAGATAAGAGCACGTGGTTATTCAGTGCAACCATGCCCAAAGAGGTAGCTACCATCGCAAAGAAATTCATGCATACCCCGGTCGAGATCACGATCGGAAGTAAGAATATAGGAGCAGAGAACGTATCTCATGAGTATTATCTGGTGAATGCCAGAGACCGTTATATGGCCTTGAAGCGTCTGGCCGATGCGAATCCATCCATATTCTCTGTCATTTTTTGTCGAACCAAAAGAGACACTCAGAAAGTGGCTGAACGCCTCATCGAGGACGGTTACAATGCCGCGGCAATTCATGGTGATCTCAGTCAGAATCAACGGGACCTGGTAATGCGTTCATTCAGGACCAGACAGATCCAGATGCTGGTGGCAACCGATGTGGCTGCTCGAGGGATCGATGTGGATGATATTACCCATGTGATCAATTATCAGCTGCCCGATGAGATCGAGACCTATACCCATAGAAGCGGAAGGACCGGAAGAGCGGGGAAGACAGGAGTATCGATGGTCATTGTCTCTAAAAGTGAATTGAGAAAGATCAAAGCCATTGAAAAAAAGATCCAGAAGCAGTTCGATCATAAGGAGATCCCATCCGGGATGGAGATCTGTGAGATCCAATTACATCATCTGGCAGATAGCATTAAAAATACCGAGATCAATCACGAGATCGATTCCTACCTGCCAACCATCAACGAGATATTTTCGGACCTGTCCAAAGAGGAACTGATCAAGAAGATGTTCTCGGTGGAATTCACCCGATTCTACAATTATTACAAGAAAGGTAAGGAGCTCAATGTTCCAACAGCCGATCCTGAAGATGACCATAAGGATAGTGTGCGATTCTTTATGAACGTGGGTTCCAAGGATGATTTCAACTGGATGCGTCTAAAGGATTTCTTAAAAGATCTGCTACAACTGGATAAGGACGATATTTTTAAAGTGGATGTCATGGGAAGCTTCTCGTTTTTTAATACTGAGAGCAAACATCAGCAATTGGTTTTGGACACCTTTCATGATTTTTCACTGGACGGAAGAAGAATATCGGTTGAGATATCAAAGGATACCGGAAGGAAAAGAGGGGGCCGAAATAGACGAAGTGACTCAGGAGGATACTCAAGAAAGAACTCTGGAAAAAAGAGAGATAAGGATAGACCGAAATTCAAAGGTAAAGATCGAAGAAGATCAGGTAAACCTGAGAATAGAGGCACTGGTGGCAAGAGAAGAAACAGAAAATAAATAGATTACTTTTAAGGAAACTTTAGTAATAAAATGTAGTCTTATAGTTACATTTACACCAGAAATGAAAAAAATTGTTTTCCTTTTATTGGTTGGGATTCTGACAACTCCTATATGGTCACAAGACAGTGAGTTGATCAGTGGAACGGTGCTCAATGATGCCAATGACGAGCCTCTACAGAATGTGCATGTCGTGAACCTGAACCGTGTAGTGGGTACCGTAACCAAAAGTGAAGGAGAATTCACGATCCGTGCCAGTGTCAATGATACCTTGTATTTTTCTTATCTGGGATTCAAATCCATTCGGGTAAGAGTGACCAACGACTGGCTCAAGTATGATGATATTAAGATCAAGATGACCGAATTGAGCATTGCTTTGGAAGAGGTGGTGATCCGACCGATTGAACTTACGGGATATGTCGAGGTTGATGCTAAGACCATTCCCATCTATGATAATTATAGATATCGTATAGCCGG
>JAHEHC010000030.1 GCA_024644805.1 Flavobacterium sp. | reverse complement strand
GTTACTACTCATGAAGATCCTAATTTGGTTTCTGGCCAGGCCATTGCGCGTTCTGAGTTTGGAATACGAAAAGGAACATTTTGGAGCCCCAACGGAAATCAATTGGCATTTTATGAGAAGGATGAGTCCAATGTGACCGACTATCCATTGGTAGATTATAATTCGACCCCAGCCACTTTGAGCAGTATAAAATATCCCATGAACGGGATGAACAGTGAGATCGCAAAAGCAGGTATATATGATCTTGAAAAAGGCTCGGTGATCTATTTGGAAATTGATACTTCTGATGAACATTATCTGACCAATCTTTCCTGGTCGCCGGACGAGCAATATGTTCTTTTAGCTGAATTGAATCGCGATCAGAATCACATGTGGTTCACCATGTACGAGGCATCATCAGGTAAAAAGATCCGAACAATCTTTGTTGAAAAGAACGATCGTTGGGTTGAACCGGAACACGATGCGGTGTTCATACCGAACAACAAAAACCAATTTCTCTGGATGAGCGAACGGGATGGTTTTATGAATCTCTATATCTATGATACACAGAAAGGATTGATAAAACAACTCACTCAATTTCCCTGGGTGATCAAAAGTATCCTAGGGTTTGATGAGGAAGCCAAACAGGTGATCATAACTGGAACAGGTTCCGATCCACGTGAAACAAAGGCGTTCAGAGTAGATCTTAAGACAGGTAAAGCTGCCGAGCTTACACAGGAATCCGGAAGCCATCAGGTTCAATTAAGCTCTTCAGGAAAATATATTATTGATAGATACTCTAGTTTGGATGTTCCCGGGATCACAAAATTAAGATCAGTCCATAAGAAATTTGAAAACGTGTTGTTCAATGCTTCCAATCCAATTAAGGAATATCAGCTGGGGATAACCGAATTGATCACACTAAAGACCAAAGAAGGGACCGACCTGTTTGGACGAATCATCAAGCCGGCTAATTTCGATCCTACAAAGAAATATCCTGTACTGATTTATGTTTACGGAGGTCCACATGCCCAATTGGTCACCAATTCCTGGTTGGGTGGATCCAACCTATGGATGCAATGGATGGCGGCCGAACAAGGATATGTCGTTTTTACTTTAGACAATCGAGGATCGGCATCACGTGGATTTGAATTCGAAAGTATAATCCACAGGCAACTGGGTGAGAAAGAGATGGAAGATCAACTGACGGGTGTGAACTATTTGAGGTCGCTGCCTTTTGTCGATGATGACCGATTGGCGATTCATGGATGGAGCTATGGAGGTTTCATGACCAATTCATTGATGCTTCGGCATCCCGGTGTTTTTACAACTGCTGTTGCCGGAGGACCGGTTACCGACTGGAAGTGGTATGAGATCATGTACGGCGAACGTTATATGGATCGCTGGCAGGATAACGAAGAGGGGTTTGAACGATCGAGAGTGCACAACTATGTCCAAAATCTGGATGGAAAATTGATGGAGATCATCGGTAGTGTCGATCCAGTAGTGGTTCCACAACATACCATGACCTTATTAAAATCGTTTGTGGACAATAAAAAACAGATCGATTTTCTAAGCTATCCCATGCATCCCCACAATGTAAGAGGTGTTGACCGAGTCCATTTGATGCAGAAGGTGTTGGATTATGTAATCGAGAACAATAAGTGATCAATTTCTTTTTTTCTGCTGAAAGAGAAGTACCCCAATTGAAATAAAAAGGAGAAAACTTGCAACAAATAATAGGGTATAGTAATAGGATTCGAGAATGGCCCCAGACCATACTTTAAATGCCTTATAAAATATCAATCCTTCCGTCAATAGAAATCCAAACAAAAAGAAGAAAAAGCTGGGTTTGGTTATCTTCATCAAACCTTTGTGAGTGGTATAGGCAAAAATTGAAATGGTCACTACGCCCAGGAAAACCCAATGTAGATATCCTATGATAAGATCCTTATTGGCAGCAATTAACTCAGCAAATTGAGGTATTGCCCCCAATAGCTGTGCGACTAATTTCAATGAGAATAAAACCGCTACGGTCTTCAATAATAAACCAATTTTTTCAGGCAATCCAATCCCGGTCTCCTTTTGTGCTTTATTGATGTATTGTAGAATAAAACCGAATGCAAAAACTTGAAACAAAGCTCCTGTTCCAGATAGTAAATAGAATGAGAAGTGAGGTTTCATCCAGAGAACGGAGAGGAAAAAAGTAAGCAATACCCCAGAAATGAAAAACCGATAGGCTAATGGATGCATCATTCGATGATTTATTATCTGTTGATCCTCGAGCATTTTGAAAAACAACCCGAACAAGGCCATGATGAACCATCCATTGTATTGAAAATGCAAATAGAAGTAAATGGCATTCCTGTACCAATCGGAGCTGCTCCCCAGTGTATTCATGATAACCCCAAGAACCCAGGGACCCAGACTGGAAATAACCATAAACCACAAGGATGCACGAATCCATTTATAGGAGGTGAAACTCTTGTGTTCACCAGAGGTGTGCTTCAGAAAAAGATGTAAGAAACGGTAGGAAGCAAACAGAAATAAGGTTGAGAATAGTATAGATGTAATTGAATATCCAGAAACTGAGAAGGAGATCATCATACCTATGATGGTGATCTGAGTGAACCAGAACAATCTCCTGTACTGTTTAACAATAGATCTATTTGATAGATACTGTGAGTAGATCAATGTGGTAAGGGCTGTATAGATCCAACCCAACAAGGCAACATGCGAGTGAGCGTGTAACGTATATTTATAATTTATGGGCACATCAGATACCAGGAAATGCCTTAAGATCACACCCAATAAGGATATGATAAATAGATAGACCAGTGCAATTTTGAAATGATTCCGTAGATCCATAGTTTGAATCAACAATATTAATCATAATATTGAAAATCACAATCTGAATTGAAATTTGCTCTATCTGCTCAAGGATGCCTCTAAAGAAATGGCCTTGGGATGGAGAATATTGTTCTCCAGATGAATATGCTGGTGCAGGTCCTGCTCGAATTCATCCAATTTTGCATACAAGGCCCTAAATGTATTGCAGGCCTCTTCAGGAGGTGTGTAGTTGTTAGTTAGCCGGGCGATCTCCTTAAAAGTATCTCCTGCGTGTTCATGTTCATTTTCCATCATTTGAATCGGATTGTTCACCGAATTGAAGGGAGGAGGTGAAATGGATTGACCTTCTTTATTTACCTGCAACATGTATTTGATATAAGGAAATAGAACCTGTTCCTCTTTTTTAAGATGATCGGAAAGATCCTGAACCACTTCTTGAACCAGTTCAAAAACCTTGACCACTTCGGTATAATAATGACCATGAACTTTGGCTACTTTTTCAGCATACTCGTACATGATCGGAAGACTTTCCGCTACATAGCTATGGTGAATATTTACGATATGATCGATGAGAAAATCCAATTCCCAGCTGTTATAATCATAGGCCCTCCCCGGTTTGTCGTCTACGGAGCGCATGTCATGTTCTAATGTGCTATAATCGACATTGTTCTTCTGGCAGGCTTTTTCTATGGAAATGCCTCCGCCACAGCAAAAATCGATTCCGTGTTTTTTAAATATGTGCGCCGTTTTAATATTATCCGAAACGACCTGAGCTACGGTATTGGTTTTATTTATTTTCATGTTTATTAATTATACAAATTGAGTACAAAAATACATAATAAGATCAATTTGTCTTTAATTATTAAAATAAATTGTTTATCACTTATTTTTTCTTTTTTTATAACATGGAGCAAAAAAACAGGGCCTGCATTAGGCCCTGTTGAAACTTTTTGAAATTTAAGGTTTTAGCTGCCATACATTTCTATTATCTCCTTTTTTGTCTTGCCTAGAATTCCATATTTCTCACCCACTTTCTCAAATGCAGCTAATGCTTTTTCAAGATGATGAATTTCATGACCTGCTGAAATCTGAGTTCTAATTCGAGCAGCACCGTTTGGCACCACGGGAAAAAAGAAACCGATTGCGTAAACACCTTCTCCAAATAGATCCTTGGAGAAGTTTTGGGCAAGCTTTGCATTAAACAACATAACCGGAACAATAGGAGTGTCACCATCTTTCAACACAAATCCAGCCTCTTCAAGTCCTGCTCTCCAAAATTTAGTGTTCGCCTCAAGCTTATCTCTTCTCTCGGTGCTTTTCGAAAGAATATCCATAACTCTTAGAACTCCACTAACAACAACTGGCGCTATGGTATTTGAAAATAAATACGGCCTTGCTTTTTGTCGACACATTTCGACTATTTCCTTTCTTCCAGAAACACATCCCCCGGAAGCACCACCTAAGCCTTTACCAAATGTTGTTGTGATGATATCAATTTTCCCCATTACACCACACTTTTCATGAGTTCCTCTTCCTGTTTTACCTATAAAACCAGAAGCGTGTGATTCATCTACAAACAATAATGCATTATATTTTTCACATAAAGCAGCAATTTCGTCTAATTTGGCCGTATCTCCATCCATCGAATACACGCCGTCATTGATCACGACTTTCAATCTTTTATCTTCGTGTAATTGAAGTTTTTTCTCCAAATGCTTCATATTTGAATGCTTGAACGTATCGTGTTGTGCAGCACATAATCTCATGCCATCAATGATTGAAGCGTGCACAAGACGGTCGGAGATCATAATATCCTCGCTGGTCAAAATAGCTTCAAAAACACCGGCATTGGCGTCCATGCATGAAGGAAATAGTATGGTGTCTTCTGTGCCAAGGAATTCGGTCACTTTATGCTCCAATTCTCTATGAATGTCCTGTGTTCCACATATGAAACGAACCGAGGACATACCATATCCTCTTGTATCTAACCCTTTATGTGCCGCTTCAATAACTTCAGGATGACTGGATAAGCCTAAATAGTTATTTGAACATACGTTAATAACCTTTTTTGGTGTTGATCCAACAGGAAACTCCACGTCAATTTCCGCATCTTGCGAAGAGTGAATAAAACGTTCCTGTTTAAATAAACCTGCATCCAATATTTCACTGAGTTGGTTCTGGTATAATTCTTTAATTTCTTTTGTATAAGCCATAATTGAGCTTTTTTAAAATGAAAAAATGACTTGTTTTTTCATGGCATTATTATTAAATAAATTCTTTAACTAAAGCCTCTATTTTCTCAACTGAATCAAAGGCCTCAGGTGTTGCTTTATCATCTGGAATAGAGATATTGTATTTATTTTCCAGAAATCTTTTTAAAGAAACCATTGAAAATGAATCTACAATTCCAGCAGTGATTAATGGTGAATCATATGATAATTCATCATCTTCCTCATCGATATATTCTTCAATAATATATTCCAAGATTATTTCTTTCATGTCTTCCATAATTTTTTTGATTTTAAGTGTACGTATATAATTTTTTAATCATTCTCTAATGTTGAAAGGTCACCTACTTCTTCACCCCATTCCTGTGCATGAAGAACTCTTCTCATTATTTTTCCGCTTCTTGTTTTTGGAAGGGAATCAACATATTCAATTTCTTGTGGCATTGCCAAAGGAGAAAGTTTTTTACGAATAAAGTTCATAATCTTTAATTCTAAATCCTTATCAGCAGTATACCCTGGCTTTATGGTGACAAAGGCCTTAACAACCTCCATATTAACATCGTCTGGCTTTGCCACCACTGCAGATTCTGCTACAGACTCATGTTCTAACAAGGCAGATTCAACTTCAAAAGGACTCACTAAATGCCCCGCAGTATTGATTACATCATCGTCTCTACCAATAAACCAATAGTAGCCATCGGAATCTATGCTTGCTCGGTCTCCCGGCAGATACCATCCATTTTTGAATTTCTTTTTGTACGTTTCTTCATTGGCCCAAAATCCTCTCATCAACGCGGGCCAATCTGGTTTAAATCCAATAAGTCCGGCCTTTCCAATTTCAGTTATTGGCTCTAATGTTTCAACATCTAAAACTGTTGCTGTAACACCAGGAAAAGGTTTACCCATCGATCCCGGCTTAATTTTCATGCCAGGAAAATTGGTGAGCATTATCGAGCCTGTTTCAGTTTGCCAATAGGTGTCAAGAAAAGATTTTCCAAATACTTTATCAGACCAGATGACTGCTTCTGCATTCAAAGGCTCTCCAACACTGGCCAGATGACGAAGTGAGGTTAAATCAAATTCTTTAACCAATTCATCTCCTGCTTTCATCAAAGAACGTATCGCTGTAGGAGCAGAATACCATACTGTTACTCCTCTTTTCTCTATAAATTTATACCATGACTCTGCTGAAAATCCTGTGTCGAGTACACATTGAGTGATACCCAGGCTCCATGGACCAATAATTCCATAAGATGTTCCTGTTACCCATCCCGGATCGGCAGTACACCAATAAATATCATCGTCCTTTAGATCTAACACCCACTTTGAAGTTAGGTATTGTGATATCAATGAGTAATGCACATGCTTCACACCTTTTGGTTGTCCTGTTGTGCCGGAGGTATAATGGAGTACAGAAGGTGATTCAGCTTTTGTTGGAAAACAGTCAAAGCTTTCTACTTTTTCGGCTTCATCCATATTAAAACTAATTTCTCGTTCCCGTAGAGGATGTTTTCCGTCGTAGTCAACTATAATTATGCGTTCCAGATAAGGCATTTGGTTGACAATTTTTCGAACTTTCTTAACATGTTTCTTTTGAGTAATAATTGCTTTTGTCTTTGCATTATCTAAACGAACAAATAAAGATTCATCACCAAAAGCTGAAAAAAGTGGTTGTGCAATTGCACCCAGTTTTAAGACTCCTAGAAATCCAATATACAGTTCAGGAATTTTGTCCATAAACAAACAAACTCTGTCTTCATTATTTATTCCTTGCTCTTTTAAAAATGATGCAATCGAATTACTTCTTAATCGAATATCGTTGAAGGTATATTCTTTTTCTACACCTCCTAATCCTTCCCAAATTAAAGCAGTTTTATTTGCTTTTCCCATCTGGCATATCCTATCGGAACAATACCAACCAATGTTTATAGCGTCTCCGTCTTTATAATCAAGTTTCTTTTCGGAAATTGACCAATCGAAGTTTTTTGATCGTTCTTCGTAAGAACCAATATTTGACATATTTAATAGTTTTTTTATTTAGTAATTATAACATAAGCACATGCTAGATCTTTTAAATGGCTCAAAGACACGTGTATTTCTTTCACTCCCAACTCATTTGCCTTTTTTTTTGCTTTGCCTTTTAAATATATTTTTGGTTTTCCTAAGTCGTCGTTCTCAATTTCAATTTCTGTAAAGCTTATTCCATATCTCCATCCTATCCCTAAAGCTTTCATAAAAGCTTCTTTCGCAGCAAATCGAGCAGCATAATGTCGATCTTTATACTTCTTTCCTTCACAATAATTAATTTCATTTGAAGTAAAAACACTTTCTCTAAAATTGACTTGTTTGTACAAAGTCTTTTTTACTCTAGAAACTTCTAATAGGTCTGTTCCAACACCAATTATCACAACTGTTTTTTTAGTAGGGATTACAAAGATAGAAAGCTTCTAAGTGACTTTTTATGACACAAATCATGAAAATTCAAGTAATATCTAAACAAAAAAGGCTGTCTTTTCAGACAGCCTTCTCTTCTATATTTAAGGATCATTATTTCCCCAACATCAATAGCTCGTTGCATACCACTTCGGTATTGAATCGTTTGTTGCCATCTTTGTCTTCCCAAGAGTTGTGTGTCAGTTTCCCGTCAATAGCGACTTCCTTCCCTTTGCTGAGATAGTTCTCAACGATATCGGCTGTTTTTCCAAAACACACCACGCGATGCCACTCGGTGTTCGTCTCTTTGCCACCTTCTGAATTCTTATATACCTCGTTGGTGGCAATATTGAATTTTGCAATTTTTCTTCCTGCGTCTGTGTTAATGATCTCAGGATCGTTCCCTAAATTTCCAATCAACTGTACTCTGTTTCTAAGCGTTTTCATAATTATTATTTTTAATGTTAAACAGTTAAGATTTTGAACCACTATGATTCAACAGTACAAACATAGATCGAAGCCAAAAAATGATTCGGTTATTACTTATTTACTTACGTTTATAGTTGTTTGTAATCGTTTGCTGTCGTTTACGCTCCTGTTATTAATCGTATTACAAATTTTAAATACTTCATGATCTACAAATTATTTAGCCCGAAAAACTGTTAATAACATTTTTAATAAGTCCTAATTTAATCGAATGAAAAGCATCCAATAGATGTTTAAATTTATGTAGGATAAAATAGTCTTTTTATTTTTTAAATGAATTATTACGATTTACAAGTGGTACATCAAGAAGTACCCGGTGAAATTAGTCTTTGTTTTTCCATAACAGGTTGTCGCCTAAAATGTGAAGGTTGCCATTCCAGTTACCTATGGGAAAAAAATAATGGAATGCCTCTAACCGACGAAGTCTTTTCGTCCCTGCTCAAAAAATATAAAGGACTTGCTTCGTGTGTTTTATTCATGGGTGGGGAATGGCATCCAAAAAAATTGGTGAATTTTCTTAAAATTGCCAACGACCAACACTTTAAGACCTGCCTCTATACTGGAGAGGAAAAGGTTCCTGATACCATCCTGAAATCCCTTACCTGGATCAAGACCGGTAAATGGGTTTCGGACCTTGGCGGACTTGAGTCCGAAACTACCAATCAACGATTTATAGAAGTTAAAACGAATAGAACCCTCAACCATTTATTCATGCAAAACTAACTAAATGATACGCCTCACAAACTCCCAAGTAGCTCAAAAAATCGACTTTATTGACCATTACATTCAATCATCAAACGCCGCAGACGGCTCAAAGGTAGACGCCAATGCCAATGTCACTTCCAAGAACATTGCAACCATGGAAGCTGAATTGAATAAGGATATCAACATTCAGGTGAATCGGGCTCTGGTAAAACGCCAGATCGCCTCTTTGTACGGAGAGGAACTCGCCAATGAATATACCCGACAAATTGAATCTCATGAGATCTATGTTCATGATGAAACCTCGTTAAAACCCTACTGCGTGTCCATCAGCATGTATCCATTCCTCTTTGACGGACTCACCAAGTTGGGTGGAGAAAGCAGGGCTCCAAAGCACTTAGAAAGTTACTGTGGAGAGTTCGTCAATCTCGTATTTGCGATAAGCTCTCAATTTGCAGGAGCACTGGCCACTGTTGAATTCTTAATGTATTTCGATCATTTTGCTAAAAAGGACTATGGTGCCAATTATTTAAACACCCATAAAGACCTAATTGAAAACCACCTTCAACATGTGGTCTATGCTATCAATCAGCCTGCTGCAGCGCGTGGCTACCAGTCGGTTTTTTGGAACATCTCGATCTACGATCAAATTTATTTCAATAGCATATTCGAAGATTTTGTATTTCCTGATATGACCCGGCCCCAATGGGAAAGTGTCAAAAGATTACAAAATTTCTTTATGGAATGGTTCAATACCGAAAGAAGCAAGGCCGTATTGACCTTCCCGGTGGTAACTGCTGCCATGTTGGTGAAAGATGGAAAGCCTGTCGATACCGAATTCACCGAAATGTGTGCAAAAGAACTCAGTGAGGGGAACTCGTTCTTCATCTACCAATCTGAGAATGCAGACAGCTTGGCCTCCTGCTGTAGATTGCGCAATGAGATCAACGATCATACTTTTAGCTATTCTCTGGGAGCTGGTGGTGTTGCCACCGGATCTATAAATGTGATCACCTTGAACATGAACCGGTTGGTGCAGAATGGAGCCAATATCGTTGATGAGGTCCAGAAGATCCAAAAATATCAGGTTGCCTACCGAAAGCTTATAGAAGAATATGAAGCATCAGGACTATTGCCTGTTTATAAAGCGGGATTCATCACACTGGACAAACAATTCCTTACGATCGGAATCAATGGTATGGTGGAGGCAGCAGAGAGCCTTGGTATTGAAGTGAATAACAATGAGGAATACAAACAATTTGTCAATCATTATCTAAAAGCCATATACGATGAGAACAAAAAAGCAAAACAAAAATATGGCTATATGTTCAATACCGAATTTGTTCCGGCAGAAAACCTTGGTGTGAAAAATGCAAAATGGGATAGAGCAGATGGACTTAAGGTCTCCAGAGATTGTTACAATTCCTATTTCTATGCGGTGGAAGACCCCAATACCAACACCCTGGATAAGATCATGCTTCACGGAAAGGAGATCATTCAATATCTTGATGGAGGTTCGGCGCTGCATTTAAATTTAGAAGAGACCCCGAATAGTGATGGATTTATTAAACTCATCCATGCAACCGCAAAAGCCGGCTGCAATTATTTCTGTTTTAATATCCGTATTACCATATGTAATGATTGCCACCATATCGATAAACGGACACTGGGTTATTGCAGCAAATGTGATTCGTTAAATGTCGATCATGCAACTCGGGTGATCGGGTATTTGAAAAAAGTATCCAGTTTCAGTACCAAACGGCAACAAGAACACGATCTTAGACATTACCATTTCAAACATCAAATAAACTCCTTAGGTCTGCGCCGCGCACAGTTTCTTAAAGACCAATCAAAGAGTAAAATGAATGTACAAAAGACTTAAAATAGGCGTTTTATTTTTGGTGTTGATGCTTGCGATTTCTACTCATTCCTGTAAAAGGGATCAAGAGAAAAAAGTCCTGCAAAACGTTGAGAGCCATGAACCAACAGAAGAACTGGTCGTGTTGGACAATGGCAATTTATGGAAAGCAAATATCGAGACCACAATTGGGATCAATACCATGATCAACAGATTGGACTCCTTCTCGGAAAAGGAGGCTGTAAGCTCCTATAATTCACTAAAGGACAGCCTGGAATTAGATTTTTCAATAATCTTCCAGAAATGTACCATGAAAGGGGAGGCTCATAACCAATTGCATAATTATCTTAAGCCTATGATCGTTCTTTTCGAGGGTATGGGATCGGATGATCTTATCACCTGCGAAAGAAGTTTTGATGAATTGACACAGCATCTGAAACTGTATGAGAATTATTTTGAATGATCCTTAGAACTGATAGTTCAACGATAGGATAAGATTGATCCCTGGAGCTGCAATTCCACTCGAGTAGGTCCTATAGCGCTGATCGGTGATGTTCTCCAGAGTGGTGTTGAATCTCAAGGCTTTATTGATCTGATACTGAGCACCAAAGTTCAAGGTGTACCAAGATGGAGCATATGGATTTCCGTTCCCGTCCTTAGCATAGAGATAGGATTTATTCTGTTCACTGGGTGCAAGGTCCTCAAAATCGATCTTCCCATTGTATTCGGCAAATGCATCCAGTTTCAATTTGTCATTCTGCCAAATGAAGTGCGTGTTTCCAAATTGTGGTGCAACATGACGTATCCCGACCTTGCTGCCATCTTCCTCCTCTTCGAATCCATCGGTTATGGTATATTGTGAGGACAGTTTCAACTGATGGTTAAAGTTTATTTCTACCCCGGCCTCCAATCCATAGACCTCTGCCATAGAAGCATTCTGTATGGCTTGCACATTACTTAGCTCTCCCTGATATTCAATTTCTGTAACCCCGTCTAAATTAAAATCACGCCGTACCAAAGCATCATCGAGATAGGTATAGAATGTGCCCACTTCAACTTTTAGCACCTCATCGAAATTCAAACTAACTCCCAACTCACCATTATAAGCATATTCCGGTTTAAGGTCAGGATTTGGAACCACAACAGACCCCGGTTCACTGTCAAATATTTTCCCAATATCGTCAATATTGGGGGCCCTGAATGCCGTTGAAAAATTGAGTTTCCAATCCAATATTTCACTGGCCTTCCAATGTACTCCAACACTACCTGTTAGTGCTCCTGTATCCAGGTTAGCATCTTCAAAGGGAAAATCAAAAAAGGGTGAATCGAATTCCGCTTTTAAGATAATATGATTGTATCGTACCCCGGTCTGAAATGAAAGGTCCTCATCGAATTTCCATTGCCAACTTCCATATAGGGCCATCGATTGCCAGGTTGAGCCATCTGGATATCGTGAGGCTATGGCTTCGGTTTCTCCATTTTCTATATGGGTTTGCTCTCCTGTTGAACCCACTTTATTGAATACATATTCGATTCCATAGAAGAGTTTGTTTTTTCCAATATTCTTAGACAGGTCAAATGCTGCGGTATAGGCATTGACCTTTTCTTTGTTCTCATAAAGAAAGACATCGCCAAAATCGCGATCCTTCCTGCTTTCCAAAAATCGTTGATAGGAAAGCGTTAGTATGCTCTTATCGTAAAGCTTAGTATTATTATTTGAGATCTGTAGGTTACCGCTTAACCATTCCTGGGGACCATATTCCCAAACCGCAGACCTGAGTTGTCCGTCTCTTTTCCTGTATAATCGATCATATCTTGGATAATCACTGGTCGTTGTATAAAACAAACCTAAATTGAAATCCCAATTATCATTGGGCATGTATCGGATCTTTTGCATTGCATTGATCTGATCATATCCGGTGGGCACCTGTAATCTGGGATCGGAATTCGCTACTACAACATCTTCCCCTTCTATCGTCTCCACATAATCAGGCCTCAGATAATCATCGGGCCCGTGAGAACCCATTTTCAAGTCATCAAAATCAGTATAGGAAATACTGGATAAGAAGGACCATTCTTTCATGCCAATATTAAAATCAATGTGACCCGATCTCTCATTACTTGCCGAAGCATAACGAGCTGTAGCATTTCCTGAAAATGAAAACCCATCCACGAAGGAAAATTTGGGTTTTTTGGTATAGAAATTCATCACGCCTCCAATAGCGTCACTCCCGTAAACGACCGAGCCTGGACCTAAGATGATCTCGGTATGATCGATAGCAAAGGGATCGATGGAAATCACATTTTGAACATTCCCACCTCTAAATATGGCATTATTGAACCGTGTACCATCAACTGCGATAAGCAGTCTGTTGGTCGAAAATCCTCTGATCATGGGGCTCCCACCACCCAGCTGACTCTTCTGGATAAAAACCTGCCCACTGCTTTCCAAAAGATCAGCAGAGGTTTGAGGATTTGAAAACTGAATATCCTCCTGGCTTACACTAACGATCTTCTGTGGAATGTCTTTTTTCTTCATCTCAAATTTGGAAACCGAAAGGATCACTTCCTCCAGGGTGCTGGCGTCTGCTTCCAGATACACTATACCATCATTGTTCAAAATCTCTTGTTTAGAAAGTGTAACATTAATGTGGGAGATATGCTGAAATGTTATGGCTTCGCTGTCTGAGAATTTAGAAATTTCCACAAATCCATCGAAATCAGTAACTCCACTTCTGGTCTTATTGAGATTATAGACAGCAACACCTGAAATGGGGGTATTATCCTCTTTCTCTAAAACTTGAATTATTTGAGCCGATACCGATGTAGATAAGAAAAAAAACAGGAGGATTATTGATAATCTCATGAGTGTTCAAATAGTTGTTTCAGTACCAAAAGAGATTTGGGGTTTTTAAAGTTGTGCAAATGTAATTTATAATACATCAATAGCAAATTTAACGTCTCAAATCGCGCAGTTTTGGTTAGTTTTATGCCTGAGATTGCATCAAAATCTATGCCGAAAAACTGCCTTAAGACTTGTACTGAATGCCCGTCTTCACAATAATTATTGTTTTTTGAATCTTGAAAATTCCCTTCTATCAAGTTGAAGTATTTTTTGTTGAAATCTGTTGTGTCAGGATAAAACCCAAGGTACTTGCTCAATCGAAGTAAAAACAGAATATGAAAGTTTGCAATCTGATCATGATCATCCAGCCAAATTAAAGAACTCTCAAGAAATTGATACAACTCTAAGTTCTTCTCTTCCTCCTTGATGCTATTCTTTATTATTTCTGCAAGAAATATCACCAGGGTCGTCTTGACCATATCTACATGCAACGATCTGTAAGGATGAAATATCTTGGCCTCTCTGATCCTTTCTAAAGAACCCTTATCCTTATGGACGGCTTCCATTTCCAAAAGGGTCAACGGCTGAAAATAAGAGCTTTTCAGCTTGCCTCTTTTGGAACTAAGAATACGATGGAGCATGTAACTCTTAAGTCCAGATATTTCGGTAAAACAGGAGACGATGAGATGGGAATCCCCATATTTAACTGACGATAGAACGATGCCTTTCGTAGTGACAACCATTATCGTACGATCATTATTTTGGATATGGTGGTTTCTAAGGCATCCTGCGTGGTGACCAGTACCATGTAAACTCCCGAAGCAACTTTGTATTTTCCAAATGCGGTGGTATCCCAAAGGACACTTCCCCCTTCAGAGGTATTCTCATAAACCAGGTTCCCAAGAATATCGGTGATCTTCACATTCGCTTTTGCGGTTAATCCATCAATGGTCACATTTCCGTTAAAGCCAGGGCGTACGGGATTCGGATAGGCATAAACATTCTCCAGATTCTCCCTGGGTGCTGTCGATGTTCCCTTGAAGGCAACCAATCCATCGATAGTCGCAAAATAAACCAACCCGGTAAGACCATCGATTGCTATATCCTGAACATTATCGGAAGGCAATGGAGAATTAGCCTCCGTAAAGCGGTGTATTGTTTCTTGACCATTTGAAGACAAGTAGAATACTCCTGATGTAGCTGTCGATATCCACTTGTTGTTCGACCCATCCACTTCGATATCGGTGATCACTTGTTCGTATAAGAGTTCTTGTGGGACACCATCCTCCAGGATAATGATCTCCTGAGCATCGGTATTGGCCCCTTCTTCAAAGAACCCCCCTACGTTAAAGAGAACCCGAAGGCCTTTCAGGGTCCCGATCCATAATCGATTATTCTTATCGAAGGCAAGGGAACGGATGTTATTGGTGGGTAAGTTTCCGTTACCAATTTCTTCCCCGATCTTATTGAATTGATTATTGTTTGGATTATACCCGATCAGACCACTATCTACCGCACCAAAGAATATATACCCCTCTCTGCTTGCACTTACGGCGCTCAGCGCCAATTCATTCTCCCCACTGATTATCGTTGAGATATCTACAAGTTGGAATTGTCCGCTTGGAGAAACCCTGATGAGGCCTTTATCGGTTCTCGATTGAACTGTCCAGAAATTTCCTTGGCGATCGAAATCGGAGCCATAGAGTCGAATTCCAAGTGCTTGATTATTGTTTGGTATGTCCATCGGACTGTTTGTCTCATTATAAAGTATCGTTGGGGTCTGATCAATGATCTTTAAAAGTCCTTTCTGATAGGAGGTCATAAAGACCTCTTCGGGATTGTCGGGATTGATTGCCACATCGACCAGATCGTTGGCATCAAAAAGATCCTCGAAAGGTATATTGGTCCAGGTGTCCTCTCTAAGATTGCTGATGCCGATCTGTGTTAAAGGAAAGGGATTGAAAAACACATCAACTTCTCCAAAATTTACCCAGAGCTGACCCGGAGAGGCATCGATCGAGAAAGGATGGTTATTGATCGGGCCATCAGGTAATAATTGTTCAGCTTGGTTGGCCCCAAATGGTACCACCAACATTCCCAGTTCGTTAGTTCCCATAAAGAAATGATTCCCAAAGGCAAATCCCGATTGCAATTCATATTCAAATTCGGGTAAAGAGCTCACTGAGTCTACTTGTATGAACCCATTGGTGTAGGCATGTATGGTCTTATTGGTTGTAATGATAAGAAAGCTGTCCTTAACAATAAAATCTTCAATTGGCAGAGGAAAATTACCAACCGGAAGAAATCCAATCCCTTCTTCATATTTTAAGATCGTATCGTCGTTCATTGCAGCATACAATTCGGTATTCAGCGATTGGATGCCTTTGAAGCCTCCATTGCCGATAATGGACCATTGTTCAAAATCGATCAGATTGTCATTATCTACCAAAGCCCTGATAATACCGGCTCCTTTTGAGGCAGCATAAATATACTCACCTTGTACCGCCGTTTGACTTATCCTGACCTGTGACCCGCCAAAGCCGATAAAATAGGTGTCTCCAAATTCAAGCATGGCCAGATCAAAGACCGAGACCCCATAATCGGTAGCGATATAGAGATTTCCATTGTATTCATTAAATTGATTGATCCTCTTTTTGTTGGGGGGTATGGTCTGCTTATCGATAATATCCACAACCGTCAATATATTCTCATTGCCATCGATCACCAATTCCATCAAACCATTCTCATATCCAATGACCAGGATCCCAAAGGAATCGCTGTAGTAAATGGTCGATATCTGTTGTCCTGATAGTCCGTTTATGGTCGATATCGTGTTGATCTCCTCCGTGCTTAGATCGTAAGTAAAGATCGCATTCTCAGAAGCAGCATAGATCTTGTCATTCCCCTGAGAAATGCTTTTTATGGATACATAGGAGAAATAACCCGACCAGGTATCTTCAAAGTTTTGTGCAAATGATCCCTGTGAAAGACATAACAGAACAAGAATGAGGCGTTTTATCATAGATGTAGATGCTTTTTCATGTAGTATAACATGCTAAAATACTATTTATTGCAGGTTAAAAATGAAAAAAGGTTGCCTTTTTAAAGGCAACCTTTTATAATGAAATAAAGGGACTGTTATACTACTCCCTGGTCTAACATTGCATCCGCCAATTTGACGAATCCTGCAATATTGGCTCCTTTTACATAATCAACATATCCGTCTCCATCTTTTCCATATTTTACACAAGCAGTATGGATATCATTCATGATCTGATGTAATTTATCATCAACTTCTTTACGAGTCCAACTCAAACGCAATGAGTTTTGTGACATTTCCAATCCTGAGGTTGCAACACCACCGGCATTGGCAGCTTTTCCTGGAGCATAAAGGATCTTATTCTTAAGGAATACCTCTATTGCTGCAGGTGTACTTGGCATATTGGCACCTTCAGCAACACAGATACAGTTATTGCTCATCAAAGTAGTCGCATCACCTTCATCTACTTCGTTTTGAGTGGCACAAGGAAGGGCTACATCACAAGGCACTTCCCATGGACGTTTTCCTTCAAAGTACTTAGCAGATGGATATTTATCGACGTATTCCTTGATACGTCCTCTCTTCACATTTTTAAGTTCCATGACATAGGCCAATTTCTCGGTACTAATTCCTTCGCTGTCATAGATATATCCGGATGAATCGGAAAGTGTAACCACTTTGCCTCCGAATTCAATCACTTTTTCTGTTGCATACTGAGCAACATTGCCAGAACCTGAGATGGTCACAGTCTTGCCTTCAAAACTGTCGCCACGGGTTTCAAGCATGCTTTTAGCAAAATAAACTGTACCATATCCGGTAGCTTCTGGACGGATCAGAGATCCTCCATAAGACATCCCTTTTCCTGTAAGAACACCGGTAAATTCATTTCTTAGACGCTTATACTGTCCGAATAGGAATCCTATTTCTCTACCTCCAACACCAATATCTCCTGCTGGAACGTCTGTATTAGGGCCAATATGCTTGGAAAGCTCAGTCATGAAGCTCTGACAAAAACGCATGACTTCAGCATCACTCTTTCCTTTAGGATCGAAATTGGATCCTCCTTTACCACCACCCATAGGCAATGTGGTCAAACTATTTTTAAACACTTGTTCAAAGCCTAAAAATTTAAGGATGCTCAGATTCACAGAAGGGTGAAATCTTAAACCTCCTTTGTAGGGTCCGATCAAAGAGCTGAATTCAACCCTATAACCCTTGTTTACCTGAATTTCACCGTTATCATCAGTCCATGGTACTCTAAACATGATAACTCGTTCGGGCTCACTCATTCTTTCGAGTAATTTTTTGTTTTGATAAGCTTCATTCTCTTCAATAAAAGGAATGATCGCTTCTGCAACTTCAATAACGGCCTGTAAAAATTCGGGCTCGTTAGGGTTCATTTTCTCAACTTTAGAAACGAACTTTTTTACGCTTTCTTTCATGTATAATTTGTTTTAAAATTATTATTGTTTTAAAGGAGTACAAATATAAAGTTTATCTAAAAATTGAACTATGATTTTTATTATAAAATAGCTAATTATCTTAGATATATTTCGCTGTATGATATGTTTTTATATATTTGTTATGTCTCAAACAAAACCTATTTAACGATGTATACCAGAATTATGCTATTGGTATTTGTGTTTCTGATGGTCCCAAAGCAGGAACTATACAGCCAACTTGGCTTTTCTCATGAGGTAGGGATAATCACAGGCCCTATTGTTTTTTACTCCGATTTTGGTGAACGCTACGATTTTGAGACAAATTCAGGAAATGTAGGTTTTGGCGTTGGATTGATACACTATATCAACTTTGCCTATCGAGCCGATTGTAACTGCTATTCCAGGGATGTCTATTTCAATGACCATTTTAAGATCAGAAGTGAGATAGACTATCACAAGACCAACCTTCAACATTTTGGTAGATGGGTCGACCCTGACAGGACTTCACTTACTGCAGATCAGTTAAGGGCCATGAAAGGTTCCTCTACTGTTTTTGATGTGGGTGCACAACTGGAATACTTCCCTAAAAGCATACGTGATTTTCAAGCAGGTGGCTACAAAATTGCTCCATTCATCAGTTTGGGTGCCCATTGGGTGAACTTTGACCCTGAGGTATATTCTGAATTGGGCCCGCTTAATAGTCCTTTGACTACCCCGGACAAATATTATAATTCGTTCCTAAATGAAGGAGATTCAACTTGGTCGGTAGTGGCCAGTGTAGGAATACGTTACAAAATATCCCCATTAAGCGACCTGATGTTAGACAGCCGGTGGCAATATTATTTCTCGAATTGGGTGGATGGTCTTAATCCCTCCTTTGAGAACAATCAAATCGTGGAAGTTCCAGAGAACAAGGCCAATGAATGGATCTATTGGTTGAACTTCGGATATGTCTATTATATTGAATAGCAATCCAATATTCTCACCCTATTGCCTGTTTTAGATCTGCGATAAGATCGTCAACATCCTCTATTCCAACACTCAAACGTATCAATGAATCGACCACTCCGGTCTTCTCACGTTCCTCTTTTGGGATACTGGCATGGGTCATACTGGCTGGGTGGCCTGCTAAACTTTCCACCCCACCAAGACTCTCCGCTAATGTGAATATCTTAAGGTTCTCAACGATCTTGATCGCTTCATTATAATCATTTCCCTTTGTAACAAAAGAGATCATCCCTCCAAAATCGGACATCTGATCCTTGGCGACCTGATGATTGGGATGACTTTCAAGTCCGGGCCAGTAAACCTTTTCGATCTTAGGATGATTGGAAAGATACTTTGCGATCTTTCTCCCGTTCTCGCAATGACGTTGCATCCTAACATGTAAGGTCTTTAAACCTCGAAGAACCAAAAAGCTGTCTTGCGGACCACAAATAGCTCCGCTTGCATTTTGAATGAAATACAATTTTTCGGCCAATTCATCATCATTAACCACCAAAGCGCCCATGACAACATCACTATGTCCCCCCAAATACTTGGTGGCGCTGTGCATAACAATATCTGCACCCAACTCTAAAGGCCTTTGTAAAAAAGGAGTGGCAAAGGTGTTATCTACGGCCAATAGAATATTGTGCTTTTTAGCAATCTGTGCTGCTTTTTTAATATCGATCACATTCATCATGGGGTTGGTAGGAGTTTCTACCCATATCAGTTTTGTGTTCTCGTTGATATAGTCCTCAATGGTTGTGGCATTCTCCATCCCTATAAAATGAAACTTAACTCCAAACCGTTCATATATCTTGGTAAACAATCTGTAGGTTCCTCCATAGAGATCATTGGTTGAGATCACCTCATCCCCTGGTTTTAATAATTTAATAATAGCATCTATTGAGGCCAGTCCGCTTCCAAAGGCCAAACCATGCTTCCCGCTTTCCAAACTGGCAAACGCCCGTTCCAAGGCAGCTCGGGTCGGATTGTGGGTCCTTGAATACTCAAATCCTTTATGCCCTCCCGGTGTGGATTGAGCATAGGTTGAGGTTTGGTAGATCGGTGGCATGACTGCTCCAAAAGCAGTATCATGTTCTTGTCCACCGTGTATGGTCTTGGTGTTGAATTTCATTTTTTTGTTTTTATAAATACAAAAGTAACGGTTTAAAAGTTTTATCTTTAAATCAAAGATCCTTTTTAATCATGAAATTAAGATACATCCCTCTGGTTGTTTTATTCGCTGTATTGGCAACGTCCTGCAAACAAGATTCAAAACTCGACCTTGAGTTTGATGATAAAAGTTATGTGTATAAAGATGATTGTAAGCAGGAACAATGTGCTGAGGTCAATTTAGAATTTATTCAAAGTGTTGGAAATGCTGTGGTCTCTGAGAAGATCAATTCAGCAATAAATGAATTCATCATTTCCAGTCTTAATTATAATATCGATGACACCAGCTCTACTGCGACAATAGAACTTGCTGCAAAAAAATTCTTGGAGACCTATAATAATGATAAGTCAGAATTTCCGGAGATCAGCCCCTATTTTGCTGAAATTATTGTGAACAACACCTATCGTTCGGAAAACCTGATCTGTATGGAAATGAAACAATACCTGTATACCGGGGGTGCCCATGGATATGGTTCTACCTGGTATCTGAATATCGATCCTCAATCTGGCGAAGAGCTTTCTACTGCCGAATTATTGAATGATGAAAATGAATTCATTCAATTCGCCGAAAAAGTATTTAGGGATAAAATGGGGGTCCCAGAAAACGACCCGATCAATGCCACCGGATTTTGGTTCGATGATGATGCCTTTTACCTCCCTGAGACCATCGGTTTTCAGGACACCAATATTATTCTATTATACAATCCCTACGATATAGCAAGTTATGCCGATGGATCAATTGAGGTGGTGATCCCAATTGAGGATATCGAATCCTTCCTTAAAGTTAAATAACCCTTAACAACGCTAAGACATAACCCAAATGGATGCCTTCATGGAAATTGTTGAATTCCAACGCTTCTTCGACATTGGTAAGGGTAGACTTGGTCGTAACCGTGTATTCATTGTATTGTTCAAATTTCCCGTTCTTATAATCTTCCCTGGCTTGTTCCAAAGTAGAGAAGAGTTGTTCTTTCAAAAGATTTAGGTCTTTATCATCAGCATCTTGGATGGGTTTGCTCCCTTTTTGGAATCCTACGATCTCCTCTTCGGTAACCATCATTGGCAACCCAGACAACTTATAGACCAACAGTTGCTGTGTGATTACGACATGTTTGATATTCCAGAAAATATTGTTGTTGAAACCGTCCGGAATGGCATTGAGCTGATTCAATGTATAACCATCTAAAATGTTCTTAAAAAAATTTCTTGTTTTTAACGTGATATCGAAACAATAATCCATACTTGCTGATTTTAAAAATAAAAATACCCCAATTTCTTCAGAAAAAGAATTTATTTTGCATCGTAATCGTCTAAGCTTTCTAATGAGTAAATTCTACTATCTATCAACCTGTTCTACCTGTAAAAGGATCATTCAGGAGTTGAATCTTCCAGATACCATAACGATGATCGATATTAAGCATAAACCATTAACGAAAAATGACATCCATGAACTCTATTCATTGACCGGAAGTTATGAGGCCTTGATCAATAAGAGGGCCAGAATGTTCAAAGAAAGGGGCATCATGGCGTCTCAATTGAAAGAAGAAGATTTCAAAGAATTGCTCTACGAGCACTATACCTTCTTAAAAAGACCCATTTTACTACTGGATAAGGTTTTGTTCATTGGTAATAGTAAGCAGACCGTTGCCAATGCCAAATCTTTTTTAATGAAACAATGATGAACCCAAGAGCCCTAGCTTTATTAGCCGCCACAGCTGCCGGTGCAATTTATGGTGTAAATCATACCGTTGCAAAGGGGCTCATGCCGGATGTCATCCAACCATATGGGTTTGTTCTGTTGAGGATCAGTGGTGCTTCCCTTTTGTTTTGGCTGATCAGTTTCTTCTTTCCTTCTGAAAAGATTGACCGAAGTGATTGGGTCAGGATCTTGGCTTGTGCACTTTTCGGAATGACAATAAATATGCTGATGTTCTTTAAGGGATTGAGTCTTTCAACACCCATTAACAGTTCAGTAGT
>JAHEHC010000109.1 GCA_024644805.1 Flavobacterium sp. | reverse complement strand
CGTCTTGATCAGGTACTGAAAAATCAGGTACTCTGTCTCCTACTTGTAATGGTTTCATTTGTTTACTTTTGTACAAAAGTACGCAAAATGACCAAGCAAGAAAAGGTTGAATTCGTTATAAAAACATTAAATGAACTATTTCCTGAAACACCCATTCCATTGGAGCACAAAGACCCGTATACCTTATTAATTGCGGTGTTATTGTCTGCTCAAAGTACAGATGCCGGTGTCAATAAAGTAACTCCTATATTATTCAATCTGGCTGACAATCCTTATGATATGGTAAAATTATCGGTTGAGGAGATCAGAGAGATCATAAGACCTGTGGGCTTATCGCCAATGAAATCAAAGGGAATCCATGGTTTATCGAAGATCCTCATTGAAAAGTACAATGGTTCAGTTCCAGCAGATATCGATGCTTTGGAATCGTTGCCCTCGGTGGGCCATAAAACCGCCAGCGTAGTCATGGCACAGGCATTCAATGTTCCCGCTTTTCCAGTTGATACCCACATACATCGATTGATGTATCGCTGGGGCTTCTCAAATGGCAAGAATGTAGTACAAACAGAAAAAGATGCCAAACGTTTATTTCCTATGGATCTCTGGAATAAATTGCATTTACAGATCATTTACTATGGAAGAAAATATTCTTCGGCAAGAGGTTGGGATCTTGAAAAGGATATCATTACAAAGAAAATCGGCCGGAGATCCGTAATAAAAGAATACCAAAAAAAAACCCTGAAGTGAACGTTTCAGGGTTTTCCAAAGTTTAGTTTAGAAGTGCTTCAAACTTCAATTTATTATAATCTATAACACTTAAAGCCTTCGAATAATCCAGAAGAAATTTAATGGTTTCTTCTTTTGGAGCCATGTTTTTATTCACGTGCTCCTTACGTGAGGTTTCAGAGTACATTTTTTGCATATGCGCATTATTTTGAGGTTAATGTATCCTTTTAACGCAGCAAAAATGTAATTATTGTATCAGTTTGTCAATACAATATTATGTTTGTCAATCACTTTACGTAAATTGATAAGAGCGTAACGCATTCTACCCAATGCTGTATTTATACTAACACCAGTTTGCTCACTGATATCCTTAAAGCTCATTTCCTTATAGACACGCATTAATAGCACCTGTTTTTGATCTTCAGGAAGTTCTTCTATGAGCCTTCTAACATCGCTCTCCACCTGTCCTTTTATCATTTGCTTCTCAGCATTCAGGTCGCCATCAGATATCACAGAAAATATATTGAAATCGCTATTGTTCTCAAATGTAGGCATCCGATTGTTCTTTCTGAAATAATCGATCACCAGATTATGAGATATACGCATAACCCAAGGAATGAACTTACCTTGTTCGTTATAGGCACCTTTTTTCAAGGTCTTGATCACTTTGATGAACGTATCCTGAAAAATATCCTCAGCTACATCTTTATCAAATACCTTTGAATAGATGAAACTATAAATTCTTTGCTTATGTCTGTTGATTAATTCACAGAGTGCAGATTCATCGCCATTCATGTACGCATTAACTAAAAACGCGTCTGTAGTTTTGCTTAGGTTCATAACAGTACTTTTAAATAATAAACAACTATCCAGTTTGGTTGTTTAGCTTGTATATGTATTTAAAAAAGTAGTATTATGCTATAGGCAATGACTTTTATTTCTGTTTTGTGAATGGTAAATATAATAACAAAGAAATTACAAATGCAAAAAAATTCGTACTTTTTTTAAATTAAAAATTATCATAAAACCACTTCAAAAACTATTGAAGTAAATGGTATCTTTGCAAAATTCCAATCATTTTACTGGATCAAAAATTGAAAACCAAAGCTATAGATACACGAAAGAACATCCTGATCCAGGGTGCAAAACTTCATAATCTGAAAAACATTACGGTCGCAATTCCCCGCAATAAATTGGTGGTCATTACCGGACTATCGGGAAGTGGTAAATCAAGCCTGGCTTTCGATACTTTATATGCTGAAGGGCAGCGCAGATACGTGGAAAGCCTTTCCTCTTATGCCAGACAATTCTTAGGGAGGCTGAACAAGCCCAAGGTAGATTCCATTAAGGGTATATCGCCCGCCATTGCAATCGAACAAAAGGTGAATGCAGTCAACCCAAGGTCGACGGTGGGCACTTCTACAGAGATCTATGACTACATCAAGCTATTATACACCAGGATCGGAAGGACCTTCTCCCCCGTTTCGGGTAAGGAGGTAAAAAAAGATACGGTATCCGATGTTGTTGATCATATCAAACATTTTCCGGAAAATAAGAAATTATTGCTCCTGGCTCCCATTCATCTCGAAGAAGGCAGGACCATGGAAAACAAGCTTCAGTCCCTGGGCAAACAGGGATTTTCAAGGATTAAAATTGAAAATCAAATCCTGCGGATCGATCAACTTAAGGGGAAATCTTTTCCGAAGAATATCCAATTGGTGATCGATAGGATCATCACCAAAGATGAGGAAGATTTTTACAATCGTCTTGGAGATTCGATCGAACTGGCATTCTTTGAAGGAAAAGGTGAATTACTTGTTGAAGAGCTATCCGATACAGATACCGGTACGATAACATCATTCAACAATCGTTTTGAGGCAGATGGCATGATCTTCAGCGAGCCCAATGTTCACCTATTCAGCTTTAACAACCCCTATGGGGCTTGCCCCAATTGTGAGGGATATGGCGATGTGATCGGAATCGATCCAGACCTGGTGATACCCAATACTGCATTGTCGATCTTCGAAAATGCCATTTTTCCATGGAGAGGCGAAAGCATGAGTTGGTATCGGGATCAACTGGTTAACAATGCCTATAAATTCGATTTTCCAATCCATAAGCCCTGGTTCGAACTGACCGATAAGCAACAATCCTTGGTATGGAAAGGAAACAAGTACTTTGAAGGGATCGATGAATTTTTCTCTTACCTGGAATCCAAGAGCTATAAGATCCAGAATCGAGTGATGCTTTCCCGCTACAGAGGAAAGACCAAATGCCATGTCTGTGATGGTAAGCGCCTTAGACCTGAAGCCGGCTATGTTAAGATCAATGGTACTTCTATTCAGGAGTTGGTGGAACTCCCACTAAATAAAGTGGTTGATTTTTTTAAAACCATTTCTTTGAACGAATATGAGAGTACGGTCTCTAAAAGACTATTAATCGAGATCAACAACCGTTTATCCTTTCTAATGGATGTGGGGCTCCCCTATCTTACCCTGAATCGCAAATCCAATACTCTATCCGGTGGTGAATCACAAAGGATCAATTTAGCCACATCCTTGGGTAGCAGCTTGGTGGGATCTATGTATATTCTGGATGAGCCCAGTATCGGATTGCATCCCAGGGATACCGAGCGACTTATTTCGGTATTGAAATCGTTGCGGGATCTTGGGAATACCGTAATCGTCGTTGAACACGATGAAGACATCATGAAAGCAGCCGATGAGATCATCGATATTGGTCCTGAAGCTGGAACCTTCGGTGGAGAGGTCGTAGCAACTGGCTCCTATGAAGACCTGTTAAAATCCGATTCACTGACCGCGCGTTATCTCAACGGATCACTTTCTATAGATGTCCCATCAAAAAGACGGACTTCAAAGAAATCAATTCAGCTTAAAGGTGCCCGACATCATAATCTGAAGAACATCGATGCATCATTTCCATTGAATGCTTTTACAGCCATCACCGGAGTATCCGGAAGTGGTAAGAGTACATTGGTAAAGAAGATACTATATCCGGCAATCTTAAGAGAAGTGGGCGGCTATGGTGAGAAGCCGGGCCAGCACAGTAGTTTGGAAGGGGATTTCTCTTCTTTAAAAAGTGTGGAGTTCATCAACCAGAATCCTATAGGCCGTTCCAGCCGATCCAATCCGGTTACCTATATAAAAGCCTATGATGATATCAGAGCCCTGTTCGCCAAGCAAAAGCTTTCTGATATCCGGGGTTATAAACCCAAGCATTTCTCCTTCAATGTGGAAGGTGGTCGATGTGAGCATTGCAAAGGGGAAGGAGAAGTGACCATCGAAATGCAATTCATGGCCGATGTACACCTGGAATGCGAGATCTGCAAAGGAAGACGATTTAAGAAGGAGGTTTTGGAAGTGTCCTTCAATGATAAGAACATCAACGATATTCTACACCTGACGGTCGATGAGGCCATCGCCTTCTTCGACTTACATCGAGAGACCCGTATAAAAAATAAACTACAACCCCTTCAGGATGTGGGCCTGGGATATGTCCAATTGGGACAAAGTTCTTCCACCCTTTCAGGTGGGGAGGCACAACGTATTAAACTGGCATCCTTCCTGGTAAAGGGCACCACCAAGGATAAGGCTTTGTTCATCTTTGATGAGCCCACTACCGGATTGCACTTTCACGATATCAATAAACTTTTGGCTTCTTTTTACGAATTGCTGGATAAGGGACATACCGTGATCGTAGTGGAACACAATATGGACTTGATAAAATGCGCCGATCATATCATCGACCTGGGTCCTGAAGGAGGCGATCAGGGTGGACATGTTGTTGCACAAGGAACCCCTGAGGAGGTAATAGCCAACAAGAAGTCTTATACTGCCCAATATCTTAAGGAGAAAATTTAGTGTTTCTCAATTTTTCTAAAGAATTAAAAAATCAATTTGTTAAATAATTCTCAATACGAAATTTTGTGAATTTATGGCATGAGGTTTGCTATATTATTACCGAAGATGATCGGTAAGTTCTCATATCTTCTTCTATAAAATATAAAGATTTTGGTTGGTTAGTTTTTTAAAAAGCCGTCGTTCAAACTGTTGAAGGCGGTTTTTTCTTTTCCCTCTTTTTTCTAATTCTCCTCATAATAATAAATAATGCATGCATAATTTATTATTTTATAATATTCTGATATTTAAGTGTTTAAGTTTTTGGCACGGTCGTTGGTATTATTTAACGTGTACGAGCCATCCAAAAAACAGAAGCAAGTACAACCTTTAAAATTCAGAGTTATGAAAAATTTAATCACTTTATTCGTCGGACTGATCGCCTTAAGTTTTCCAACACTGGCTTCATCCAGTCAACCCGAATACCATCCAATCAATACCTATGGAAAATCATACATCTTTGTGGAGCAGGGAATAGAATTCTCTATCTTCCCGGATGGACAGTTTGATTTTGTCTATGTGGGTGGTCACAACGGAAGCAATGTGAGTGTCAATATAGGGACTCCCAATGTAAATATCTCCTATAACTCTGGCTATAATTATGATATGTTCGTACAGTATGACGATTATGGTGCTGTAATTCAAATAGAAGATATTCCAATTTATTACGACCACTATGGTAGGATCATTCAAGCTGGAAGCGTTGAAATTCGTTATAACAGCAGAAGAATTGTCCGTGTTGGGGGTCTATTCGTACACTATAATCCATATGGTTATTTCTCACACTGCACCGGTTACATCAACTACTGGAACATGCATTATGTCTACAGACCATGGCATGTATATTATGTAAGACCCTATTATTCTCACTGTGTCGTATACAATTATCCGTATAGAGAGTATTACAGACCAAACCGGTATAGTTATACACATCATAGAAAGCACTATAACAGAGGTCGTCAGAATTACACCAATGGAAGAAGGGACTTTTACAAGCCCGGAAGTAGAAGGCATTATAAAGACGGTAGAGTTGCTATGAACAAAGACTTCAAGCAAGACAGAAGAAATTCCGGTCTGGCATCCAATAGAATGGATTCAAACAGGGGAAAAAACAATGACCTTACTGCTAAGCGATTGGACAATAAAAGAAATGACAACAGAGTGTCAAAGAAAAGTATCTCCAGTACCAACTCTAACAGAAGTGGAAACACGATCTCTAAAAGAAAGAATACGATTACCAAACGAGGTACTACCAGTAGAAAGAACACCAACAATAGTTCTTACAATAAAAGATCGGTCAGCAATAAAAGAAATACCGGTATCAGTGCTAATAAAGGCAGACCGGTAAAAACGACAAAGAGAGAAAACACTGTTAACAAGAAATCCTATGCAAAAAGAGCTGGTTATAACAGTTCAATCTCAAAGAGAAGTATAACCGCTTCAAAGCGTTCTAATACAAATGGAAATAGCAGCAGATCAAAAGGATCTGCATCACGAAGAGGTCTCTAAAAGTTTTTTGGTTGGTTAGTTTGAACCCTCCGAATCTGCTACGGCGGAGCAGGAGGGTTTTTTTATGCCAATGTTTTCATGATCGACTCACTCATACAACGGGTCAGTTCCCTCCTACTATACTTAGAAATTCCTTTGGAGTTTATTGTCAATCTTCCCTCCTTGAAATCTGAATAATAATCCAGTATTTGTTCTTTTAATTTTTCCTTTTCTGAATAATTGAAAAAGTGTCCGGTTTGGGTCTCTTCAACGATCGTTTCAATATCACTGCCATCGGGTCCTATCGCCATAATGGGTCTTTCAGAGCTCATATATTCAAACAACTTTCCGGGTATGATCATGGAGGTCTCCAATTGGTTCATTTCAATTAGGAGCAATACTTGAGCACTATGTTGTAGCTGAATGGCCTCCTGATGCGAGATATATCCCATCAACTTACATTTATCTTCAATTCCTGATTTTTTTATTGAAAGTATGATCTCTTCACTCACCGATCCAGCCAATTTGATCTGAAGGTCTTCTGCAAAAGTTCGATCTTCTTCACTTATCTCGGCCAACACCTCCCAAAGAATCGATGGATTTCTTTTTGATAATAAAGAGCCGACATGTACTAAGGAGAATCTATCATCCAGTGCATGCGTGACAAGATCCTTTTTGTCAAATCCATTGGTGATCACATCCATAGGTGTATCGGTCAAGGCTTCAAATGATCTTCTTGTTCCCTCACTGGTGACCACTACTCTATCTGCCTTATTCAACACCTCACGCTCCATGAGTTGATGCTTCCTTTCAGAGGATCGGCTTAATTTTAAATTCTTATGATAATGTATCTTGGTCCAGGGATCCCTAAAGTCAGCTATCCAT
>JAHEHC010000108.1:5685-7026 GCA_024644805.1 Flavobacterium sp. | reverse complement strand
AGCTGGTATAGGTTGATTTATTGATGTTACATTTGATGGAACTTCAATTCTTATACTTCTTCCTTCGACAGCACCAGTGATAATTAGTGAATTTCCTTCGGTATCAGCTGATACTGTCAAGGCATCAAAATCATTTTCATCTACAACAGCGGTCATGGTCCCTGCATTGATCTCTCCTCCATTTCCTATCAATCCTCCCTCTAGAAAATTAGCCATATGAAATATCCCTCTGTGTACCGTTATGGTATCCACTCCGGGTAACATGGCTTCAAAATTAAAAGTCCCAGTCAACCACCCACAGGAAATACATCTATCGGTCAATACGATCTTTCCAGATCCACTGGGAGAAGTACTGTATTCAGATCCATTCTCATTCTCAAAACTAGCATAACTCGATTGGCCCTCACCAAGCTCATAGGTCCCCAGTTGAAACCCATTAATATGCAGTGTTAATGTTTCCTCACGGGAATATCCCTGTATCGTTACAGACCCATCCTCGTACTTTTCAGCACGAACATCATTCGCACTAAAAAAGTCATGATCGATGGTTCCCTGAAGTGCCGGGGAATTGTCTTCTATGGTCTCACAACCGAAACATAAAATGATCGTAAGTAGTAGGAATAATATATTTTTCATAGCCATTTGGGTAAATAGGTTCGAGACAAATGTAAAAATAAAAAGATTAATCTGTTCTTTTTCAATAAAAAATTACACTATCTTTGCCGTCCTAAAAATTATAAACAGGGGTCGGGAACCCCACAAATTAATTGATATGCCTGTAAAAATTAGATTACAAAGACACGGTAAAAAAGGAAAACCATTTTACTGGATCGTAGCAGCAGATGGACGTGCTAAAAGAGATGGAAAGTATTTAGAAAAATTGGGGACCTATAATCCCAATGTGAATCCTGCAGAGATCATTCTGGATATTGATGGAGCCGTAAGATGGTTACAAAATGGTGCACAGCCCACCGATACTGCCAGAAACATACTTTCTTATAAGGGAGCTATGTTGAAAAAACACTTGGCAGTTGGTGTTAGTAAAGGTGCATTTACCGAAGAGGAAGCCGAAAAGAAATTCAATGCCTGGTTGGAAGAGAAGACAAAGACCATTGAAGCTAAACGTGCAAAATTAAGCGATGCTCAGAAAAAAGCCGAGGCGGAAGCTCTTGCTGCTGAAAAAGCAATAAATGAGAAGAGAGCTGCTGTAGCTGTTGAAGAAGAAGTCGTAGAAGTCGCTGAAAAAGTTAAAGCTAAACCGGTAACTGAAGAAGAAGCTCCTAAAAAAGAAACTATTGACGATGTTGCTGCAGAGGCTGCAAAAGAAGGTGCTCCTGCTGC
>JAHEHC010000108.1:0-5585 GCA_024644805.1 Flavobacterium sp. | reverse complement strand
ACAAAAATTTGATTCCATTTTTCATTAAGGAATGTTCCTTACATAAATCTGAATTATTGCGAATACGATTCGAGGAAGTGGACACCGAGGAAATGGCCAACGCTCTAATTGGTTCCGATCTATACTTGCCCCTGGATCTGCTTCCAAAATTATCCGGAGATCAATTCTACTATCATGAAGTGATCGGATTTAAGGTGAACGACCTGAGTCATGGGCCAATTGGCACCATTACCGGAGTGAATGAACTGACTGCTCAAGCTCTGTTTGAGATCGATCATGAAGGGACCCAACTGTTGATCCCGATCCATGATGAGATCATAAAAAAGGTCGATCGCAACAATAAGGTCATCACCATAGAGGCCCCGGAAGGATTGATCGACCTGTATCTTTAGATCATAATGAACCATCCCTTTAAATTCAAGCAATTTATAGTCCAACAGGATCGATCTGCCATGAAGATTGGAACCGATGGGGTGCTATTGGGCGCATGGACAACTATTGAGCACCATCCGAAGAACATTCTGGATATCGGAACTGGCACGGGAATAATAGCACTACAACTTGCTCAGCGAACGACCCAAGATCCCAATTCCCAAATAACTGCGATCGATGCCGTTGAGATCAATCCCAATGCATTTGAACAATGCGTGGAGAATTTTGAAGCTTCCCCCTGGAACGATCTGCTATTCTGCTATCATGCCTCTCTGGAAGAGTTTACAGCCGAAATGGACGAAACCTACGATCTTATCGTTTCTAATCCACCCTTTCACCTCGATTCGTTGGCGTCATCCAATAAAGACCGAACACAAGCACGTTCCAATCAGACCATGCCGTATGATGATTTGCTCAGATCCGTTTCCCAATTGCTATCAAATGATGGGGTATTTTCAGTAATAATCCCCCATACAGAAGAAGGATCCATTATTGATATGGCATCACACAATGGCCTATTCCCCCTAAGAATTTGCAGAGTGAAAGGACATAAACAGGCCAGGATCAAAAGAAGCATGATAGAATTTTCAAAAAAGGCTCAAAAAGTGGAATTTGAGCACTTGACCATTGAACACGCAAGACATGAGTATACTAAGGAATACATCGAATTGGTGCGTGATTTTTACCTGAATATGTGATCAATACGATCTTGATAGTGGTCGAGTCAGACAAGTTGGTCCACCGCCACCTTTTAGGCTGATCTCATTTCCTTGATAAATATGAACTTCACATCCTTTACTAATCAAAGCTTCTAAGGTCTTTGGATTTCCATCGACCATGATACATTTCCTGGGAGCAATTGCCAATACATTGCATCCCATTGATTCGAACTCCTCTTCTGAAACCTCAACCAATTCGAAACCTCTTTCCAACAATTCATTTCTAAAATGAATGGGCATCAATGGAGAATATACCACTGCCAGATCGGTATCGATCGGGCTTAGAACAGACATCAGATGAAACACATCTTGCGACCCCCTGTAATGGGGTAACTGAGCCACCAAAACTTTGATCCCCATTGGCTCCAGAATCTTTTTCAATTGATGGATCCCACTTTCGTTGGTCCTGTAGGAGTGTCCAACTGCTAAAGTCTTTTTATCCAACCAGGCCACATCTCCTCCTTCCAAGGTTCCTGGAGGATCAATCTCCGCTAAAATGGGAATATTCAGTTTTTCATATAGCTTTCGTTGATAGGCAGGTTCATTTTTTCTTTCATTTTTCCCCATTGAACATAAGATCACACCAAAATCGGTGACAAGGGAGGCATCTCTACAGTAAATTGAATCGATGGTCACTCTTTCATCAAATTGAAAACATTCAACATCAATTCCTTCATTGATAAAAATGGATTTGAAATTACCATACTCCTTTAGGGAAGTGTTGAAGTCGGGCTTTTGAAGATAATTATGACTCAACCATTGTTCTTCCAAAAGATCATCAGAAACAAATGCCTTTTTAGCCGGTTTTAAAGCAACTCTTTTCAGTTTTAAAAACTCTGAATGGGCAGTTATATTCATTGTTCCTTGGTCTTTCCCCATTTCATTAAGATATAAACAGGAATTCCTAAGAGCAGAAGTAAGAAGCCGTAGTAAACGGTTTCTTCTCCTGACCCATATATAGCCCATAGAGAATATAAGAACCCAAGACCGGAAAGGATCACGATCTTAGCCTTACTTTTCATTTTCAACCTTCTTTCAAATACAATAAGAGCATAGGCTGCTGCTGCAAATAAATAGGGTATTAATGCTGTGAGGACGGTAAGTTTTCCGATAAATTCGAATTGATCGACCAGCCCTTCCGTATAATTCATCAACATAACTATTGATGATAGGGCACCTCCTATTACGAATCCCATGACAGGGGCTCCTTTTTTATTCTCTCTCTTGAAGATCCTTGGAAAAAGATCATCAACTGCAGTGGCTTTGGAGATTTGCCCTGTGACCAATATCCATCCATTCAAAACACCCAATCCCGATATGATCACTCCAATAGCAACAAAATACCCTCCATATTTTCCTCCCATGACTTCGGCTGCTTCGGCAAAAGGAGCCGGCGAATTCTGTAACGTTTCAATTGGAACAATACCAAATAGAACAATGGTCCCCATTATATACAGGAAGGTAACGATCAAAGTACCTAACATGGTTGCTCTTGGTACATTTTTAGCTGGGTTCTTTATGTCTGCAGCAGGTATGGTCGCACATTCAATTCCTAAGAAAGCATATAATGTGATGGCCGCTACACTCGATAAGGTAGTAAAATCATTTTCTCCGGTTAAATTAAAAGAAGGGAAGTTTTCAAGCTTGAAAAAGAAAATTCCAATGAAAATGATAAATAACAAGGGAAGTATCTTTATGATCGTAGTGATTAACTGAACCCTTCCTGATTCTTTGATCCCTCTTGAATTGATCCAGGTGAAAAACCAAATAAAGAATAATCCCAAACTCACTGAATATAGTGGATTTTCTGAAAGAACTGGGAAAAAGAAACTGAAGGCGCCTATGATCGCAATAGCAATTGCGCCATTACTTACCCAACAGGCGATCCAATATCCCCAGGCCACAAAGAAGCCTACAAAATCGCCGAATCCTTCCTTGGAATAAACATAAGGTCCTCCACTTTTGCTAACTACGATCTTACTTAAATTACTGAATATCTTTGCAAGAAGTAATGCTCCACCGGCGGTGAAGAGCCATCCCATTATACTGATGCTGCCATAACCCGCCAAAATTGCAGGTAAAACAAAGATACCCACACCTATCATATTACCAACCACCAAAGAAGTTGCTGTTAGTAATCCTATTTTATGTTTATTTTCCCCCAATTGGTTAGTTGGTCATTCAGTTTTTATTTATTCTGTATATTAGAACTGACCTAAGCAAGATACAATTAAATTAGAAATGGGACATAAATACCATATTAATCCTGATATATCATTGGCAGAGACCCTTCCGGCTTCTTTTTACAAAGATCCCTCGGTCTTTGATCAGATCAAAGAAGAGGTCTTCCTGAGAACATGGCAGTTTATTGGAGATGAGGACTTAGTCGCTTTACCCCAATCGGTTTACCCATTTACCTTATTGGATGGATTCTTAACAGAACCCATGGTACTAACAAGGGATGGAGAAGATCAGATCCACTGCCTCTCTAACGTATGTACTCATAGAGGAAACAAGGTAGCTCTCCACCCTGGAAGTTCAAAAAAACTGACCTGCTTATATCATGGCAGACGATTTGATCTTAAAGGCATTTTCGAGTATATGCCGGAATTTCAGGAAGCCAAAGATTTTCCAAGACCCTGCGATAATCTGCATAAGTTTCCCTTAGAAAAATGGGGTCCCTTATTATTTGCAGGCTTAAATCCATCATTTGAGTTCAGCTCAGTCATAGACAAAATGAAAGAACGGATTGGATTTCTTCCATTGAATGAGTTCAAGTTGGATCAGACCCTGTCAAAAGATTATTTGGTACAAGCAAATTGGGCCTTATACTGCGATAATTATTTGGAGGGCTTCCATGTACCATTTGTCCATGAAGGATTGAATAAGGTGTTGGACTATGGCAGTTATATTACCGAAATATACGATCACTGCAACCTGCAAATTGGATATACCGATGAGGCAACAGAAGTTTTCGATCTGCCTGAGGATCATATCGATCATGGAAAAAATGTAGCTGCATATTATTATTGGGTTTTTCCAAATATGATGTTCAACTTCTATCCCTGGGGCTTGTCTGTGAATGTGGTCAGACCACTTGATATCAACAAGACCAAAGTGTCCTTCATCACCTATGTCTATGACAAAAGTAAGTTCAACAAAGGCGCGGGCAGTGATCTGGACAAGGTGGAACGAGAAGATGAATTCGTAGTTGAAAATGTCCAACAAGGAGTTCGATCCTCATTTTATAAAGCTGGGCGATTTTCTCCGACCAGAGAACAGGGTGTTCATCATTTTCACCAACTCCTGTCAAAATTTTTAAAGTAATAACCACAATCAATGGTTCAATATTTCCTATAAAAAAAGAAAAAGATTCATTGGCTTTATTTAAATTTGGCCTTTGATGAATAATAATATTTTATCCCATGAAACCTGATCTTTTCGAAGCTCCCGATTATTATAATTTAGATGATCTTTTATCCGATGAACATAAGCTGGTACGCGATGCTGCTCGCGAATGGGTGAAACGAGATGTTTCTCCTATCATTGAGGAATATGCTCAAAAAGCTGAATTCCCAACACAGATCATCTCCGGATTAGCAGAAATTGGAGCTTTTGGTCCCTACATCCCTGCTGAATATGGAGGAGCCGGATTGGATCAGATCTCATACGGACTTATCATGCAAGAGATCGAAAGAGGGGATAGCGGAGTTCGAAGTACGGCTTCGGTACAATCTTCACTGGTCATGTATCCTATATGGAAATACGGATCTGAAGAGCAATGCAAAAAATACCTGCCCAAATTGGCTTCCGGAGAAATGATGGGATGTTTCGGCCTTACCGAACCCGATTATGGATCAAATCCTTCTGGAATGGTGACCAATTTCAAGGATGCGGGAGATCACTATGTGTTGAATGGAGCCAAGATGTGGATCAGTAATGCCCCCTTTGCCGATTTGGCAGTTGTTTGGGCAAAGGACGAGAAAGGAAGAATTCATGGCCTATTGGTCGAAAGAGGCATGGAAGGATTTTCAACTCCAGAAACTCATAATAAATGGTCTTTAAGAGCATCAGCTACCGGAGAACTGATATTCGATAATGTTAAGGTGCCCAAAGAGAACCTGCTGCCTAAAAAATCGGGGTTGGGAGCTCCATTAGGCTGTCTGGACTCTGCTCGTTTTGGTATTGCCTGGGGTGCAATCGGAGCTGCGATGGATTGTTATGATACGGCTCTTAGGTATTCCAAAGAAAGAATTCAATTTGGCAAACCCATTGGTGCCTTTCAGCTCCAACAAAAAAAACTGGCCGAAATGATCACCGAGATCACTAAGGCACAATTGCTCACCTGGAGACTGGGTGTTCTAAGGGACGAGGGCAGAGCAACATCAGCCCAGATCTCCATGGCCAAAAGAAACAATGTTGACATGGCCATCA
>JAHEHC010000107.1 GCA_024644805.1 Flavobacterium sp. | reverse complement strand
AAAGAAAGCTCTCTTATAATTAGGTTTCGACTGCGCTCAACCAGACAATAAATCACATTAAATATTCAAAGAGGTAAATTTGAAGGTATTCCCGTCAAATAAGCCCTTATCGCTTAGTTTTAAGGAAGGAATCACAAGCAAGGCCATGAATGATAATGTCATAAATGGTGCAGAAAGAGTGCTCCCCATATCTTTTGCCATACGATCCAATTCGGCATATTGTAATCCAACAGAATTTGCATTCTGATCGCTCATGATCCCTGCAACAGGCATCGGTAAGATCTTCTGATCCTCATTGGTTATAGCACAGATACCCCCTTGATTTTCAATGATGAGATTGACCGCTTTACAGATAGCTTCATCAGATGCACCAACTGCGATGATATTGTGAGAATCATGCCCAACTGATGAGGCGATGGCTCCATGTTTCAAACCAAAATTCTTAATGAATGCTAAAGCAGGTGGTTGATCTTGATATCGATTGACCACAGTGAGTTTCAATATATCGTCATCGATATTCGAAACCAAATTGCCATTAATTAGTTTGCTTTTACAATAAACTTCTCGAGTGACCAATTCACCATCAAGAGCTTCTATAACCCTAATTTCATCGGCATTGCTATTCAGTTTAAAATCTGAAATGGTCTTTTTAGAAGTATTGAAATAATTTAAAATGGGAAATGAGACTGGCTGAATAAGTGATCTGTTGCCATCAAAGACCAGATCTCCTTGGATAAATGTATTGACTACCTTGAAATCGATCAAATCCTCAACAACAATGAAATCGGCCGGGTCACCACTCTTCAGAGTTCCAACATCTAGGTCATAATGCGCTATCGGATTGATGCAAGCAACCTGTAACACCTGAAAGAGATCCATTCCTTTTTTTATGGCACGCGAGCAAAGGTGATTGATATGACCTATCAACAGATCATCCGGATGTTTATCGTCACTGCAGAACATCATATCACTGAAGTGATCAGGAAGTAGATCGATCAAGGCTTCAAAATTCTTGGCAGCACTACCTTCGCGAATGATCACCTTCATCCCTTTTCGTAGTTTTTCCAACCCTTCATCATAGGTAAAACATTCATGATCGGTCGTTATTCCTTCAGAGATATATTTTGAAAGGTCTTCTCCCATCAGTCCGGGAGCATGACCATCGACCGGTTTATCGAAATGTTTGGCCCATTCGATCTTCTTCAAGACCTCTTCATCTTTATAAATGACCCCGGGATAATTCATCATCTCGGCCAGGTATTTTATTTCTTTTCTGCTGAGTAGTTCTTTGATGCCATCAGCATCTATACTAGCTCCGGCAGTTTCAAATTGGGTGGCTGGAACACATGAGGGTGCCCCAAAATAAAATTTAAAGGGAACCTTATTGCTGTTTTCGATCATAAAATCCACACCTTCAACTCCTAAAACATTGGCAATCTCATGAGGATCTGAAACTGTAGCAACAGTTCCATGGGTAACAGCTATCCGGGCAAATTCGGAAGGGACCAGCATCGAACTTTCAATATGGATATGGGAGTCGATGAATCCGGGTAGGATATACTGATTGATATTATGTTCCTTTTCAGTAATGGAGATGATACGGCCAGCATTTATTATAACTTCCCCTTTAAAGATGCGCTGATTGGGGATATCGACAATATTACCTTGTATGGTATTCGGTTGGATCATGGAATTGCATTCGAACAAATCTAATAAAATCCAATTATGTTGAGAGCGGAATCAGGATATCTTTTAATAAAAAACACCGTTCTTGAAAGTTTAATTTGGCGAACGGTGTTTTTCTTCGGTAGGTATTATTCAGTGTAATTACATTTTTCTTATGCTACCGGATGATCCTCCATCTTTCGAAACGGCTTCCGGGTTTCCATAGTATCTAACATCGCCACCACTGGAGGCTTTAGCGTCCAAACGATCTTTGACATTGACTGTTATATCAGCACCACTGGATGCTCTTGCATTGCAATCGATCGCATTCAGTTTTTTGGCCTTTAGGTCGCTACCACTGGATGCTTTTGCAGTGAAGTTCACCGTTTTTCCTGACACAACAATATCGGCACCACTACTGGTCTCGGCATAAAGTTCTTTGGATAGCACCTCAACTTCAAGGTCGGCACCACTACTGGAGTCCAAATTCAGGGTCTCACTTCTGATCACGGAGTTACCGATCACATCCGCACCACTACTGGCTTCGATACTGACTAAATTCTTATAAGTTACATGGATTTTTTTAGCTTTTGACCTTCCGATATTCTTATTGGTTCTAATGGTCAATTTTCCATTGATGACATTGGTTTCAATGATGTCCATCAGGTTTTCATCAGCTTCCACAACAACTTTATTCTCAGGCCCTTCAGTTAGGTATATATCCAGACCGGCAGAACCTTTTACTTTATCGAAGCTTTCATTTAGATTTCGTTCTTCAGTGACAACATTTCCATTTCCGTTGGTCTGACCAAAATGCATATCCAAGTTGCAGGAGGTCAATGTTGCCGCTAAAAAGGCTACTAAAGCATATTTAATTGATTTCATCGTCTATCGTTTTATTGATTGTTTAATTTAATTTTTATGGTGTCTTCCTCATCGGTAAAATTGATGTCCAGACCTTTTTCATCGATTATGATCCTGTCGACGTCATCTTTATCATTGAACTTTCTTTCGAGTTCTTCTTCCCAGTCTTCAATTTCAATAGTGTCTTCATTGGGATCGATGTCCTTGATCGGGCAGTCCAGACATTCAGTCTTGTCCTTTAGGATCCTTAGATATTGACCTTCATCTCCATTGTTCAATATGTCGTCATATCGGGCATAATTTCTATGGAAAGAATAGGTGTTCTCATCAGCTATCAATATGGAGCCTTCTGGCAAATAGACCACTACTTCAACTTCTTGATCTCTGTACTTATTCTCGAAATCGGTTGTGAGATATCCATCCAGCATCAATACATTGTTTTCAAATGTGTAGTTATAATTGATGGCCACAGCTTTTTCCTTTGCAGCAGCAAAGGAACTGCCTTCCGCTTTTTTCTCAACAAGGATCTTTCCTACTGAATCGGTGGTGGAACGTACGATCAATCGAACATCATTCGAATAGATGATCTTTTCATCATTCTCATTTTGAGCGATCTTGAATGCACCATTTCTTCTGGTATAATATTCGTACCGATTGTTGCTATTCATCTTCAATTGCAGGGTATCTCCAGTTCTGATCGGTATCATATTCTCAGAGATCTGCTCACCACTATAAGCCTGTTCAGTAGCAGCTCTTAGGCCCAAGATACCAAGGCCAATGATAGAGAATATCCAGAATACAAATAGAATGATCTTTGCCGGCCAGCCAATTGACTTAAGGTTGCTGATAAGCAGTTTTAGTCCCAGTATGAATAATACAAAGAATGGTATTCCAACTGCAAACAATGCAAGCAATGATACCAGCCATAATGGTGAGTTGGTGGTGTCAACCAAAGTGATATAATCCATCAATTCATGATCACCCCATACAACACCCATGGTTCCTGTGGTAAATAAACCGACTATCAGTCCAATTAGTGTGGATAGTGCGATAATGATCAAGAGGATTCCAAAGAACTTGACAAATATTTTAAAGATGGTTAGAAGGATACTACCAAGCACACCAAAGAAACCTGTAGCTCCTTTTTTGGCTTTTTGCTTGTATTTGTCATAATCTGCATCTTTTACTTTATCTGCAACATTATCATATCCTTCCTTGAACTTTTTTTCAATATTGGAAATGTTTATGGGTTTCCTGGTCATTTTCAATTTATCGGAGGTCGTTACCGCCGCCGGAACCAATATCCATAACAATATGTAAATGAGTACCGGTGTACCCCATCCAATGAGTATGAAGAAGATCCACAACAAGCGAATCCATATTGCATCAATACCTAAATAGTGACCCAAACCTGATGAAACACCAGCAATGAATTTATTGTCTTCATCCCGGAACAATTGTTTATAGGACGTTTGAGATCTGCTTCTTTTCTTTTCGGTTTCAGGAGCATCTTCGAAGATCTCCTCATCGATCACATAGTCTTCCGGTTGTCCCATGACAGCGATCACCTCATCGAGTTCTTTTATTGAGATCACTTGAGATGTGCTCTCTATTTTTTCTGCGAAGAGTTCAGCTATACGTGCTTCGATATCTCTTATGATCTCTTCCTGACCCTGTGGATCTGAAAAAGAGCGTTTTATAGCATCAAGATAGCGTGTCAGTTTTGCAAAAGCATCTTCATCTATATGAAAAAATGTACCTGCTAAATTTATGTTTACTGTTTTGTTCATTTTTTTATTTTTTCGCTGGTTACTCTATTAACTGCCTTTTGCAGATCGCTCCAGGTAGTGTCTAATTCCTTTAAAAATATTTTACCCGTTTCGGTAAGATCATAATATTTACGTGGTGGTCCACTGGTTGATTCTTCCCAGCGATACGTTAACAGTCCGGCATTTTTCAGCCTGGTCAATAGGGGATAAATGGTCCCTTCAACCACCAGCATTTTAGCGTCCTTTAAGGATTCGAGAATATCGGAGGTGTATGCCTCACCATCCTTCAGTATAGAAAGGATGCAATATTCCAAGACCCCTTTGCGCATTTGTGCTTTTGTGTTTTCAATTTTCATAAGTTCATTCTTTACTTTAGTTGAAATACTAGTTCGTCTTTTTCGATGATGTAATGAGATCGAAGATTCTCGATGTTAAAACAACAAGGAGTTTTTTCAACTTTAGAAATATCTTGGGCTTGATGTTGTAAGCCACCTGTGGACAGTACATTGAGTACTAAAGCCATCACAATATTAACTAATGTGCTCATTTTCTGATTGATTTTCTTCCTCTTGATCAGGAACATCAGTTTCTGATTCTTCCAAGGAATTGGTTTTGATAAATTTAATAGATAGCGGATACTTATATAATCTTCCTTTCGCTGCGTGCATGGTTGCCGAGATCACGCAATACAATTCGAATACGAATAATCCAAACAACAACAAGACAGCTAATAAAAAGATCACAAAATAACCTGACAAGTTCTTTATTTCATGAACTGAAATACGATCCACATGATGATCGATCGTATCGACCAGACTCACAAAATCAGGAGCAAATAGGATAACGAAAGGCAAACAGATCAGTCCGATAAAGATAGAGTAGAGCAATATGCTCAACTGGAAGTTTATGGCCTGCTTACCATGATCGTCAACAAATTCATTTTCTTTATTTAAGGTCCAAAGAATCAATGGAGCCAAAAAATTCCCAAAAGGAATAAAGAATTTACTAAAGGTAGAAAGATGCACTATTGCAGCAACATTTTTCTGATTTTCTGATATAGTAGTATCCATTGTTAATTAATTTCTTATACAAATATATGTCTAAAAGAAGGTATTATGTTACACAAGGTACTAAAATTAACATTTTTTTAACATATACAAATAGTGAAATTATTTTTTAATATATTCGCTAAAACATCGATAATGCCAATAAAGTCAACCCATATCAATCGTTTTTTGCTATTCAAACTGCCTGCAGCCTACTTAACTGGTGTGCGATTGAGGTCGATCGATTCACAACAATGTGTCACGTCGGTCAGATACAAATGGATCAATCAGAATCCATTCAGGTCCATGTTTTGGGCTGTTCAGGGTATGGCTGCCGAATTAAGTACCGGGGCATTGGTTATGCAGGCTATTCAGAATAGCGGGTTGAAGATATCCATGTTATTGGCCAGTAATACAGGGTCGTATTACAAGAAAGCATTGGGAAAGATCACCTTTATATGTAAGGAAGGTGAGATCATAAATGATGCCATCGCTAAAGCTATAGAATCCAAGGAGGGTCAGATCTGCCTGATGCGTTCCATAGGTAAGAACGAGTCAGGAGACATCGTATCTGAGTTTGAATTTGAATGGACCATTAAGGTTAAATAAATTATAATCTTGGGTTTCAATAATACTATTTTAAGTTTTTTTTTGTTATATTTAAAAAGTAAAACAATAAACTCTGCCTATAGACCAATACTACTTAACCTAACATTCTTATACAATGGCTAGAGCTATGTTTGATTACACCAAAGCTGTGCTTGCAAAGGTGAGTTTTGATGTGAATCTTTTCTGTAAGGAATTAAAAAAGGCATTAACTCGTTTACTACCTCATGAAATTGAGGAACTCAGGATCTGGGTGAATGGCCTGATACAGAAAAACCCCGAATTGAATCAGTGTTTAATTTATTTAAAAAACTAATAGTAGATCCCGCAATTACATTGCGGGATTTTTTATTTCAACTTAATTTTATTCTTTAAAGGACTAACCACTTTAATATCCTGAAAAGCAATAGCTCCGCGAATCACTCCAGAGATCACATCGAATAATGCATTAACGATCTGCATGCGCAGCTCACTTTTTTTATAGAGAATACTAACCTCCCTGGCGGGGGAAGGCTCATTGAAGTACTTCAGGTATTTCTTTTGTTCTTTCGGAATATCCAAGGTATGCAGATAGGGCAGGAGCGTCATTCCCAATCCTTCGTTCGAAAGTTTGACCAGAGTTTCAAAACTTCCGCTTTCCAATTGGAAGGTGTCGTCAATAGTCTTTTTGAATGAACTACAGATATTCACCACCCCATCCCGAAAACAATGTCCGTCTTCCAATAATAATATGTCATCCAGATTGAGATCCTCTCTGTTCAATTTCTTACGTTCATTCAGCCGATGATTTTCGGGGACATAACCAACAAATGGTTCGAAGTATAAGACCCGTTCATTGATCTTTTCCTGATTCAATGGAGTAGCTGCGATAGCAGCATCCAAATGACCATCGTTGATCTTGGTTATAATGTCTGATGTAGTGAGTTCCTCGATCTTTAAATGTACCTTGGGATATTTGTTGGTGAAGTTTTTAAGAAACATTGGGAGTAGGGTCGGCATGATCGTAGGTATGATCCCCAACTTGAATTCTCCACCGATAAACCCCTTCTCCTGATCGACCACATCCTGCATCCTTTCAGATTCATTCACGATATTTCTGGCTTGTTCTAC
>JAHEHC010000106.1 GCA_024644805.1 Flavobacterium sp. | reverse complement strand
AAAGACATGAGAAAAGACAGTTCGAGACTGGACGACCACAGTGAAATGATCATCAGAATGAAAAGTCCTTTCATGATTGTCTGACTCATTAGCTACAATGAATTATTGGTTTGAAAAAAAAACATTGGCCTATCCTCATCTCTCATACCCAAAGCATTGAAAATCATTGTTATAGAGGCGGTATACCACCTCTTTCAATTCGTCTGTGAGCCCCAAGTCAAATGATTTCTTAGCTTGATTCAATATACTGATATCTTTCAACAACCCGGGTGTTTTAACTAATAAACCAAATGCCCTCTTCCATTCTCCTTTCGATTTGTTCACGTGCGGTAATTCCGCATTTTTTACCCCTGCCTTTTTAATCACTTCTTTTATATCCAATTCAATGGACTCCAATTTACCAACAAAATCAATTAGTAATTGCCCCTTTGAATCATATAAATAATCATATTGTGATCTAAAAAAATAGTGTTCGTTCTTCACATTCGACTCCAGAACCTCACAGATAAATGTTTTGAGTGAAATCACCTTTGAATACCCTAAAAAATTATAGAGCGAGAATACTCTTTTATAGGGGTCCCTTACTATAGAAAATTTGAAATAGCTGTTAAATATCGATTTATCTATGTATCCATAATCAACATAATCCCTTGCCCTGAGATGCGCGAGTCTCTGGGGGCCTCTTTCATGCTTCTCTTTTTTCCTGAGCAACAATTCAGATCGTTCCTCCCAATTAAGTCCATATTCATTCAGGAACATGGTCTCAACACTTTGGCCCCCTGCCTTAGGGATATGAACAAATATGGTTTTATGCTTATTGCTGATCATTGTTTATTCTTCAAATTTCCATTTTTCGATCAACGGAATCTCAATTAATTGCTCAAGGTTTTTAATATCACTTGAAAAGTGTTCCATTAATTCTTTTTCTGTATCAGAACTCAATTCGATCGTAAATTCTCCTTTTTTAAATAACGTGCTCTTGATCTTATCTTTTGTCTTATTGAATCCGAAAAAGCCAATGACTCTCTTGATGTGTTTATTCCTTAAGAAATTTAGAACCTTAAGGTTCTTATAAGCAACTTTCACATTGTGCTTTGTTTTATGATCTATTTCAATATTTGAGTCAATGCTGAGAAATTCAAAGATTTCCTTTAATGCTTTTTCCTTGCTTTTGATCCAATCCTCAAATATGATCAAGTGAATGTTCTTCTTATCAAAAAGGTCATAATATGATTTTACCAACTCATAATAGCTGCTCAGTTCTAAATATGAGTTCCCTCCTCCCCATATATGCTCTCGCTTCGCTTTCAACGCTTCTTCAAAAGATTCGTGTCGGTCATACCCTACTCCAAAATTCATAGCATAATGACTAAAGGCCCGATGAACCGGGTTTCGTAATGAAATGATAATCTTTGCCTCCGGATTATGTTCAAATATTCGTTGGGCGGTTGTTCGATTTGAAAGGTATGACGGACTTATATCGCCTTTTAGCTGTTGCTGATTGGCCTTGTTGAATAGCTCCCTATAAATTTCGGGAGACTTTATGATCTTCGTGTGGTATTCCTGATCGTTTTTTGGTCTCTTATAATCCGTGTGTTCTTTGGATTCCACCCCAGAAAAATGATTCAGTTCTTTGATATTGGGTAAGAAGATCTCCGGATGCTGATTCAAATAATTATATAAGGACGTTGTTCCGCAACGTGCAGCACCTACAACAAAAAAATCTACTTTGAATGGTCTCATTTGAAGGTCAAATATACTTTAATCTTATCCTTTCTATACACATAGATCACCGCAATGATGTTCCAAAGGATCATACTGGTAGACGTTGCTATCGCAGCTCCTGACATACCAAATTCCGGGATCAGAAAATAGTTCAATACGATATTCAAGATCAAAGCAGAAACCAATATTCGTTGAAAGGGTCTTTGCTTTCCAGTCATGTTCAGGTATACCCCTACCGAGCCGCACAAGGAGTTGATGACCTGCCCGGCCAAAAGGATCCATAATGCATTCTTGGCCGATATATAATTCTCTCCAAAAAAACCTAATATAAATGACGGTATGGCTCCCAGTATCAATATCATGGGAAACGTAATAATGAATATCAGCCGGGTTCCTTTTTTAATGCTATCTCTTAATTTCTCCATCTTTTCAGATGCGAAGAGTTCGGCAATCTGTGGTGTAATGACCGAGTTCACTGATGCTAATACCAGTGCTATGATCATGGTTAACTTTACTGCTGAACCATAATAGGCCACCAATTCATAGTTGGTAAAATTGGCCAGCATCAAAATGTCCAGACTTTGCATCAACAAGAAAGAGGCAGCACTAACCGCCATGGGCGCAGATCTTTTAATGATGTCCTTATAGCTGATCTCAATAACCCCATTTTCATATTCTTTATCTGAAAAAATGAACAAAAGTATCATGGTGGACAACAGAGCAAGTATCGCAAAATTCAACAGGAAAACATCCACCAAATACGATTCATTGTTGGTGAAATAAAGAATTAATATGCCTATAAAGAATAGGGCGTAACGAATAATATTTCTGTGGATCTCAGATAAGTAGATCTTTTTGATCCCTCTGAATACATCGATGTTGAACATGGTCAATCCGTAGAAGAATAAAGCCAAAACTGTTTTTTCAACTGTTGCCGATAATGATGTGTTAAAAAGCGCCCCGATCGATTCTATTTTCAATAACAGACTGGCAAAATAGACCAGTGCCGTTATGAGCAATATCATCCAAACCATCTTGTAATAAATCTTTTTGATGTACCACAGATTATCTATGGATGCCAGATAACCCCCATAATAGATAACCGATTGGTGCATGCCGAAGACCGATAAGGCTCCAAGAAAGATCAGTAAGGACCTGCTGAAATCGTATTGTCCGACCAAAGAAGGGTCGAAGGTGTTGGTTAAGAATAGGGTTAATCCAAAAAATAATATCACCCCGGATATTCTGATGAACAGGACCTTGATGCTTTTATTTACAAGAGAGCTTTTAAAAAAATCTATTATACTGCTCTTATTCAATCTCATCCCGGTGTGGAGGTTTGGCTAAAAATGAAACTTCTTTTTACTGAACGGTTTCAGCTGCCTCGGTTTCTTCTGCTTTATGCTTTAGGTGGATGTAGATGGATCTTAAAAGTGCTAAAACCAGAAATATCCCTACAAAAACAATCGGGTATAAAATGTGCTTTTTATCCAAAAACCCTCTGTTTAACTTTATTACCATTGGTTCGTTCACCATGACCACTATGTCCTTGGAATACACCAAATATTTGTTGAGCTCTTCGATCTCCTTCTGCAGCTCAATTTTTTTCTCTATGATATTATTGATACTGAAGTTCTTATCGACCACAAATATCTGAGCAGAAGGTGAAGGGAGCGACTCGTTTGTGGTATACGTGTCCAACACCCGATTGATCTGCTCGATGGTTTTTTTGTTGTATTCTACCTGCTCCATGATATCCCTCACACTCACCTCTTTAAGTTCTTGAAGCAACTCATTGTTATTCAAATAGGCAATGATCTTTCGAATAGATTCTTCAGTGGCTTCACTGGTAAGTACAAATTCAAGAATATGATATTTATATTGCGTAGTGAATGTTTCTGAAATCTTACGTTCCTCATCTTCCTCTGTTGGAAAATCAAGGTTTTTTACTATCGCTTCCAGATTTCTATCATTGGGGTCATAATCAGCGATTATTTCCTTCAAATTAACAATCGGTGTCAGTTCAAATTCCTTGATCTCTTGCTGTGCATTTGTATAATCGATCTTCTTAAGGAATTTATTGTCTCCCTGTGACAGCTTTTCGTTTAACAATTCCAAAGAAGTGTATACGTAATTTACCGAATCGAAATTGATCCTTAAAAGGACTTTCGCCTTCTTGTCTTTTTCGGTGTTATTCTTTTCGTAATAGCCTAATGCCACTCCCGCTATGATAAGCACCAATAGAACATACCATCTTTTAACTATGAAATTGATCCCCCTGAAAAGAAGGGCGTTCCATTTCTTTAATAGTTCTTTTAACTTGTGAAGTATATAAAATATATCGACTTCTTCGTTTTTAAAATCTGTCATGAGTTGAGTTTTTATGAATTAGATTTTATTTTCTGAAACAAAGATTCCAGGCTCTTCTCCCAATGTTCACATTCTTTGTTAAATACAGATTCAAACTTATCTAAATTCAATACACTATATTCTGGTCGTTTTGCAAAAGTACGGTAATGGTTGGTTTTTGCAAGTTTTGTTTTGTTTAATTGTCCTGATAAATTGACTATTTTTTCGGCAAAATCGTACCATGTTGCCTCTCCTGAATTACTGTAATGATACACGCCATAATCCTGATTTCCAATTTGTATAATGTCGATCAATGCGACTGCGAGATCATTTGCGTTGGTAGGGGTTCCTATTTGTTCGGTCGTGATCGTTAGATCCTTTCCCTCCTGAGCGTATTTTAAGATGGTTTTAAAAAAATTATGGCCATATTGTGAGTATAACCATGAGGTCCTTAGGATGAAATACCTTTCAGACCGATCGGTGATAAAGGTCTCCCCTTTTAACTTTGATGACCCATAAACATTAATGGGTCCGGTTGGGTCTTGCTCTATATAGGGACTCTTTTTCTTTCCGTTAAAGACATAATCGGTAGAAACATGCAATAAGGTAGTTTTGTGATTATTACAGACGCTCACTAATTTTTCGACAGCATTCGCATTGACTTCATAGGCATTCTTTTCATCGCTTTCGGCCTTCTCAACATTGGTATAGGCCGCAGTGTTGATACAATAATCAATGCGATTTGAATCGAAATATCGGTCTATGGCCCTGTGGTTTGTTATATCCAGATCTGCCTGAGAGGCAAATGTGAAATGGAGGTTTTCATAAGAAATGGAAGCATCTTTAATGCATTTCCCCAACTGACCTTCAGCTCCTGTTACTAATACATTCTTCATTGGGTGGCCTCCATAAATGTTGGAAGCTGTAAATCTTTTTCTGAAATAATAAAATCTTCCTTTGGAAGATGCCAGTCTATAGATAAGGTTGCGTCATTATAGATAATGCCGCCCTCTGATGTTTTATCGTAATAGTTGTCGCATTTATATGAAAATATCGATCGATCTGAAAGGGTGATGAATCCATGGGCAAATCCTCTTGGAACGAACAGTTGTTTTCTTTCTATAGAATCCAATATCACAGAAATATGCTGGCCGAAAGTGTCGGAATCCCTTCTTATGTCCACCACAACATCCAACACCTTGCCTTGGATTGCACGTACCAGTTTTGCCTGAGCCATCTTACCGGTTTGAAAATGAAGCCCTCTTAAAACGCCGAAATCAGACTCAGATTGATTGTCCTGAACAAAGTCAATATCCAGGCCAGTATGCTTATAAAATGTCTTTTTGTTAAATGATTCGTAGAAAATTCCTCTGGAGTCTTGAAAGACATCGGGTTCTATGATAAAACAATCCTTTAAGTTGGTAGTCCGTATTTTCAATGTTATTCTTTGTGTTTAAGGTGTTTTCCGTATCCACTTTTTAGAAGTGGTTCAATTATCGTATTCAGCTGCTCCTTACTGATGAAGCCCATTTTATAGGCTGCCTCTTCAATAGAGCCGATCTTTAATCCCTGACGCTCCTCGATCACTTCTACAAATTGGGCGGCCTGCATCAATGATGCAAATGTCCCGGTGTCCAGCCATGCAGTTCCTTTATCGAGTATACTCACATTGAGTTTGCCTCGGTTCAAATAAACATTGTTCACATCGGTGATCTCCAGTTCTCCGCGTTCGCTTGGTTCAATGTTGGAGGCGATTTCAACCACTTCATTATCATAGAAATAGATCCCGGGAACAGCATAATTGGATTTGGGTCGGTTGGGCTTTTCCTCGATCGAAATGGCTTTGCCGTCATCATCGAATTCAACAACACCATATCGTTCGGGGTCATGAACATGATAGGCATATATGATCCCTCCTTCTGGGTCATTGTTGGACTGCAACAATTCCTTCAATCCAGAACCATAGAAGATATTGTCTCCTAAGATCAGAGCCACTTTATCATTCCCAATGAAATCCTTTCCGATAATGAATGCTTCTGCCAATCCATTGGGATGTTCCTGCTCGGCATAGGCAAATTCACATCCATACTTCTTCCCGTCACCCAATAGCTTTTTGAATAATGGCAAATCTTGGGGGGTTGAAATGATCAATATCTCTCTGATACCAGCATACATGAGCGTTGATAGGGGATAATAGATCATGGGTTTGTCATACACGGGCATGAGCTGCTTACTGACCGCCAGGGTGATGGGGTGCAATCTTGTTCCGGAACCTCCTGCTAATATTATTCCTTTCATAATCTATCCTTGTGATTTAAATACCATTCAATGGTCTTGTGAATTCCAGTTTCAAAATTCTCCTCAGCATGCCATCCCAATCCATCTTCGATCTTAGAGGCATCAATGGCATACCTAAAATCATGACCGGCCCTGTCCTTTACAAATGTAATTTGATCCTTATAGGATGATCCTATGGGTACAAGAGAGTCTAATATCTCACAGATAGTATTTGCAATATAGAGGTTCTCCCGCTCATTCCTTCCGCCAATATTGTAGGTCTCTCCTAACTTGCCCTCATCCAATGTCAGCCTGATGCCAGTACAGTGATCTCTAACATACAGCCAATCTCTTATGTTCTTACCGTCTCCATAAATAGGTATGGCTTCTCCGGAAAGTGCTTTACGAATGATCGTTGGGATCAATTTTTCCTTATGCTGATGGGGGCCATAATTATTGGAGCAGTTGGTAGTAACCACAGGCATTCCATAGGTATGAAAATAACTTCTTACAATAAAATCTGAAGAAGCTTTTGATGCGCTATAGGGGCTATTGGGGGCATAAGGAGTGGTTTCGGTAAATAAACCGGTTTCGCCCAGCGTACCGTATACCTCATCGGTTGAAACATGCAAGAATCGTGCATCTTTAAAGCTATCTTTCATTTCATTGGGTCCGTTCATCCAGGTTTTGTATGCACTGTGAAGCAAATTG
>JAHEHC010000029.1 GCA_024644805.1 Flavobacterium sp. | reverse complement strand
CCCTTGTTATAATGATGGTGCTTCATCATAAAGGTTGCGCTATTCGATGACAAGGTAGATGCGTAATTACTTCTGAAATTATAGTAATATTTGAAATTGTTCTCATTCAAATAAGATTCAAATTCACTGAAATCCAAATTATAGGGTTCTTTATCCAATTCGGAGAAATTAGCATACCCATCCGGCTGGATCAAATAAACATTGGGAGTCTTCTTGAATTCGACCTGCAGGATATCATCGGGTTGTTTCTGCCAATCGGTTGAATAATTGATCTGTTTGATCACGGCGGGCACTAATGAATATAATCCGATGAGTACCAATATGAATTGAATCACTACTAATTTCTTTAAAAATTTAGATAGAAATAGAGCGAAAAGCACAGCAATAACGATAATTGCCAATGAAATATAGACCTGTACATCTGCATATAAACAAACTTCCAATAGAAATAGAAATGTAAATACATTCAAAAAAGGAAGAACATATTTTCTAAGCTTACTGAAAACTGCAAGCTTTGCAATTCTGTGAGCAATGAAAAAGGTGACTATGGGTATACTAATAAAAACAAAAGAAAAATAAGCCACATGGGACCAGGTATTGATCAGCGTATAATTATTTGTAAAATAAAATAATGTTGGATACAATCCGGCAGCTAATCCATATAGGATAGGATAATGCTTATCGTTCGTTAAAAAAGCTGATAGAAAACCTCTTTTTTTAGCTGAGCCCATCCTTTTTATTTTTAAACAAATACATGATGCGTTCGGTCTCTGGAATTTCTTCCTTTTGGATCAAGTTAAAATACAAACTAAATTGTTCTTCAAAATAGGATTGATTGTAGAAATCGAAATGATTGATGAACTCTCTCTTCCTAGCCAATAACGATTTAACCCATGAATCTTCTCTTTTTGGGAATTCTATGATCAGATCCTTAGAAAAAGAGGCAAAGAATTTTGCTGAACTTTCAAATGGAACATTTCCAGAAAGGGTCATATGATGGATCAATGCCAATGCCATGGTCACATCAGGATCATATTCCTGCAATCGGACAACCAATGAACTACGCTCCTTATTGTTAAAACCTATCCCGGGAGCTGGCTGCAAAACATCACAGACCATTGGAAGCATATTCTGTTCTTTATTCGTTTTGACCTGATGATAATTATGGTCTACCGCATTGCTATCGATATCGGTCACAATGATATGATCAACATCTTCAATAACAGTTCGTGCAAAGGTCCCATCGTTGCCTCCCATATCGATCAATCGCAAGGGCTTGATCTGATCGACCCATTTTTTGATCAGTTTCTTTTTACTTTCAAAGGCATCCTCATTATAATTGGTCTTAGTATAATAATCACCCCATTCGCTTCTCTCTTTGATCTTTAATTTCCTGATGAAATCATAAAGGCTTTCCAGGATGTTATTCTGTGCCTTTCTGGAAAGTTTCGCGATCTTGGTCTCAGCCTTATAATCTTCACTGTGTTTATCCTCCATCTTGGCCAAAAGGTGGATATTGGTATAAATGACCGAACTGAGCTTTGTCTTGGCCGGTAACAATGAAGCGATTAATTTGATCGGGATCCCATCGATATGGGTCTGCATTAATTTTAATATCTCAGTTCCATGATATTTAGCCAGGACAAGGGGGCCCAGAAAGTGAGTAATAAACTGTTTATAGGCTCTCCAAGGTGTGTTCTCTTCATAGAAATCAAATGATAGCGTGTCTATAAATACCGGTCTGCCTTTATGATAAGTAACATTGTAGGCTGAAGCATCTTTCAGAATGAAACCTTTCGATAGTGCATACTTTTGGATCTTCAGTGTGACTAAGGCCGCTTCTTTATACTGCTCGAAACCCCATTCATACGGATTGCTTATAAATGGAATGTTCTCGGGCGTAATGACGATCTTTTCTTCTGAGACCAGTGTCTCCTCATGGGGGATCAATAATCCATTCTTGAATAAGGTGCTGAAGAAACCACTATCCCTAAGTTGATTGTATTGATCGAAATAAATGGGACGAATCTCCCTTCTTAATGTATCTCCTTCAAAGAATATGAATCCGGAAGGATCCCTGAATGAAGCATCATGTTTTTTATGATTTGTCATGTGTGTCGGTATCTTTTTCATCAATATCTATTGAATCATAAGAATCTTCCTTCTTCACCAAACCAAAAAATGATTTAATCTTATACATTGCATTTTTAGAGAAAAGCAATACCCCTGCTGCTGCTGCAACGACAGCCTGTACGATCATAGCTCCTAAACCGGGGTCGAAATACAAAAAGTTCATAGTTGTAAAATTTATATGCCTTTATTACGTACAAATTAACTAAAAAACAAGCAGTTTATTGGGTATTAACTCAATTTAATTGTGGAAGTCGGAAGATAAAAGTTGTAGCTTAGAAGTTGTGAATGTAAAAACTGTAAACACAACCGAATTAACGAACTACAAAACTAAAAAACAACAAGACTACCAAACTCAAGACTAACTCCTTTTCCTGTCCACTTCTTTTAGCAATACTTTCCGTAGCCGTATATGATTGGGGGTTACCTCAACATATTCATCTTTCTGGATATACTCCAAGGCCTCTTCCAGAGAAAACTTGATAGCAGGTACGATACGTGCTTTGTCATCAGCTCCCGATGATCGGACGTTACTCAGCTTCTTTGTTTTGGTGACATTCACCACCATATCGTCACCTCTTGAATTCTCACCGATAACCTGACCTTCATAGATAGCTTCACCCGGATCGATGAAGAACTTACCGCGCTCCTGTAATTTATCGATTGAATATGGAATGGCCGTACCATTTTCCATAGAAACCATACTTCCATTCTGACGTTCAGGTATCCCTCCTTTTAGTGGTTCATACTCAAAGAATCTATGGGTCATGATCGCCTCTCCGGCAGTTGCTGTCAGAATTTGATTCCGCAGTCCTATGATCCCTCTTGATGGGATCAAGAATCTACACACCATACGATCACCTTTAGCTTCCATGCTCTGCATCTCCCCTTTTCGTATCGTGATCATATCGATGGCTTTCCCACTTACCTGCTCAGGCAGGTCGATCGTCAATTCTTCCACCGGTTCGCATTTCACCCCATTGATCTCCTTGATGATCACTTGAGGCTGACCGATCTGCAATTCATATCCTTCTCTACGCATGGTCTCTATCAGTACTGAGAGATGCAGCACTCCTCTACCGTAAACCATAAATTTATCGGCGCTATCGGTAGTTTCAACGCGTAAGGCCAGATTCTTTTCCAACTCACGTTCCAATCGTTCCTTGATATGTCTCGAGGTGACATATTTACCATCCTTCCCAAAGAAAGGCGAATCGTTGATCGTGAATAACATACTCATGGTGGGCTCATCAATGGCGATGGTCTCCAAACCTTCAGGTGAATCAATATCTCCTATGGAATCACCGATATCAAATCCTTCCAATCCAACAATGGCACAGATATCTCCGGCTTCAACTTGTTGTATCTTCTTTCTTCCCAATCCCTCAAACGTATGCAGTTCTTTTATTTTGGTCTTCACAATATTTCCGTCTCTCTTGACCAATGAGACCTTCATACCCTCTTTCAACACACCACGATGCAAACGTCCTATAGCGATCCTTCCGGTAAAGGATGAATAATCCAGGGAAGTGATCAGCATTTGAACATTTCCTTCGGTGACCATTGGCGATGGAATATGTTCCAGGACCATATCCAATAAGGGTTCTATATTTTGAGTAGGATGTTCCCATTCTTCGCTCATCCAGTTATGCTTTGCAGAACCATATACAGTAGGAAAATCGAGTTGCCATTCTTCAGCTCCCAATTCGAACATCAGGTCAAATACCGCCTCATGAACCTCATCGGGGGTGCAATTCTCCTTATCGACCTTATTGATCACAACACAAGGTTTGAGTCCGAGTGCGATAGCTTTTTGGAGTACAAAACGAGTTTGTGGCATGGGCCCCTCAAAGGCATCAACCAGCAATAACACACCATCGGCCATATTCAGTACGCGTTCCACTTCACCTCCAAAATCGGCGTGTCCCGGTGTATCAATGATATTGATCTTGGTGTCCTTATAGATCACCGACACATTCTTAGACGTGATCGTGATTCCCCGCTCCCGTTCCAGATCGTTGTTGTCGAGGATCAGTTCGCCTTTATTCTCGTTTTCACGGAACAAACTGCAATGGTACATGATCTTATCGACCAGAGTGGTCTTACCGTGATCGACATGTGCGATGATCGCTATATTCTTAATATTCATAATCAAACTGAATTAAATGTTTATCCCTTAGCAAATGCTTTGGAATACGAGGGCGCAAAAGTAATGTTTCTGAATAGATTATCGTTATTTATTGGGACTTTAATTTAAGATGAAGAATATACTATCTTTGCGAATATAATACTATCGAATTATGAAACTTGATCTCATTCCGAAGTTAAATCACAGTACATCAAAAAACTTTTTTCTTTTGGCTGGCCCGTGTGCCATTGAAGGAGAGGATATGGCATTTCGAATTGCTGAAAGAATCGTAAGGATCACTGACGATCTTGAGATACCATTTATATTCAAGGGCAGTTTTAAAAAGGCCAATCGAAGCAGAATAGACAGTTTTACCGGAATTGGTGATGAAAAGGCATTGAAGATCTTAAACAAGGTATCAAAGGAATTTGATATTCCAACGGTCACTGATATCCACGAAGTTAGTGATGCAGAATTGGCTGCAGAATATGTAGATGTCCTTCAGATCCCGGCTTTTTTAGTACGGCAGACCGATCTGGTTGTTGCAGCAGCGTATACCGGAAAGGTGGTCAATCTTAAAAAAGGTCAGTTTATGAGTCCGGAAAGCATGCAACATGCGGTTAAGAAAGTAACCGATTGTGGAAATGAACAGGTCATGATCACCGATCGGGGTGCCATGTTCGGATATCAGGATATGATAGTCGATTTCAGGGGAATCCCCACCATGCAACACTATGCACCCACTGTATTGGATGTGACCCACAGTCTGCAACAGCCCAACCAAAGCAGTGGGGTTACCGGAGGACGTCCCGAAATGATTGGCACCATTGCACGGGCAGGTATAGCCGCTGGTGTAGATGGAATATTCATCGAAACACATGACGACCCTTCAAATGCTAAAAGCGATGGAGCGAATATGCTGAATCTACGTTATTTGGAGAAATTACTGAAAGAGCTTGTGGCCATTCGGAAGACCATCAACACGTTTTAATTTTCTATTTCTAAAATTCAATTACAAAAAAACCCGTCTCCCCAAAGGGAAGACGGGAAACATAAAAAAGGATAGCAACTGAAAGCTAGAACTGATCTAATAAATAATTGATTAAATCTGTAGTTGTAACTATCCCTACCAATTTTTTATCATCGACCACCGGCAATGCATGGAATTCTTTCTTGGAAAGAATCTCAGCCACTTCCTTAATGGTAGTCGTTGATGAGACACTAACTAAATTCTTCGCCATTACCTGTTCAATGGTGAACATATTATAGACTATGGAATCGACAAAATCATCATCCTCATCTACTGCATCAGCAAAACTGATACGCAACAGATCGGTATAACTCAACATTCCGATAACGAAATCATTCTTAACCACCGGAATATGGCGAATATGATTTGTCTTGAATAACAACTCGGCAGTTTCCAGGTTGTCGTTGTTTCTAAGAACAACAACATCTTTGGTCATTATTGCCGAAACAGGTGTTTGTTTATTCATTTTTCCTATAAAAATAGTTCCTATAAAGTTCTTAAACACCCTATTCAAAAAGTATGATAAATATCATTTTTTGTATTATGTTTTTTTAAATTAAATTTAATTTCTTCCCATTTTGAAATCTCAAAAATATAACTAACTTTGTAATTCAAAGTACTTTATTATGAGCGAACAGGATTATTTAAAGAACATCAGTGAGATCAAGGATCTAATGAGTCGATCCTCCAGATATTCCATTGGAAAAATAAAATACTAAGGGTATGCAGAGATCATCATAGGATTGATGTGCGCTGCCCACCTGATCACGGTTTTTGGTTTTGGGTCTTCGGTTTTGGTGTAATACACATTATCTATGGTAGCATGATGTATCTGAATGAGAAAAAAGCATAAATGGGGTTATTAGAACATATCAACAAGATATTCGATCATCGCATCCGGTTGGGTATCATGTCCATTCTTGTGGTGAATGACCATGCCGATTTCAACAGGCTTAAAGAGCTCTTAGGTGCTACCGATGGAAACCTGTCCAGCCATGCAAAATCGCTGGAAAATGCGAAGTATATCCGCGTTGAAAAATCCTTTATAAAACGCCGCCCGAATACCCGCTACTATGCTACCCCACTGGGAAAGAAAGAATTCAAAAAACACATTGATGCCTTAGAGAAGCTTATCAGGAATTAATTTTATAATTGCTCAATCACGAATCAATGATTGCATGAAGTATTTTATGTATATTGTTAATGTGCCCTAATCTGTGCCATCCACATAATCCTGAAGATACTTGTACCTTTTAGTAAGATTTCCTTGTGAAGTGGTCATTTGAGCCCGTTCAAGAATTCCGTCCTTATCTCCATTGAAAAAAGCTGGAATGACCTTTTCCGTGAACATCTTTCCAAATCCCTCACTGGAATCCTTGGGTAGTTCACAAGGCAGATTATCGACTGCCATAACGGATATAGCACCGGGCCGTTCGAATGGCACCTCCTTCCCGGAGACAGGATCATAACCATAGAATGGGTCCTCAATGGTGGAGGAACGAATGGTGCTGGCAATCGGGCCATTGATATCACAAGAGATATCAGCTATTATATTGATTTTGAAGTCCAGCTTCATGGCATCTTCTTTGGTAAAGAAGTAAGGTGCATTTTCACCATAAAAATGACCTGCGATGAACATATTACTCACCTTGGCAAATCGATAAAAATTACTTTCGTAACCTACAGGATCTTTAAAAAATTCCTCTTGGTTGAACTCAGCTCCATCCTTTCTCTTGTTATACTGATCGACATCAATAAAGCAATAAACAGGTTCGCTAAATTCTTCTGTGAGGTATTCAGGGACACTTACTTCTTTAATTTGCAGATGATCCAGGATCTCTTTGGCTCCTCTGGCTACTTTTCCACTACCCGTTAAAACGATCTTAATTGGTGGTACCGATATCTTGTCCAACTCCTCTTTCATTTCAGACAGATCCTTAAGGGTCTCCACCTTGGGCAGCTCAAAGGTCTGCACCCTTAATCCCAATGCTCTGAAACCATTATAAGTTCCAACTAACCCAGCATAGCGTCCAAATCCGATCAATCTGAATCCAAGATCATCGACTAAGGTCTCATAATCGTAAAGAACGATCTTCTTCTTCAGAATAGCCCTTAACAATTCACGATTATAGGGTTGACGTTTGATCGTGTGGCTAAAGAAGAAATATTTTTTTCGGGGAATCAATGATTCGATAGGGACTTCCTTTACACCGAGAAGATAGTCGCAATTGGAAACATCATCGACCACTTCGATCCCGGCTTTGATATAGTCTTTATCTTTAAAAAAGCGAACATCGCTGCTTTCAGCAATGACCTTTGCTTCCGGATGCAGTTCCATGACCTTCTGACACATCTTAGGTGAGAATACCACCCTTCTGTCAGGAGGTGATTTACGTTCTTTTATCAATGCGAAGCAAATGGACATATGGTATGAATTTTGCGTTTACGAAAATCGGAACTGCAAAGATACATATTATATCATATCTTTGCATCCCTTAATGTATGAGAATGTACATTTACGATCATTGAAAATTTGGGGCCGACTGGATTTGACAGCGGGTCTAATTAATCTGTAAGCATACCGAGCGTTGTTTAGCAGCTCGTTAATCTCGTTATTCACACTTTTTAAACGGCGATAATAACTACGCCCTAGCTGCATAATCCGAATTATAGTAGGATAATGCCTCGTCCGACAAGGTCGGAAAGCAGGAAGTCTCTCAAAAGCCTTGGTTTGCGGCATTTGATATAGGGACTTCGTAAAAGTAAACCTAATTGTTCCAGGGCTTTGATGGAATGGTGAAACTCAACTGAAGCTAAGCCTTAACTTGGTAGTTTTCGACCGGGTCAAGGTCAAAAATCAAACGAAAACTAAGTATGTAGAAAGCATTTTAGTTGCGCGTTTGGACGAGGGTTCGATCCCCTCCGGCTCCACCTACGCCCTCTGAAGCTCTGAATTTACGAAGAGCGAAAGAGGGCTTTATTATTTAACCAACTATTATACTTTACAGGAGGGATTTTTAATTCTGCTGCCCCGCATTCAACTCCTGGAAGATCCTTTGTGCCTTCACCATATACCCCTGTTCCTGATAGATCAAACCCAATAGGTATTTGTAATCCTGATTTTCAGGATCAACGATCAATGCTTTCTTACTGAACGATTCTGCCTGAGTAAGATCCTTTTTACCCTGATAATAATAGGTGGCGAGATTATACAACGATCGTGCATCTTTTGGATCGATCTGAATGGCTTTCTTCAATTCTGCAACTGCATCTTCATCCTTGCCCATTTCAAAATACAATAAGGCTTTTAAATAATGATGCCTCCCAATATCCGGTTCCAGATCAATCCATTTATCCAACACATAATCTGCATTAACATAATCCTTGACCATGGCATAGGTGGTAGCCAGATTCGAATATACCGGGGTCAGAAGACTGTCCATTTGTAATGCCATCTTATAATGCTCAATGGCTTTGTTAAGGTCATTCTTTTGCAAATAATAATCTCCCAATTGCAACCTTCCAGTAGAAAAATCGGCATTGCTGAACAACATGGTCTCCAAATCAGAACGTGCTTTTTCCAAATTCGATCTGTCCGGCTCCTCAAGTGCATTCTCATTGAATCCGATCATCAATTTAGCAGCACCAATTCTAACCAATCTTATTGAATCCTTCAAATGCCTCAGTGCAATTGTTGTCCTTTCTTGAGGGGATAAGATTCTAAATTTCAATAAGGCATTATATCTTACCGTTGCAGATGAATCATTCAAGGCCTGTATCAAACTACTGAACTCTTCCTCGTTCCTAAAATCCAAGTTTTCAATGACCGTCGATCGAGCAATGGCAGGATACTTCAGATCGTTGATAAAATCATTTAATTTTTTTCTTTCGGTATCTGTTAAACCAACCTTGGAGCTTAAAAGCAGGGCATCCGAAAAATGATCGGGCCTGGTATCGCCATACCACTTTTCAATGGCATTGGCAGCCCAAAGGTCATTCTTATCCTGATGGCATTTGGTACAGGCATTCGGAGTTCCATAGATAGTGGATTGATCGGGTCTGGGCACCCTGAAGCTATGATCCCTTCTGAAATCATTTCCCATATAGATCTCGCCGGTCATATGACAATTGATACAGAGATCGGCCTCTGTATTCTCCTTGTGAAAAGAATGATTCTCTGCATTGTATTTTGCCGGCACATGACACTGTAAACACAACGCATTACCATCAAATTTCAATTTCATTGAATGGGAATCATGACAATTGGAGCACATAATTCCATTGGCATACATCTTACTCTGTAAAAAAGAGCCATATACGTAGTCTTCTTCGAGTATCTGACCATCACCATGGTAAAAACTGGTTGACAGATTCTGAATCAGATACTGATCCTCAAAATAGTCTCCAGGAGTCAGGTTCGGGGTCAATTTAGCTCTTCGGGCATGACAGGATGCACACAGGTTTAGTTGTTCCATCTGATTCATGCCTCCTAAAATATAAGTATTCTCGCCTTTTGGGTCCTCAAGAGCCCACTCGTTATGCTTTTTCGAGGGTCCATGACAACTTTCACAGGCCACATTGATCTCGCTATAGGTGGTTTCAAATGAATCCGTATCAATGATATAATTCTTTTCCAAATTGGTCGAATGGCATTCGGCACACATGGTATTCCAATTCTGCGCCCCTTTGGTCCAGTGCAACCAGTCATGGGGTTCGATTGTGTCTCCATCATATTGATGATACCATTTCTTTTCGATCACATCCCAGGTAACTCTTAATACTTGTTTTTTTCCTTTTTCGAAATCTACTAAATACTGCTGCAGGGGGGTAACCCCAAAAGTAAATGTGATCTTATATTTGGTCACCGAAGAGTCAATCTCCTTAATCTGTACTATGAATTCATTGTTTTCCTTATAAAAGAAATAGTCCACACCATCGATTCGTGTTCTCACATTATTAAAATCTCCCAATACAGTTGAATCGTTCGCTACTTGCATGGCCAGATCATGATGTGAGCCTATCCATGTATCATACTGCTCCTGGTGGCATTCGATGCACGTATTGGAACCTACATAGTTGGAATCATAATGACCTTGGATTTCCTTGTCCACATAGTCGCTTTTTTCAGAATTACAGGCAGTAAATAGCGAGATTATAAGAAATGAAGATACAATACGAAGAGAATTAATTAAAAGAAAATACTGATTTGAATATTTATTGATCATTGATATTAAAAAAATATAGTGTCTTATCTCATGTTGAACTTAACTATGCAATATTAGATAATAAATAGGTATAAAAAAAAACGCCCTATCGTTGAAAGTAACAATAGAGCGCTTTTCTCATTAGACAAAATTTAGTTTGATATAGCTAAATGGTTTTGTTTCACTAAAAACTCCTCAACCACCTCTTCTAAACTCGGAGATCCTATCGACTGCAGATCATAGAAAACCCGTGTACTTGGTTTTTTTATATCGATCACACGATTTAGATCGATCGGTGTACCAATGATCACTGCATCGCAATCACACGCGTTGATCGTTGCTTCAAGGTCTCTGAGTTGCTCGTCACCATAGCCCATTGCGGGTAATAGAATTCCAATATTGGGATAGGTTTTAAATGTATCCTTTAATTTACCAACGAGGAATGGTCTTGGGTCGACCAGTTCAGCTGCACCAAACTTCTGTGCAGCGACCATACCGGCTCCCATCTTCATACCACCATGGGTCATGGTAGGACCATCTTCTACAACAAGTACTCTCTTATTCCTGATCAAGGTTGGGTCGGCAACACGAATTGGTGATGCGGCATCTATGACCTTGGCATTTGGTGCGATCTCGGCAATCACTTTTCTTACCTTGGCAATATCTTCCCGATCACTGCTATCCATCTTATTGATAATGACCGCATCGGATAATCTTAGATTTACCTCTCCAGGATAATACTTCATACCATGCCCTGCTCTATGTGGATCGGTAACGGTAATATGTAGGTCGGCAGCGTAAAATGGAAAATCGTTATTCCCTCCATCCCAGATAATGACATCACAGCCGTCAGGATCGTTCTCGGCAGCTCTAAGAATATCTTCATAATCGACCCCGGCATAGATCACATTTCCTCTTACGATATGAGGTTCGTATTCTTCCATTTCCTCAATGGTACATTTGTGTTTCTTCAGATCTTCCAATTTAGCATAACGCTGAACTCGTTGTTCTTCAAGATCGCCATAGGGCATAGGGTGCCTGATCGCAACCACTTTCAATCCCTTTTCTATGAGGATCTCGATCAGTTGTCTTGCGGTCTGACTCTTACCACATCCAGTTCTGGTGGCACAAACACTGATCAATGGTTTTATACTCTTAATGGAAGTATCATTCCTTCCCAATAATACAAAATTGGCTCCTGTTGCATTTACCAATGCACTTTTATGCATCAGATAATCATAGGAAACATCGGAATAGGAAAAAGCAACATCATCCACTTTCAATTCTACGATCAATTTCTCAAGTTCGATCTCATCGAAGATCGGGATTCCGTCTGGATATAATTTCCCGGCTAATGATGCAGGATATTTTCTATCTTCAATATTGGGGATCTGTGCTTCTGTAAAGGCAACTACCTCATAATTCTCATTATCTCTATACAAAGTATTGAAATTGTGAAAATCACGACCGGCAGCACCCATGATAAGGACTCTTTTTTTCATAATTGATAACTTTTTTATGTTCGGCCCACTAAGATATTTCAAATCCGGCATAGTAAAAATGATATTTGTCAGCCTAAGACTTATCATTAGTATTCAAAATTGACTATTTTTAAAAACTTGATCATTAATAGTATTTATAAATTTTTAACTAAAACAACCAATTAAAATGAAAAACACATTGAATCAATTCTTTAAAACAACTTTAATGGTTTCTCTACTCCTATCGATCATAATCGTTTCAAGTTGTAACCAAAAACAAGAGGCCAACGAAGATAGCATTACTGCTGAAGAGGAAACCGTATCAATGAACGAAGAACCCGAGTATTTCCTGCTGCGTCCAGAAGTCGAAAAAGCCTATGGATATTCTCATGCCGTTAAGATCGGGAACGAGATCAAAGTATCAGGGGCTGTTAGTATGGACGATGAAGGAAATCCCACAGCCATTGGAGATCTTGAACAACAGATGAAGAATTGCTATGCTGACCTGGACAAGGTGTTAAAACATTTTGGCTGCACTTTTGACGATGTCGTTGTAGAAAATATCTTTACTACCAACATGCCTTTATTCCTGGAACTTGCAGCTTATAGAAGCACCATCTACACCAATCAGTTTCCAACCGGTTCCTGGTTAGGGGTTAAAGAGCTGGCTCTACCCGAATTTATGATTGAAATTGAAATGGAAGTTCATAAATCGGAGTAATCTTTACTAGAAATCATACAACTCATGGGAAAACAATTTACTGAAATATCAGAGTCCATTAAGCAGTTTATTGAGGATCAAAAGATATTCTTTGTCGGAACTGCCGCCTCTGATGGCAGGGTGAATGTATCACCAAAAGGAATGGACTCTTTGAGGGTGATCGGCCCAAACAGATTGATCTGGCTGAACCTGACTGGTAGTGGTAATGAAACAGCTGCACATTTGCTTAAGGATCCAAGAATGACCATGATGTTCTGTGCATTTGAAGGCAGTCCAATGATACTCAGGGTCTATGGAAAAGCAACAATATATCATGAACGGGATATTCAATTCAAACAATTCATTGATCAATTTGAACGTCCTCCTGGTGCCAGGCAGATCATTGAACTGGATATCGATCTGGTTCAAACCTCCTGTGGATTTGGAGTCCCAATTATGGAATATAAGGAAGAACGTACCTTTTTAAGATCCTGGGCAGAAAAAAAGAAAAAAGGAAAAATCAAAGAATATTGGAACGCCCATAATACCATCAGTATCGATGGATTTGAAACCGGAATCAATGAGCTTTAATTATATTTTTTGACGTATTTGCTAAAAAATGATGACAGAGAATAATTATTTAAAATAATGAGTCAATTTTTATCTAAAAAAAGTATGCACCCTTTAAGCCCAATTATAAATGCATCCGAACTACTCGAACTTTGTAAAAAAGAGGAACTGATCTTGGTCGATGCTGGAAGTGGATCTGAGGCCAAAAATAACTTTTTAAAGAATCATTTGGAAGGAGCTGTGTATATCGATCTGAACAATGACCTTTCAAACATCAAGGACAATGCTTCTATTGGGGGTAGACACCCCTTACCCACTCCGGAGCAATTCTCTGAAACTTTATCCCAGTTAGGTCTCAGTAAAACCAGTCATGTGATCATTTACGATATGAATTGGGGAGCTAATGCCGCTGCCCGTTTTTGGTGGATGCTAAAATCGATCGGTCATGATCTGGTACAGGTATTAAATGGAGGACAACAAGCTGCTGAACAGATCGGTTTTCCAATGAGTTCGAATAGAGAAGAGCTACCCAAAAGCCATTATAAGGTCACGGAATGGGTCCTTCCTGTTGCTGAAATGGATGAGGTGGAACTGGCCTCCAATTCCGAAGAGTATACTATTGTTGATGTACGTGGTGAGAATAGATATCAGGGCATAGAAGAACCTATAGATCTCATAGCGGGACATATTCCAAATGCGATCAATATTCCCTATTCAGAAAATCTGGATGAAAACGGAAAATTTAAATCCCCGATCGAATTATTAAAAAATTATAATGAACTTTTCAAAACCTACAATGCCCACAATACGATCATTCATTGTGGCTCGGGAGTTACGGCTTGTCATACGATACTGGCTATGGACTATGCCGGAATGATGACCCCTAAGTTGTACGTGGGTTCCTGGAGCGAATGGTCGAGGAATAATAAAGCAATGGTCACAATAGAATCCTGATAGGCGAACATAGATTAATTACTGGACTTTCATCTGAATAGAAATAGGTGTTTATCTCAACTTGAAAATGGTCAAAATCCCTTGAAGTGGATATCCATAGTTCAGGTATCGAACTAAAATTATTCCTTACCAGAATTAAGTTGGATGTTCGGAGGTGTCCAATGAATGGAATCCCCCTCCATACCATGTTTATAGCTCACCAGTTCCAACCAGTTGGGAGTAACTTTTATCAACAGATAATGTTCATCATTATCGGGATAGAAAGCCGTCCACTGCTCTTTCCAATACTGTTTTTTAGCATCTTTATCGTTAACCAGTTCAGCAGTACCTTGAATCATCACATATCCAACCGTTGATTGATCGTAATAATAGAGTGTCACACGAGGATCATTCTTGATCTGATTCACCTTTCTACTTTTGGGATTGGTCCCGAACCATACGGTGAGATCCTCTTCAGGAGAAAAGGGATCCATCGTTCTTGCTCTGGGCCGCCCTTCACTATCGAGGGTTATCAGGGCACAATTTTCAGCTCCGTTCATGATCTCCTTTGCAATACTGATCTTCTTGGTTCGTATGGAATCCTTCTGATTAATTTCCTGAGCAAACAGACACAAAGGCAATAGGAATATAGAAAAAATGAGATATTTAATTTTGTTAAGCGGTGAGTTTTTCATATATATTAATTTTTTGGGAAACGAATGGTACCCTGAGTTTCCATTTTAAACTCGATGACCTTCATCGTGTCAAAATCAAAATTACCCCCTTTTTTCTTTCTCGATCTTCCTAAGACTTCCTTGAATTCAGGGCGGTATAATTTTTTTCTGTGATATTCATTATTATCCAGAAATTCAACCACCATGCGTGTGGACATGGTCCTGGGTAAGATTCCATACTTGATAAGATCGGTTAGGACGTTTTTTAATTCTTCGGGATTCATTTTTAAAATAAGTGATTATTTCATCTAAAGATAATCAATATTGAAAAAAAAATGATCCAAGTCTATGGATTTTAAAGATTTCCGAAAAAATAAAGGAAAAATTTTTACGGAATTGGAAGATTGTAGTTTTCTAGTTCCAATTTTTTTTCTTCCCAGGAACGAATTCCACCATCGAGGTCATACACCTTGGTGAATCCCAATTTCTTAAGTTTTTCTGCTGCCTTGGCACTCTGAGATCCCTTCTTGCAGTAAACATATATCGGTTTGTTCTTGTCCAATGATTTGACCTTCTTGTCAAAATCATCGTTATCAATGCAAATATTTTGAGCCCCTTTTAAATGACTGACCTTATATTCTTCTTGTGATCTGACATCAACCAATTGCAAGGAGTCCTCATTGTTTATGGCTTCATGAACCTGTTGAGCCGAAATCAATTCGATGTCGCTGGTGGATGTTTCCTTCCTATTAGAATCATTACAAGAGTGTAAGATCAAAAGTGCAAATACCGTTACAAAAAGAAGGATTTTCCTCATCCTGTTAAAATTATCTTAAAAGAGGTCTTTTATGATAGACGTAAAAAAATCCGTTTTGTTACACTATTGTTTGTGATTTATCACATTTCAATAGAAAAAAAAGTATGAGATCAAACTTTGATCGAGCATCCTATGGCCTTGGTCTCTTTTATGGTAACTTCTTTCCCATTCAATAATTCATTCAATGCATTGGCCAAAAAATGTTCTTTGACATTAGAACCATCACGAACGTTGTCATCAATTGCACCAATGTATTTGACAATGTTCTTTCCCCGCTCCTTCTGAACTAAATAGACATGAGGGGTTTTGGTGGCACCGAACAACGGATAGATCTTTTGGCCTTCATCGAGTAGATAAGGAAAGGTGAACCCTTTATCCTTGGATCGTTGTTGCATCTTTTCAAAACTATCTCCTGGTTTTACATTGGGATTATTGGGATTGATAGCGATGACAGGAAACCCCTTTCCTTTGAATTCCTTGTCCAAAGCTATGATCCGATCTTCATTGGCAACTGAATAAGGACAGGTATTGCAGGTGAAAATAATGATGTATCCCAATGCATCCGGATAATCATCCAAGGACACCATGGTATTATCAACATTCTTCAGGTTGAAATTGGTGATCTCATCTCCAATTGTATATCCGGAGATCTCTTCTGAAGTATTGCGAAATCCACTGAATACCACTAAAGTGAATATCAGTGCTGAAATAGAAAAAAGTAGTTTATGTGTTCTCATATTATTGTTCATTTATAGAATTAATTTCTTGTATTAGTTCATCAAAACTAAACGTTCTTTCATAGAATTTTCTGTGTTTTGAATTATATATTATGGTCGCCGGTATGGCACCGGACCAGGTTGTATCAACCTTTGGAATCCAGGAATTGGTATCGGAATCATCAAGCAAAACCACTTCCGACCTGACCTGATGCTTGGCGATAAATGGGGTCAGGTGACTATTCACCTGATTGGGAAAATCGAGACTGGCCAGGATCACTTTCACCTTTTTTGAACTATATTCATCATGAACCCTTTCGAATGCAGGCAGCTCCTTGATACAGGGTTTACACCAGGTTGCCCAAAAGTTGACAATGTAGGTGGTATCATTCTTCTTTTCCAATAAATGACTGAATTCATCAAAATTGTAGGAAGGTATAGGCAACTCATCGAGAGGCTCAACGATAGTACTATCTTGTGTTTTGTAAAGATCCTGATTCGATGATGCATCAGTTTGATCCTTACATGATATGAGGATCAATAACATCCCTAAAATAATTTGAATCTTCATGTTTTAAAAATATTCAATGTTTCACAGTATAGAAAAGATTTAACATTTGATTAATAGATCGTTAAAATCCATATCCAAATTTAGTTGAATTAAATAATTGTTAAAATTTTAATTAAATAAAAATATTTTATACATTTGTACCTACAAATATTGTTTATACAAATGAAAATAGAGGAAGTCATAAAAACAACTGGAAGAATGGAGGTTTCCACCAAGACCATAATAAACATTTTGTACACCTCCCGCTTTCTTGAAGAACAAGTGACATCCCTGTTAAAGCAATTTGATCTGTCGAATCAACAATTCAACGTGCTCAGGATATTAAGAGGTCAAAAGGGTAACCCAGCCAACCTTTCTACCCTGCAAGACCGAATGATCGATAAGAACAGCAATACAACCCGATTGGTTGACAAATTGTTGAATAAAGGATTGGTAGAGAGACATGTTTGTGAGCAAAACCGCAGAAAAGTTGAGATCTTCATCACTGAAGAGGGTCAACGTCTGCTTAAAAGAATAGACCCGAAAATGAATAAATTAAATAGCGATCTGGTAAAGAATCTCTCTTCTAAGCAAATGGAAGGGTTGAATGAACAACTGGATACATTAAGAACGTAAAATCAAATATTAATCATTAAACATTTACATTATGAAAAAGATAGTTAACACCATGCTAATAGCTACCATTGTTTTTACAGCATTTGCATTTACACCGCCTGTTAAAGAGAAAGTGACCATTACTGAAAGTACCATAATTTGGACTGGAAAAAAGGTTATTGGTTCATCTCACAATGGAACGATCGATCTTAAAAAAGGATATTTTGAATTTAAGAATGATGCCCTTGTTGGAGGCCATTTCGAGATCGATATGACTTCCATTACGAACAAGGATCTTGATGGAAAATACAAAGAGAAATTAGAAGGTCACTTGAAGAGTGATGATTTCTTTAGCGTTGAAAAATTTCCTACCGCTTCCTTCAGCATCAAGGAGGTGAAAAAGTCGGACAGCAGTTATAGTATTACAGGTGATATGACCATTAAGGGCATAACTCATCCTGTTTCATTCGACCTGATCATGAAAGGAAATACCTCAACAGCCAATATTGAGATCGACCGGTCAAAATTTGACGTTCGTTATGGTTCAGGTAGTTTCTTTGATGACCTGGGAGATAAGACCATTTCCGACACCATCGAATTAAATGTTACCCTTGTGCATTAATCAATTATTGTTAGTTAGTTTGAAAAGGCCTGTTCTTTAAGAGCAGGCTTTTTTTATTTGTTCTATATCAATACATTTCAAATTTCCGTGACTAAAAACAAGTATATTTACCTCTTAAATCAATTTCATTTCACGGATGAATGTTTTAGTGATCGATAATTATGATAGCTTTGTTTACAACCTAGTTCATTACCTTGAAGAATTGAATTGTAAGCTAACTGTAATCAGAAACGATCAGGTGAATATAGATAGTGTTCAGGACTTTGATAAAATACTGATTTCACCCGGACCAGGACTCCCCGATGAGGCCGGAATAATAAAGCAGCTGATCAGGAAATATGCCTCTACCAAAAGCATATTAGGAGTATGCTTAGGTCATCAGGCCATCTGTGAGGTTTTCGGAGGTTCCTTAAAGCAATTAGAAGAAGTCAAGCACGGTATTAAAAGTGAAGTGACTGTCTTAGTGGATGATGAAACCCTGTTTAAAGGACTGGACAAACAATTTGATGTAGGAAGATACCATTCTTGGGTGATCGACATGAATTCAATTCCAGATGATTTAGAAGTCACTGCAATAGATGATGAAGAACAGATCATGTCCATACGCCATAGAGAATATGACCTAAGAGGAATTCAATTTCATCCGGAAAGTATCCTAACGCCTCTTGGTAAGCAGATCATCGAAAATTGGGTTTCAGCATAGGATCATTAATTGCAAGTAACTTTAGCCAGTGTTAGTTAATAGTAAGATAAACTCCTTTTTTATATATTTGTTAAACACCAAAAAAAGATCTACAACCATGAAAAAATTAATGCTACTCAGCTTATTGATAGCTGTTTCTTTTTCTTGTTCAGACGAAAATAAAGATCAGTTTAAAACGGGTGGATATACCGATGGAGCTACAACATTATTCAATAAAGTAGTACCTGATGAATCGGGTATTTATTTCACCAATAGAATAATCCAGGACAATAATTTTAATTTTATGAATTATATGTATATCTATACCGGAGCTGGAGTAGCTGTTGGTGATGTAGATAATGATGGGCTACAGGATATCTATTTTATCTCCAACTTCGGTCCCAATAAACTCTATAAGAACAAGGGCGATCTTGAATTTGAAGATATAACCGTATCCTCTAATACAGAAGATTTTTCAGGATTTACTTCCGCTGTGACCATGTTGGACGTGAATAATGATGGTTGGTTAGACCTATATATATCAAAGGCAGGATCATTGAATGATAATGAAGCAAGAAGAAACTTACTCTTTGTAAATCAGAAGGACGGCACCTTTATTGAAGAAGCCAAAAAATGGGGAATCGATGATCCGGGGTATACCACGCAGGCCTATTCATTGGATTATGACAAAGACGGTGACTTAGACCTATATGTTGTGAATCATCGATACGACTTCAACAATAATGGAACCATCAATAGTGAGATTCAGAGGCAAATTGAAGAGGTTACCAGTGATCAGTTGTATCAAAACGATGGAAATCGATTTATCAAAGTGACCGATCAGGCTGGCTTGTATAACAAAGCCTGGGGATTAGCAGCATCCATTGGAGATTTTAATAATGACGGTTGGGACGATATCTATTTAGCCAACGATTTCTTAGAACCAGACGCACTCTACATCAATCAAAAGAATGGAACTTTTAAGAACGAGATACTTTCTAGGTTGAATCATATTTCTACAAATAGCATGGGTACCGATTTTGCCGATCTGAACAATGACCTATTCAATGATCTAGTCACACTGGACATGGTATCTGAAAGTCATGTTAGAAGTAAGGAGAATATGGCCTCGATGAGTACAGCAAATTTCATGAATATGGTAAAGGTCGGGTACCACCACTCCTATATGGCCAATATGTTGTTTTATAATGTTGGAAATGGAAAATTCCAGGAAACCGCACAATTAAGTGGTATTGCAAAAACCGATTGGAGTTGGGCTCCTCTTATTGCCGATTTCGATAATGACGGAAATAAAGACATTTTTGTAACCAATGGAGTAGATAGAGATTACACCAATCAAGACTCCAGAAGAATTCTTAAAGGAGTCATGGCAAGAGGCGAATCGATGTCTTTAGAGAGCCTATTGAATACTTTCCCTTCTGAAAAAATGAGCAATTATATATTTAAGAATAATGGCGATCTTAAGTTTGAAAAGAAAATTGAAGAATGGGGATTGGTGGATCCAGGTTTTTCTTATGGTGCCGCCTACGCCGATCTGGATAATGATGGTGATCTGGATCTGATCACCAATAACATCGATGATCCTGCTGGGATCTATAGAAACAATTCGAATAACAACTACCTACAGGTCGAACTTAAAGGACCAAAAACCAATCCTTTTGGAATTGGAGCCAGTATTTATCTGGTAAATGAAAATATCACACAGTTTCAGCAACTTTATTTGGCTCGTGGATACAAATCTTCGGTGACCAATATATTGCACTTTGGTATTCCCGAGGCCGATATGGTCAATGAGTTAATAGTGGTATGGCCTGATGGAAGAACATATACACTACAAAATGCAACGATCAACAAAAGGATCCTTGTGGATTATGCATCAGCTAAGAACGAACCATTCCAATTAGCAAATTATAGTAGTAGCAAAAGATCAGTCGACCCATCTAGTCTGGGAATCAATTACACCCATGTCGAAAATGATTTCAACGACTTCTCCCTGCAACTGCTCATCCCTCAAAAACAATCAACCAAAGGTACCGGTATCGCTAAAGCCGATGTGAACGGCGATGGCTTTGAGGATTTCTTCGTTGGGAATGCAGCAGGTGCTCCAGCCTCACTATACACTCAAAATAGTGATGGAACTTTTACCCCTACCAATGTACAATTATGGGCTAAAGAAAATGCTTATGAAGATGCCAATGCCTTGTTTTTTGATGCCGATGGTGATGGAGATCAGGATCTCTATGTGGTGAGTGCCGGTTATGAACTTAATGAAGATGATCTCCTGTTGCAGGACAGACTCTACACCAACGATGGTAAAGGAAACTTCAAGAGGAATAAGAATGCACTTCCTGCTATGCTCACCTCTGGAAAGGCAGTGGTATCTGCCGATTATGATCAGGATGGTGATCTCGATCTATTTGTGGGAGGGAATTTGATCCCAAAAAAATACCCCCTTCCTGCCAGATCCTATCTGTTGAAAAACGAAAATGGAACCTTTATCGATGATACTTCGACCAGCAAAGCACTTGCTGAAATAGGTATGGTCTCTGAAGCTGTATTCACCGATTATGATATGGACAAAGATCTTGACTTGATGGTGGTAGGTGAATGGATGGCTCCTACCCTGTTTACCAACCACGATGGAACTTTTGAGAAGAATGACAACATCACCGGCCTTGAAAAAACATCAGGATGGTGGTTCAGCATCACGGCAGCAGACTTTGACGGAGACGGTGATGAGGACTATGTAATGGGAAATATTGGCGATAACAATAAATTCCATCCTTCCGAAAAGAAACCTTTGTATATCTATTCTAAAGATTTCGATGATAATGGCAGCTATGATGTTGCTATGAGCAAGATCAGCAATGGTAAAGTTGTTCCTGTTCGTGGAAAGGAATGCAGTTCAGAACAAAACCCTTTCCTTTTGGAAAAGATCCAGACCTACAAAGAATTTGCTCATATGGAATTCCAGGATATCTATGGGGAGGATCGTCTGAAGGATGCATTTAAACTGACTTCCTATAATTTTAAAAGTGCTTATGTAGAGAATTTAGGAAATGGGGATTTTAAAGTTACCGATTTGGTCAATGAAGCTCAAACAGGTCCTACCCTTTCCACTTTGGCTACAGACATCAACAATGATGGAAATATGGATATCTTAGGAATTGGAGCTATTTACGATGCTGAAGTAGAAACTATCAGATATGATAGCAACTATGGATATGTGCTTCTTGGTGACGGATTAGGTTCCTTTAAATATGCTAAGGAATACGACCCATTCATCGATAGTGATTCCAAGGATATCGATCGAATTGTTATCAATGGAAAAGAACACTTTCTGGTTGTTAGTAATAACGCACCACTTCAATTGTTTACCCTCGAACCCTAATTCTGTTTTTAATATACCATATAAAAAACCCTCCAAAGCTTTAAGCGATGGAGGGTTCTTGATTGATTGGTTAATAATAAAGGATTGATTACTCTTTGATCAATCGTTTTACAACAGTTGATTGTTCTCCGTAAATCTGTACCATATACACTCCTGATGCCAATGCCGAAACATCGATCACTTTCTTATCCTGCATGTCTTGCAGATCGATCTGTGATACCAGTTTGCCACTTATATCATAGATCATTGCAGTGTCTAATAATATATTAGAGCTGTTTGCAATGGTAACTATGTCATCAGCAGGGTTAGGATACATCACAATGGCTTTACTAAGCTCATTGTCCTCCATACCTAAGACACTTTCGATAGTCAATTCGAAGGTACAGCAAGTTTCATTACCATACTGATCCTCAGCACACATAGTGACTGTGTAGACACCGTCTGGAAGCAATGTTCCAGGTGCTGGATCTTGTGAGGTAACGGTCACTGGATCAGTACAGTTGTCTGTAGCTGAAGCTTCACCATTAGCCCAGTAATCCGGCACTTCCCAGTACAGATTACCTGGTCCTGGATCTTGCGTTTGATCTTCCGGACACACAACTTCTGGTCCGAGTAGATCGACCACAGTTACTGTAGACTGACAAGATGCAATGTTACCACTGGCGTCAGAGGCAAATA
>JAHEHC010000028.1 GCA_024644805.1 Flavobacterium sp. | reverse complement strand
CTCTGTGATCCAGGCAGCCCTGTTTCCGATCATTCATATGGGTCGTCCTTGGTTGGCCTACTGGGTAGTACCCATTCCCAACCAGTTTGGATCGTTGTGGGTAAACTTTAACTCTCCCCTTCTATGGGATGTTTTTGCAATATCTACCTATCTGTCGGTTTCATTGGTATTCTGGTGGACTGGATTATTGCCTGATTTTGCGATGATACGAGATCGTGCGATAACCCCATTCACCAAAAGGATCTATGGAATCCTGTCGTTTGGTTGGAGTGGACGAGCAAAAGATTGGCAACGATTTGAAGAAGTATCCTTGGTTCTTGCAGGTTTGGCAACTCCACTTGTGCTTTCGGTTCATACCATTGTATCCTTCGACTTCGCCACATCGGTCATCCCGGGTTGGCATACTACCATATTTCCACCCTATTTCGTTGCCGGGGCCATCTTCTCCGGATTTGCGATGGTAAATACCTTACTTATCATTATGAGAAAGGTGTGCAATCTTGAAAATTATATCACCTTACAGCACATAGAATTAATGAACATCGTGATCATGATCACGGGTTCCATTGTTGGTGTTGCTTATATCACAGAGCTGTTCATCGCTTGGTATTCAGGAGTAGAATATGAGCAGTATGCATTCCTGAACAGAGCAACGGGTCCTTACTGGTGGGCTTATTTGGCGATGATGTCCTGTAATGTGTTCTCACCACAATTCATGTGGTTTAAGAAATTAAGGACCAGTATCATGTTCTCATTCATTATTTCAATTGTAGTGAATATCGGAATGTGGTTTGAGCGTTTTGTGATCATTGTGACATCATTGCACAGGGACTATCTTCCGTCTTCATGGTCGATGTTCTCACCAACGTTTGTTGATACTGGAATATTTGTTGGAACCGTAGGTTTCTTCTTCTTGTTATTCTTGATGTATGCAAGAACATTCCCGGTAATCGCGCAGGCAGAAGTGAAGTCCATCTTAAAATCTTCCGGAGAGAAGTTTAAGAGATTACGAGCTGAAAAAGGAGATGATGTAAAGCATTATGGTGATTTTTCATCAACGAATAATAAGGATGAAAATTTAAAAAACGATTAACTATGGCATCGAAAGTAATACACGCTATTTATAACGATGATGATATATTGTTGCAGGCTGTAAAAAAGGTTCGTGATGGGCATTATCATATCGAAGAGATCTATACTCCGTTTCCGGTACATGGTCTTGAAAAGGCCATGGGTCTTGCAGACACCAGGATAGCTATCACCTCATTTATATATGGTCTGGTAGGTCTTTCTGTTGCAATAATCATGATGAATTTCATCATGATACAGGATTGGCCGCAAGATATAGGTGGTAAACCGAGTTTTAGTTATTTGGAGAACATGCCGGCATTTGTACCTATCATGTTTGAAATGACCGTTTTCTTTGCAGCACACTTAATGGTGATCACATTTTATTTAAGAAGTCGACTTTGGCCTTTTAAGAAAGCAGAGAACCCAGATGTAAGAACTACCGACGACCATTTCTTGATGGAAGTTGATGCGGGTTCTCATGATGTTGATTCCCTTAAAGAATTTATGAAAAATACTGGAGCGATCGAATTAAAATTAATCAATAAGGACGATGAGCATTAATATGAAAAATACTATTTATATAGCGGCAGTCATTTTTATTTCGGCTATTATGGTTTCCTGTAATAGCAATGACGCGCCAAATTATCAATATATGCCAAACATGTATGAGCCGGTCGATTATGAGACCTATGGTGCTTATGAGATTTTTCCAGGTGAGCAATCAGCCATGTTAGCAGTTGATGGTACCATTCCAAGGGGATGGGAACCTTATGAATATGAGAATTCGTTTGATGGCTTGAGTCAGGCACGTGCTGATTTGAAAATGCCTCTTGATGTAACGGAAGAAAACTTAGCTGAAGGTAAAGAACTATTTACAATTTATTGTGCAGTTTGTCATGGAGATAAAGGAGATGGACAAGGGATCTTGGTGAAAAGAGAAAAATTTCTTGGTGTTCCAAGTTATGCTGATCCGGGAAGAAATATTACGGAAGGAAGTATTTATCATGTCATGATGTATGGTATCAACGCCATGGGATCGCATGCTTCACAAACCAATGAAAAAGAACGTTGGCAAATTACCATGCATGTGCTTAATTTAAAAGCAGGCCTAAAAGGAGAACCTTTATTAGAGCCTGTTAAAGAGATCACGGAAGAAGTCGATGGAATGACTGAGGATATTATTTCAGAAGAAGAACATTAAAATAAGAAATAAGAGAATAGCTTAAGATATGTATACGCTACCAAATAAATTGAAACTTTTTGCAATTATTTTCATGGTAATTGGAGCCATTGGAATCACTACTGGTTTTCTTTCTACGCCCAAGACCATCGAGGATGTAAAAGAAATGACTGCCGGTCATGACAGTCATAATGGTTCTGATGATGCCAAAAATGGACATGAAGTTGCAACTGATTCTCATAATGAGAATAGTGAAGAAGCGCATGATGGAGATGCCCATTATGAACATGTAATGCATCAAATGCAAAACCGCCCATGGTCTGCATTGTACATTGCATCATTCTTCTTTTTTATAATTGTTCTGGGTGTGTTGGCATTCTATGCCATCCAATACGCTGCTCAAGCGGGTTGGTCTCCGGTACTATTCAGGGTCATGGAAGGGATCACATCTTATTTGCCAATAGCATCAGTGATCATTATCGCCTTGTTGCTTGCTTCATTTTTTGATCTGAATCATATCTTCCATTGGATGGATCCTGATCTGGTCGATCCAGATAGTGAGCATTATGATACATTGATTGCTGGGAAAAGTTCTTGGTTGAATAAACCATTTTTCCTGATCAGAGCATTGGTCTACCTGTTGGGATATAATCTCTATCGATACTTTTCAAGAAGAAATTCGTTGAGGGACGATACTGCAGAAGACCATCGATGGTTCAAGAAGAACTTTAAGATGTCTGCTGGTTTCTTGGTGTTCTTTATCGTTACTGAATCTATGATGTCTTGGGATTGGATCATGAGCTTTGATCCTCATTGGTTCAGCACTTTGTTTGGATGGTATATTTTTGCAGGTATGATGGTCTCTGGCATCACCGTTATTGCTTTAGTGACCATAGTAATGAAGTCACAGGGTTATCTTGAATTTGTAAATGACAGTCATATACATGATCTTGCTAAATATATGTTCGGGTTCAGTATTTTCTGGGCCTACCTCTGGTTCTCACAATTCATGCTTATCTGGTATGCGAACATACCGGAGGAGGTCACCTACTTCGTGACGCGTTTGGAAGATTATAAATTACCATTCCTCGGAATGTTTGCCATGAACTTCATATTCCCAGTGCTCTTATTGATGAATAGCGATTACAAACGAGTGAATTGGTTTGTAGTACTCACGGGAATTGTTATATTGGCAGGACATTATTTGGATGTTTTTGTTATGGTGATGCCTGCAACAGTAGGAACATCATGGTTTGTTGGAATTCCTGAGATAGGAGCTGTTTTGTTCTTCTTCGGATTGTTTGTATACATTGTGTTCAGCAATATGACAAAAGCACCATTATTGGTAAAACGAAATCCTTTTATTAAGGAAAGTAAGCAATATCATTATTAATAATCAATATTGAATAGAATAAAATGACCGCATTTTTAGTAGTATTAGTGATCATACTTTTTGGAGTGGCCATCTGGCAAATAAACAAGATGTTTCGTTTGTCGGCATCTGCACAACCAGAAATAGCAACAAATAAAGACAATAACATACAGGGTTATCTCATGTTGGGATTTGTCTTGTTTATCTATTTACTCCTTATTATCTGTTTTTGGCTCTGGGGAGATGTATTGTTACCCGTTTCAGCCTCTGAACATGGATTGGAAACAGACCAACTCTTTTTGATCACCATGATCCTGATATTCGTAGTCGGAATCTTTACCCAATGGTTATTGCATTATTTTGCGTTCATATACCGTGGCAATAAAGAAAGAAAGGCACTTTTTTATGCAGACAATCATAAATTGGAATTCATATGGACCATCATCCCGGTTATAGTATTAGCTGGTCTGATCATCTATGGGTTGTTTACCTGGACCGATATCATGAATGTAGATCCCGATGATGATCCATTGGTGATCGAGCTCTATGCCTATCAATTCGATTGGCGCGCTCGATATTCCGGTGAGGATAACACCTTAGGAGAGGCAAACGTCAGACTGATCGAAGGAGCCAATCAATTGGGTGTCGATCTTTCAGATCAAAACGCTATGGATGATAAAGTGGTAAATGAACTACACCTGCCAATAGGTAGAAAAGTATTATTCAAAATGCGCTCTCAGGATGTCCTTCACTCTGCATACATGCCCCATTTTAGAGCTCAGATGAATTGTGTTCCAGGAATGGTAACACAGTTTGCATTTACTCCAAATAAGACAACCTATGAGATGCGTTTGGAAAAGGAAGTGATCAATAAGGTGAATAAGATCAATTCGATTCGAACTAAAAAGAACGAGGAACTTGCCGCAAAGGGAGAAGAACTTTTAGAAACCTATGAGTTTGACTTCTTACTGTTGTGTAATAAGATCTGTGGAAGCAATCACTATAATATGCAGATGAAGATCGTGGTTGAAACAGAAGACGAGTATAATGCATGGCTGGCCGAACAAGCTACTGTTGCAGAAACTTTAAAAAACTAACAAAAACCGATTTAAGAAGATATGTCAGAACACGCAAACGATCAAATGGTAGATCATCACGATGATCACGGGCATCATCATAAAGAGACATTCATAACAAAATATATCTTTAGTCAGGATCATAAGATGATCTCTAAGCAATACATCATCACTGGATTGGTTATGGGTTTCATCGGTATTTCTATGTCGTTGCTTTTCAGATTGCAATTGGCCTGGCCGGATAAGCAGTTCACAGTATATGAGGTCTTCCTTGGAAAATGGGCAGAAGATGGTGTCATGGATCCCAATGTTTATTTGGCTTTGGTAACTATCCACGGGACGATCATGGTGTTCTTTTTATTGACTGCCGGACTCAGCGGAACCTTCAGTAACCTATTGATACCATTACAGATCGGAGCTCGAGATATGGCCTCCGGATTCTTGAATATGGTATCCTATTGGCTGTTCTTCTTGTCCAGTGTGATCATGGTACTATCCCTGTTTGTAGAAGCAGGGCCTGCATCTGCAGGATGGACCATCTATCCACCATTAAGCGCGCTGCCACAGGCTATACCCGGTTCAGGAGCTGGGATGACATTATGGTTGGTATCCATGGCTGTGTTTATCGCATCCTCATTATTGGGATCCCTGAACTATATCGTTACGGTGATCAATTTAAGAACAAAAGGCATGTCCATGACAAGACTGCCATTGACCGTTTGGTCTTTTTTCATTACAGCGATAATCGGGGTGGTTTCTTTCCCAGTTCTTTTATCAGCAGCCCTCATGCTGATCATGGATCGTAGTTTTGGAACATCATTTTTTCTATCCGATATCTATATCGCTGGAGAAGTATTGCATAATCAAGGAGGATCACCGGTTCTTTTTGAACATCTTTTCTGGTTCTTAGGACACCCAGAGGTATATATTGTGATCCTACCTGCAATGGGATTGGTATCTGAGATCATGTCGACAAATGCCAGAAAACCTATATTTGGATATAGAGCCATGGTTGCTTCCATTTTAGCAATTGCATTCTTATCTACTATTGTTTGGGGACACCATATGTTTGTGACCGGGATGAATCCATTCCTGGGATCGGTGTTCACATTCACAACACTTCTTATCGCGATACCCTCTGCGGTAAAATCGTTTAACTGGATCACCACGCTTTGGAAAGGAAATCTGAAAATGAATCCAGCCATGTTATTCTCTATCGGATTCGTTTCAACGTTTATATCCGGTGGATTAACAGGACTGATATTAGGAGACAGTGCATTGGATATCAATGTGCATGACACCTACTTTGTGGTAGCACACTTCCACCTGGTCATGGGTGTGTCGGCACTGTACGGATTATTAGCGGGTCTGTATCATTGGTTCCCTAAGATGTTCGAAGGGAAGATGTTGAACAAGAATCTGGGATATGCACATTTTTGGCTTACGGCTATTGGAGCCTATGGGGTCTTCTTCCCGATGCATTTCATCGGAATGGCCGGACTTCCACGAAGGTACTATACCAATACCGCATTTCCCTATTTTGATGATCTAACCGACATCAATGTGGTTATCACATTATTTGCTTTCTTAGCTGCTGCAGCTCAAGTACTATTCCTGTATAATTTTATTCGATCGATCTTCTTTGGTAAGAAAGGACCTAAGAACCCTTGGAATTCGACCACGTTGGAATGGACCGCTGAAGTGAAACACATCCATGGTAACTGGGATGGTCCGATACCTCATGTACATCGATGGTCTTACGATTATAGCAAGATGAACAAAGAGGGAACCGACTATGTGATCCCCGGACAGGATTTTATTCCTCAGCATATTCCACTACAGGATAACGAGGAAGAACTACAACATTAGATCGTATATCAGATCTTAAAGTAAAGACCATTTCAAGCCGATTATTGAATTTGAAATGGTTTTTTCGGTTTAATTATTTTAACTTCACGATTCTTATATTTGTTATATGAATGATAACCTGGATCCAACCGGCGATAATTTCTCTTCCGAGGAATTGGATATAGAACGTAAGCTCCGTCCATTAACATTTGATGATTTTGCCGGACAAGAACAAGTCCTTGACAATCTGCAGATCTTTGTTCAAGCTGCAAACCAAAGAGAAGAAGCCCTGGATCATACCTTGTTCCATGGCCCTCCCGGATTGGGGAAGACCACATTGGCCTATATCCTTTCAAATGAATTGGATGTAAATATCAAGGTCACCTCCGGACCCGTACTGGATAAACCGGGTGATCTTGCTGGGTTACTGACCAACCTGGAGATCAGAGATGTGCTGTTCATAGATGAGATCCATCGGCTAAGTCCGATCATAGAGGAGTATCTCTATTCGGCGATGGAAGACTATAAGATCGATATCATGATCGAATCGGGACCTAATGCCAGATCGGTTCAACTAAATTTGAACCCATTTACGCTGGTTGGAGCAACAACCCGATCGGGATTATTGACCGCTCCTATGAGAGCTCGATTTGGCATCTCTTCCAGATTGGAATATTATACTGTCGAACTACTGACATCGATCGTTCAAAGAAGTGCTGCTATATTAAGTGTTCCAATCAGCATGGAAGCTGCTATAGAAATAGCCGGGCGAAGCAGAGGGACACCAAGAATTGCCAATGCCTTATTAAGAAGAGTTAGGGACTTTGCCCAGATCAAAGGGAATGGCAATATCGATATCGAAATTGCCCGATATGCCCTCAAAGCATTGAATGTGGATAAACACGGTTTGGATGAGATGGATAATAAGATCCTTTCCACCATCATCGATAAGTTCAAAGGCGGACCGGTTGGAATTACCACATTGGCAACTGCGGTATCTGAAAGTTCCGAAACACTGGAAGAGGTCTATGAACCTTTTTTGATCCAGCAGGGATTCATCATGAGAACACCCAGAGGGCGTGAGGTCACCGAAGCTGCATACAAACATTTAGGAAAGACTAAGAGCGACACCCAGGGAGGATTATTCTAATTTCCGATTCAACGAAGGAACAGAATGAGTCTGAAAACAATATATGCTCAAAATATCAAGACCGAAGCCAAACGCCTCGGTTTTTTATCTTGTGGTATCAGCAAAGCTCAATTTCTTGAGGAGGAAGCGCCACGGTTGGAAAATTGGTTGAATACCAATATGCAAGGTGAGATGAGCTATATGGAAAATCACTTCGACAAACGATTGGATCCTACAAAATTAGTTCCTGGATCAAAGAGTGTGATCTCATTATTGCTCAATTATTATCCAAAAGAGGTTCAAAACAGCAGTAGTTATAAAATATCAAAATATGCTTATGGCACCGATTATCATTTTGTGATCAAGGATAAATTGAAACAACTACTCAGTTTCATTCATCAAGATATAGGAGAAGTACATGGCAGGGCTTTTGTAGATTCTGCTCCGGTGTTGGATAAGACCTGGGCTGCGAGAAGTGGGTTGGGCTGGATGGGAAAGCATACCAATCTGATCACCAAGCAAGTGGGGTCCTATTATTTTATTGCCGAACTCATTATCGATCTGGATCTGGAATACGATCATCCTGTAACAGATCATTGCGGTTCCTGTACGGCCTGTATTGATGCTTGTCCTACCGATGCAATAGTAAAACCCTATATAGTTGACGGCAGTAAATGCATCTCCTATTTTACCATTGAATTGAAAAATGAGATCCCTGCCAAATTTAAAGATCAATTCAATGATTGGATATTTGGCTGTGATATTTGTCAGGATGTTTGTCCATGGAACAATTACAGCCAACCACACCGTGAACCATTATTCGATCCCAAACCGGAATTATTAACTATGTCCAAGAAGGATTGGGATGAGATCACAGAAGATGTTTTTCATAATTTATTCAAAAACAGTGCGATAAAGAGGACAAAATTCTCTGGATTGAAAAGAAATATCAAGTTTGTTAAGGGAGAGTAATTTCTATAAAGGAATCAATTTCTTTACTGTTTCTTGCGTAACTTTGTAGTTCACTTCACAAGGTAAAACCTCGATTCAATCATGAGCAAGCCTATCAAAAGAAAAGAAGCCCTTAATTATCACGAAAGACCCATACCTGGAAAAATTCAGGTGATCCCAACGAAAAAATATGCCACTCAAAGAGATCTTTCACTGGCATATTCACCAGGTGTTGCAGAACCTTGTCTTGAGATCGAAAAAGAACTCAACGATGTTTACAGATATACCAATAAAGGAAATCTGGTTGCGGTGATCTCGAACGGAACAGCAGTTCTCGGATTGGGTAATATTGGCCCAGAGGCATCAAAACCCGTCATGGAGGGTAAGGGGTTACTCTTTAAGATTTTTGCCGACATCGATGTCTTTGATATAGAGATCAAGACTCAGGATGTAGAAGAATTCATTGAGACCGTTAAGAACATAGCTCCAACTTTTGGAGGGATCAATCTGGAGGACATCAAGGCACCGGAAGCCTTTGAGATCGAAACCAGGTTAAAAAAAGAACTCGACATTCCGGTCATGCATGACGATCAACATGGTACTGCGATCATTTCTTCAGCAGCATTGCTGAATGCACTTGAGATCGCCGGAAAGAAGATCGATGAGGTCTCCATCGTAATAAGTGGGGCAGGTGCTTCGGCTGTTTCCTGTACGAGATTGTATAAATCCTTAGGAGCAAGATCGGAGAATATTGTCATGTTAGACAGTAAAGGAGTTATTCGTTCGGACCGTCAGGATCTATCGGTCGAAAAAGCAGAATTCGCCACCAATAAGGAGCTGCATAACCTGGAAGATGCCATTCAGGATGCCGATGTATTCATTGGACTGTCGGTGGCCAACATTTTGAGTCCGGAAATGATCTTATCTATGAATAGGGATCCCATTGTTTTTGCATTGGCCAATCCCGATCCAGAAATTGAATATCACCTGGCAGTAAAAACACGTGATGATCTCATCATGGCAACAGGAAGAAGCGATCATCCAAATCAGGTGAACAATGTACTGGGATTCCCATTTATTTTTCGTGGAGCCTTAGATGTACGTGCAACCAAGATCAATGAAGAAATGAAAATGGCTGCCGTGTTAGCCCTTGCCGAACTGGCAAAAGAACCGGTGCCTGAGCAAGTAAATATTGCTTATGAAGAAACAAAACTGATATTTGGAAAGGACTATTTGATCCCCAAGCCATTCGATCCAAGATTGATTGCCACGATCCCCATTGCAGTTGCGAAGGCAGCGATTGAAAGTGGTGTTGCTAAAAAGGTCATTGATAACTGGCGTCGTTATGAAGACGAGTTATACGATAGAATGGGTCATGATAATAAAATGATCCGATTCATAACAAATCGGGCAAAAATGAACCCCAAAAGGATCGTATTTGCTGAAGCAGACCATTTGGATGTGCTAAAAGCGGCACAAATTGTACATGAGGAAGGTATTGGAACACCAATACTTTTAGGTAGAAAAGAGGTCATTGAAGAACTCATGGAACAAATAGAATATGAGGCTGATGTTGTAATTATAGATCCTATGAGCGATCAGCATAAAAATATACTAAATCACTATGCACAACGCTATTGGGAAAGAAGAAAAAGAAAAGGAATTACCTTATATATTGCACAAAAATTAGTTCGTGAACGCAATTATTTTGCTGCAATGATGGTGTATGAGGGAGATGCAGACACCATGATATCGGGTTATTCCCGAGCCTATCCAATTGTATTACGCCCGGTTTTAGAGATAATTGGAATGCACGATGGTGTTAAAAGAGTTGCAACAACCAATATGATGTTGACAAAAAGAGGTCCCTTGTTCATTTCGGACACCTCAATCAATATAGATCCTACGGCAAAGGAATTGGCCAATATTGCTCAAATGACCAATTATACCATGAAGATGTTCGGGCTGAAACCTGTTATCGCAATGATCTCCTATTCCAATTATGGGTCCTCAAAACATCCTCATGCCGTTAAAGTGAGTGATGCGGTTAGGCTCCTTCATAGAATGAGTCCGGAAACCATTGTAGATGGCGAGATGCAAACCGATTTTGCCTTGAATCCAAGCATGTTAAAAAAGAAATTTCCATTCTCAAAATTAGCTGGCAAGAAGGTGAATGCTTTGATCTTTCCGAATTTGGAGTCTGCCAATAGCAATTACAAATTGATCAAGGAGCTGAATAAGATCGATTCAATAGGTCCAATTATGCTGGGAATGCGAAAACCAGTTCATATTTTACAATTGGGAGCCAGTGTCGAAGAAATAGTTAACATGGCAGCTGTCTCTGTGATAGATGCACAACAAAAAGAGAAAAACAAAATAAATCAGAAGAAGTGATTATTAACGCTGCTTTTTAGCAATATCGAAGATGGCAGATGCAAATAATTATACTATATTTGGTGCATCAACCATGATTAGCCAATGATTACCCATATAGAGGGAAGATTAGTTGAGAAGAACCCGACCGATGTAGTAATTGATTGTAAAGGCATAGGGTATTCGATTCATATTTCCCTGCATACTTATTCTGAGTTACCCGATTCGGAAAATGTTAGGTTGTATACCCATTTGCTGGTCCGGGAAGACTCTCATACATTGTACGGGTTTTCTACTATGGTTGAAAGAGAGATTTTCAGATTGTTGATTTCTGTTTCAGGAGTAGGAGCGAGTACGGCCAGAACCATGTTATCCTCATTATCACCTGATCAGGTCAAGGAAGCAATTGCCTATAACGACATTGCGACCATCCAATCGGTAAAGGGTATTGGATCGAAAACAGCTCAACGGGTTATTTTGGATCTAAAGGATAAAATATTGAAAGTGTATGGTATTGATGAGGTTTCTACCACTCCAAGCAATACGAATAAAAATGAAGCGTTATCTGCATTGGAGACATTAGGCTTTACACGTAAACAGGCTGAAAGAGTTTGCGATCAGATCATTGAAAATGATCCTGATGCAACTGTTGAAACAATTATAAAACAAGCTTTAAAAAATTTGTAAAAAATTGGGAGCAAAGAATTACGATTTAAAAAATAGCTTTTTTAAGCTTTTATTGGGATTAAGTTTAGTTTTAGGGACTTCGTACACTGTAAATGCACAAGATTCAACAGCTACAGGATACGATGTTGGAAGAATGGATCTGCCTGATCCACCAAGTATAGAGGACTTGTATACCTACGACCCTATTACCGACCGTTACATATTTATAAGAACCTTAGGTGATTTCAATATTACCTACCCCTTGATACTTACTCCTGAAGAATACCGAGAATTGGTTTTGAAGGAACAAATGAAGGCCTATTTCAAGGAAAAGATCGATGCGGCCGATGGTAGAAAGGAAGGATCGGAAGATCTGCAAAAGAATCTATTACCCACATTCTATGTCAATTCAAACTTCTTCGAATCGGTATTTGGCGGGAACACGATAGAGATCATACCCCAAGGTAGTGTCGAGATGGACCTGGGATTATCCTATACCAAACAGGACAATCCTTCTTTCTCTCCCCGTAATAGGAAGAACCTGTCATTTGATTTCGACCAGCGTATCAGCTTAAGCCTTTTGGGAAAAATTGGAACACGACTTCAGATAACCGCTAATTACGATACACAATCGACCTTCGATTTCCAAAATCAAATAAAACTGGAATACACCCCAACCGAGGACGATATCATTCAGAAGATCGAAGTGGGTAACGTGAGTATGCCATTGAACAGTTCCTTGATCCAGGGAGCACAGAGTCTATTTGGTGTCAAGACCGAACTTCAATTTGGTAATACAACCATAACCGGAGTATTTTCAGAACAAAAATCTGAGACCAGGACCGTGGTTGCCGAAGGAGGAGCCACCGTAACAGAGTTCGATGTATTCGCATTGGAATATGACGAGAACAGGCACTTCTTCCTGTCTCACTACTTTAGAGATAACTACGACAGAGTATTGAATCAGTATCCTTTTATCAATTCCAATATTCAAATTACACGGGCCGAGGTATGGATCACCAACCGAACTAACCGAACTGAGAATGTAAGGAATATTGTTGCTTTACAGGACATTGGAGAGTCCGATCCCAACAAGATCGGTTTGTTATTTCCACCCGGTGGATTTATAAATGTACCAAGTTCTGCACTTCCAAACAATGGCAATAACGATTTCAACCCATTTGGAATAGAAGGAAATGAACAATCGGTGTTGAATGGAGCAATTCGAGATATAGCTACAGTTCAAGCTGGTTTCAGCGGAGTTCCAACCCGGGATGGATTGGATTATGTCACACTTGAAAATGCCAGAAGACTAACCTTAAGCGAATATAAGATCGATTCCCAATTAGGGTATATCAGTTTGAATCAGCGTTTGAATAATGATGAGGTCTTAGCAGTAGCCTTCCAGTATACCGTTAATGGAAAAGTTTTTCAAGTTGGTGAATTCTCAACCGATGGTGTTGAAGCATCCGGAGGAACGATACCAGGTGGCGGCGGTATTGGAGATCCAAACCCAGGAGAGGATCCAATTGAGGGTATTGCACAAAACCTGGTAGTTAAGCTGCTTAAAAGTAATATCACCAGTGTTGATGAACCCATCTGGGACCTGATGATGAAAAATATTTACCCTATTGGGGCATTTCAATTGGAGCAAGAGGACTTTAGATTGAATATCTTGTATACCGATCCTTCCCCATTGAACTATATTACAGCGGCTCCTGGAAGTCCAAACAATCCGGCGGTACCGCTTCCGGAAGATGTAGAAAACACAACACTATTAAGGGTGTTCAACCTGGACCGTCTAAATTTCAATAATGACCCGCAACAAGGTGGAGACGGTTTCTTTGATTTTCTACCCGGAATAACGGTCGATACTCAAAATGGATATATCATTTTCACTTCGGTAGAACCCTTTGGGGAATACCTATTCAACAAGTTGGATAACAATCAAGGTGGCGGATCGGAAGATTATGATAATCCGCTAACCTATAATGCGAACCAGGAAAAATATGTTTTCCGAACGCTATATAAATCAACAAAGACCCAAGCCGAACAAGAAGAGAGTGAAAAGAATAAGTTCCAATTAAAAGGAACATTTAAATCTTCAGGTGCAGGGGGAATTCCGATAGGGGCATTTAACATACCTCAAGGATCCGTAACGGTAACTGCTGGAGGACGAGTGTTGGTCGAAGGAGTAGATTACACCGTTAACTATCAACTGGGTAGGGTTCAAATTCTGGATCCATCACTGCTGAACTCAAGCACCCCCATTCAGGTAACCACAGAGAATAATTCGTTGTTTGGACAACAAACAAAACGATTTACGGGATTAAATGTTGAACATCGATTTAATGATAAATTTCAAGTTGGTGCTACCTATCTCAATTTAAATGAACGACCGCTCACCCAAAAATCTTCATACAATGTAGAACCGATCAATAATACTATTTTCGGTTTAAATGCAAACTATTCTACCGAGGTTCCATTCTTGACCCGTTTGGTGAATAAGCTTCCCAATATCGACACCGATGTCGAATCCAATGTTTCTTTACGAGGGGAATTTGCCTATTTGTTGCCAGGAGCTCCGAAGGTATCGGATTTCAATGGAAAAACTACTGCCTATGTGGATGACTTTGAAGCTGCCGTGACCAAATTGGATGTCAGTACTCCATTAAGTTGGTTTTTATCCAGTACACCGGTAGGATTTGAAGATGAGCAATACCCAGAAGAATTATCCTATAATTATAACCGTGCTAAGCTTTTGTGGTATTCGATCGACCCCATTTTCTATAGTTCCCAAAGGCCCAGTGGCATCACCGATGAAGATCTGTCATCACCATTTACCAGAAGGATATTCAGAGATGAGATCTTTCCTAATCAGGATATTATTCAAGGTCAGACCCAAGCGCTTTTCACATTGGATCTCGCTTATTTTCCGTCTGAAAGAGGACCTTATAACTATACACCTGAAGCAAATGGAGGAAATACAATGCCAGATCCGGAAGATCGGTTTGGTGGTATTTTCAGACAACTGAATACAACCGATTTTGAGCGCTCCAATGTCGAGTTCATAGAATTCTGGTTGATGGACCCATTTATCTATGATGAGAATGGCACGAATCAGGGAGGTACTCTAAATATCAATTTGGGGAATATCTCTGAGGATATATTAAAAGATGGTAGAAAGCAATATGAGAACGGCTTGCCCGAAGATGGAGGAACCAATAACACCTTACCTACCATTTGGGGTAAAGTTCCAACGAGTCAATCGCTGGTCTATACTTTCGACACGGAAGGTCAGGAGCGAACCAATCAGGATATTGGTTATGATGGGATCAATGATGTAGAAGAGAGAGCAAAATATCCAGCATTCAGCGGATTGACGGATCCAGCAGGAGACAATTATCTCTATTTCTTACAAGCAGAAGGAAACATTATCGATCGTTATCGGTTTTATAACGGTTCTCAAGGAAATTCACCGGTTGAAGTGACCAACACCAATCGGGGATCTACCTCACAGCCCGATGTTGAGGATATTAACCGAGATAATACCATGAATTCGGTTGATAGTTATTTTGAGTACAACATCGATCTATTCCCCGGTATGGGAATAGAGAACAGTCAGTACATTACCGATGTTAAGGAATTGGATGTAAATACTCAAACCAATGAAGTTATTCCGGTACGTTGGTTACAGTTCAAGATTCCAATAAGTGAGCCTGACGAGGCGATCAATGGCGCTGCAGATTTCAGATCGATCCGTTTCTTAAGAATGTATCTATCTGAGTTCACTGAGAATACCGTTTTGCGTTTTGGGACATTTGACCTTGTTCGTGGTGACTTTAGAAGATTCCAGCAATCACTTGATATTACCGGAGAGGATCCAGATATGGATGATACGATCTTTGAGAACAGTACGGTAAGTATCGAAGAAAATGAGAACAGAGAGCCCATTCCTTATAGACTTCCCCCTGGAGTGATTCGGGAAGAATTGAATAACAACAACAATATTATTCGTCAGAACGAACAATCACTGTCCTTATTGGTATGTGGTTTAGAGCCTGATGATGGACGATCGGTCTACAAGAACTTTGATGTGGACATGCGTCAATATAAAAATCTTGAGATGTTCATACACGCCGAATCCCTTGTCAATGAAACAGGGCTATCGGACGGTGATATGGTGGCTTTCATACGAATGGGAAATGACCTTACTCAAAACTATTATGAAATTCAAATACCCCTGAATATCACTCCATTTGGGACAACCAGCCCAGAAGGTATCTGGCCAATTGAGAACAGACTTAACTTACCATTATCATTACTTCAAGAGGTGAAGACCTTGGCATTAGGGGATATAAACAACGATCCAACGGTGCCTACATTCTTTAATCAATCTGAACTTGAGGGAGGATATTCTGGCCCTGAGAATGAGCTTAGAATTGGGATAAAAGGAAATCCAAGTTTTGGTAATGTCCGGGTGATCATGCTTGGATTATTGAATGCTTCTTCAGACGATATTTGTGGGGAAGCATGGTTTAACGAATTACGCCTATCTGAATTGAATAATGAAGGAGGTTGGGCAGCGGTAGCAAGTATGGACGCCAATCTGGCAGATTTTGCAACGATCAGCGCTACGGGTAGGATGAGCACCATAGGATTCGGTTCAATAGAACAAGGACCAAATCAAAGAAGCCGAGAAGATGTCGAATTATATGATGTGGTGACCAATGTCAACCTGGGACAATTATTACCCAATAATTGGGGAATTCAATTACCATTCAATTATGGCCGGTCTGAAGAATTGATCACGCCACAATACGATCCAGAATTCCAGGATATAGAACTGGAAACCCGATTGAAGAATATTACCGATGCCGCAGAAAGAGATAAGGTCGAGGAGCAATCGGTAGACTATACCAAGCGACAAAGCATCAATTTTATTGGAGTTCGAAAGGATCGAACCAGCGAAAATGCAAAAATGCGTATTTATGATGTTGAGAATTTTACATTCTCTTATTCCTATAACCAGATCGATCATCATGATTTTGAGATAGAGGAATCCTTAGATCAGAACGTTCGACTTGGAGGAACCTATAATTATAGTTTCAAACCTAAGACCTACGAGCCATTCAAAGAAAATGATTCTATATTTAGAAGCAAGTATTGGAAATTCCTGAAAGATCTGAACATCAACTACCTGCCAACCAACATAACAGCAAGCTCGAATATCATACGTCAGTATAATGAGCAAAAATTCAGGGAATTGAATCTGCTTCCTGGAAATATTGGTGTCCCTACTTTATATCAGAGGAATTTCCTATTCGATTGGCAGTATACAATTAACTATAATCTGACAAATTCATTCAGGTTCAACTTTTTCTCTTCCAATAATAGAATTGTGAAGAATTACATAGATGAAGATGGAATTGCTGATAATTCTATTGGAATTTGGGATGGTTTCTTCGAAGTAGGAGATCCAAACCAGCATTTCCAGACTCTGGAAGTGAACTATGACCTTCCATTCGATAAGTTCCCATTCCTGAAGTTCATCAGGGCTACTTACTCTTATACCGGAGATTATCAATGGACCAAAGGCAGTGACCTCTTCAATAATATTGAAATTGTTTTAAGTGATGGAACGGTCAATTCCTATAATTTAGGGAACTCAATACAAAATGCAAGCACACACCGTATTAATTCTACACTCGATATGAAGAATTTCTATCGGTATATCGGCTTAACCAAGATCACTCAGGGTAGTAAGTCCAACTCTGGTGGCGATAAAGGTGGTGTTCAAAGCGGCAGTGATATTAAGAATAGTGGAAGAGGTGAAGGAAAAGGTGAAGAAAAAGGCAATAATGAAGAAAGTAAATCCGCATTCTCTTCTGGTGGTGGTGGAGGTCTAATAGGGGATACCGGACGTGGAAGTTCGTCGGGTGGTTCTACATCACTATCTACAGGCGATAAGGCCTTAAACACTTTAATTGGATTGGTCACCATGGTGAAAAAGATCCAATTCAATTATCAGGAGAACAACGGTATTTACTTGCCTGGTTATACCCCTTCGGTTGGATTCTTTGGATCCTTAAGGCCAACAACTGGATTCGTTTTCGGTAGTCAGGCTGAGATTAGAGAACTTGCAGCAAGAAAAGGATGGCTGACCATATATCCTGAGTTCAATGAGCAATATACAGAAGTTGAGAACAGGCAATTCGATTTTCAAGCAAATATCGAGATCATTCCGGATCTGAAGATTGATATTAATGGTAGCCGAATCTATTCTGAGAATTATGCAGAGAATTATATCGTTGAAAATGATCTGTACCGATCCTTAACACCTAATTTATTTGGTAATTTCAACATAACGACAATGCTTATTAAAACGGCATTTAGTGCAAGCGATGAAAATAGCTCCGATGCTTTCAATGATTTCAGAGATAACAGGATCATCATCGCAAGAAGATTGGCAGAGGATTTCTACGGAACTACGAATTATCCGACAGATCCCGAAACTGGATTCCCGGTAGGGTTTGGAAGAACAAGTCAGGATGTATTATTACCAGCATTCTTATCGGCTTATAAAGGAAGTAAAGCTTCTAAAGAGGATACCGGAATATTCAGAGACATTCCGGCTCTGAACTGGGATTTGAAATATACCGGATTAATGAAACTGACTTGGTTCAAAAAACGATTTAGACGATTCTCAATCCAGCATGGATATCGTTCCGGCTATACCGTAAACCAATTTCAAAACAATCTAGATTATGACCCACTTAACCCAACAGAGGTTGACCAGGGAGGTAATTTCAAAAGTCAGATCCTTTTATCCAATGTGAATTTAACAGAGCAATTCTCCCCCTTGATCAAGATTGATTTTGAAATGAAGAATTCGATCAAAATTCTTGCAGAATATAGAAAAGACAGAGCGCTTTCATTGAGCTTTGCAAATAATCTCCTGACTGAGATTAAAGGAGAAGAGATCATATTGGGATTGGGATATAGAATTAAAGATCTACGAATTGGAACCAATTTTGGAGGTAAGAAGAAGATCCTGAAAAGCGACCTCAACTTCAAACTCGACCTGTCACGTAGAGATAATAAGACTATTATTCGCTATCTGGATATTGAGAATAACCAAACAACCGCAGGTCAAACATTGTATGGAGCACAATTAACGGTCGACTATGCACTGAGTAAGAATCTTACTGCATTATTCTATTATGACCATACTTTCTCAAAATATGCTGTTTCTACTGCATTCCCTCAAACAACTATACGTAGCGGATTTACACTTAGATACGATTTTGGAAATTAACAATAACAAAAAAAATTATAAAGATTATTATGAATGTACCTTCAAATTTAAAATACACCAAAGATCATGAATGGATCCTGATCGAAGGAGATGTGGCAACTATAGGAATCACAGATTTTGCTCAGAGCGAATTGGGGGATATAGTCTATGTGGAGGTTGAGTCTCTTGACGAGACCATGAAGATGGAGGAAGTTTTCGGTACTGTTGAAGCAGTTAAAACAGTATCAGATCTATTTTTACCTTTATCCGGAGAAATCATTGAATTCAATGAGAGTCTTGAGACAGAACCTGAAAAGGTGAATTCTGATCCGTATGGTGATGGCTGGATGATCAAAGTAAGGATTTCGAATTCTGAAGAAGTAGAACAATTACTTGATGATTCGGCATACAAAGAACTTATTGGGGGCTAAGGCACTTTTATTTCTCGGGGTACTCTATACCTTTATTATTACATACCTTTTTGTAGCTCCAAGACCCGATTTTCCCGAAATTGAATTTTTCATTTCTATGGATAAGATTGGGCATTTTATAATTCATACCCTTTTGTGTATGATCTGGCTGTCCTATTTTTTCGTTAAGGCAAAACATGTTCTATCAATCAGAAATGTGTTCTTGATCGTCATAACGTGTATAACTTATGGCATAGTAATTGAGGTTTCACAACAGATGCTACATGCTAATAGAAAGGCAGAAATGTACGATGTATTTGCAAATAGCATAGGAACCTTAGTTGGAATGTTGTTGTTCTTGAATGTTAAAAAAAGAATGTTTCTCTAAAAAAGTTTTCTTCTTTTTTAATTTACAGCATAATTTCTATATTTTAGCAACTGTATAAATCGTTTATTATGAAACCTAAAAAGAATCCCAAAGCAGATTTAAATCGAAGAAGTCTATTGTTCTTTCAATTGGGAATGATCTTAATGTTGTTTATCACATGGAGAGCCATTGAAATGAAAACCTACGATAAATCTGATATTGCAAAAGATATATTGGAAGTGAGTGATGATCTGGAGGAAGAAGTGCCAATTACTGAGAACATAACCCCTCCACCACCTCCACCACCTCCACCACCGGCTCCAGATGTGATTGAAGTGATCGAAGATGAGGAGGAGATCGAAGAAACGATCATCGAATCTACTGAAACGAATCAAGAAGAGGAGATCATTGAGATCGAGGAGATTGAAGAGGCTGAAGAAGAGGAAATTGCCGATGTACCATTTGCCGTTATAGAGAATGTACCGGTCTATCCTGGTTGTGAAAATGCAGGGAATAATGCAGCAAAGAAAAGTTGCATGTCTGATAAGATCAAAAAATTCGTCAATAAGAAATTCAACAAGGACCTGGCAGGTGATCTGGGACTTACCGGAAGACAAAGGATCTCGGTTCAGTTCAAAATAGACCGAAACGGAGATGTTGTGAATGTTAGAGCTCGTGCTCCACATCCAAGACTGGAACAAGAAGCAGTTAAAGTGGTTTCTTCCCTTCCAAAGATGATCCCCGGAAAACAAAGAGGGAAAGCAGTTGGGGTTCTTTATTCTTTACCGATCCTATTTCAGGTGGAAGATTAAAACGTTAAATATAAATAGTAAAATCCCTTGATCACTTCAAGGGATTTTTTTTTGGCATAGCCCTTGATTCATATTGTATAGTTGAACTTTAAATACGATACATTATGAAATCTCCAAAAGAAAGATCCAATTCAACTGATCAACCAATAATTTCTTCATCAAAGAGAGAGATCAAAAAGAATGTCAATATTTCATGGAACTCTGGCTTATTCGTACAGATAGGAATGATCATTAGCCTATTGTTAGTATTATGGGTGGTTGAAAGTAGTTGGGGTCTTTCATCCAATAAAATGAGCACAGTATATGAGTTTACATTGGAAGAGCCCGGTGTGGAGATCTATATTATCGAAGACGTTAAAGTCGTTAATAACCAAAAAAAGAAACCCTTTCAAGAAACTGATAAGAATTTCACCGATCCAACAATTGGGATAACAGCGGTCGGAAATCATACAAAGAATAAAGAATCCGATACCAGGCCTACCGATGGCACAAGATCTAATCCAGATACACCAGTTCGGAATGTGTCTGTAAAAAGAAATGTATTGAATGTCGAGTTCGTTCCTGTTTACCCAGGCTGTGAGACTCATTTAACGAATAAGGAAAAGGTATTCTGCATGTCTACAAAAATAGGATCGTACATCAACAGGAATTTCAATGTGGATAAGTTCATTGAAAAGGATCTTTATGGGGTTCAAAGGATCTATGTTCAATTTAAGATCGACCTCAATGGAAAAGTAACCGATATAAAGGCAAGAGCTTCCGATAAAGAACTTGAATCTGAAGCTATGCGAGTTCTAAAAGATCTTCCCGAAATGACACCTGGAAAACAAGGGAACACAAATGTTGATGTAATGTATAGCATTCCCATTATTCTCAAGATCGATTACTGATTGTTTAAAATCCGTTCAAAACTAAACCATGAACGGATTTTTTTTATAAAGTTTCCTGTCAAAAAAAGTGTATCTTTCTAAAAAATAAATACCATTATAGAATGAAAAGTATTGCCTCACTTCTTATTTTATTCAGTTCAATTTTTACTATTGCCCAAACATCGACCAACAATTTCGAGAAGTATCCTGTATTTCCAGAATGTGATGAGCTTGAGATCAATGCACTGGAGGATTGTTTTAAGAATACCATAAACGAATTCGTGTTTTCGAATTTCAATGTGCCAGAAGTTGTTGCTAATGAGAATTACACCGGAAGCATTGAGGTGTTCTTTGAAGTCGATAAAGAAGGTAAGTTTAAAGTCCTCTATGTCGATGCAATTTATAATGATCTTAAAGATGAAGTAAAGAGGGTGTTTTCAAAACTGCCACAAATCACTCCAGCCACTTATAATGGGAATCCATCTTATGTTCAGTTTACCATGCCGATTTCAATACCATTGACGACTCCATTGAAATTGGAAAGTCAGGTGGTGGAAAAACCGGTCGATCTCAGCAAAGAATATGATGATATAGTCTCACTTCCTTATGCCAATGAAGAGTATACCAGCAACATCAATATTCCGCTTTCTTTTCAAAATTACAGCCGGTTTGATGCTGCAATCAATAAAGTGGGGCTGAATAGCCATACCGCACAAAAACCATTCATTTATAGTGATGTGAACACCTACTATAATTTCAATGAGGAGAATTCGAAGCTATTGAAGAATAAGTCATCTTGGTTTGGCAGAAAACTATGGAATGAACATATGGTGGCGTTAAAAGGAAAAGATTATTGGTTGACACTGGATCCAGGAGTCGATTTACAGGTAGGTAAGGACACCGATGCCGATATCGACACCTATAATAATACCCGTCTGGTCTATGTGCAAGGAGGGATTGGCAAACAATTCAGTTTCTTTTCAGTGATCTACGAGAGCCAAGGTAGATTTGCAGATTACTTCAATCGTTTTGCCGAGGCTCGAAAACCGGCAGGAGGAAACCCGGCCATCATACCCGGTCGTGGTATTGCAAAGGAGTTCAAGACCGATTCCTACGATTATCCCGTTGCTACGGGACATATTTCCTATACTCCGTCGAAATGGTTCAACATACAATTGGGCCATGGTAAGAATTTCATTGGCGATGGTTATCGCTCCTTGCTGTTAAGTGACAATGCATCACCTTATCCTTTCTTTAAATTGAACACGACGTTTTGGAAAATAAAATATACCAATATCTGGATGTCTTTAAGGGACGTTCGACCAGAAGTGAATGAAGGGGGCTCATTCAGAACCAAATATATTGCGAGTCACTATCTGAGTTATAATGTTACTAAACGATTGAATATTGGATTATTCGAATCGGTGATCTGGGAAAATGACAATGATCGAGGCTTTGATTTCAACTACCTGAATCCCATTATATTTTATAGGGCTATTGAGTTTTCAACCGGATCCAGAGGAGGTAATGCGATCA
>JAHEHC010000105.1 GCA_024644805.1 Flavobacterium sp. | reverse complement strand
CTGAACCCTTCTTCCTTTGCTTTGATCGCGATAGGCAGGGCCCCTTTTATGGGTTTCAAACTACCATCCAGGGACAATTCTCCCATAATAATAAAGTCTTCTAGTGAGGCTTTTAGATCAACCTGACCGGAAGCGGCCAATATTCCCATGGCCAAAGTGAGATCATAGGCCGATCCCTCCTTGCGCATATCGGCTGGAGACATGTTGAGGATGATCTTTTTTCCTGGGATCTTGAATCCGTTATTCTGAAGTGCGGCAGCTATTCGAAAATTACTTTCCTTGATGGCATTGTCCGGCAGACCCACCAAGTGATATCCAATTCCTTTATCTATATTGACTTCAACTGTGATGGTGGTAGCTTCAACACCATAAACTGCACTCCCAAAGACCTTTATAAGCATTATAAATGTTTATTAAAGGGGAGCTATAAAGAGAAGGTTAAGTTACTAAAAATTCTTGAAAATTTTAGCCTTCGCCATTCGGTCTATTCAACAGTAATAACCTTCCTCAATGAGATCGCTTTACCACTTGGAGTAAATCCTTCCAAAGTGATCTCATAGTGTCCTTTGTTATCGGATGTGAAAAAAGGAAGTGCCATTTCATATTCATCAAACTCCAGATCAGGGATCCATAACAATTGATTTCTGAAATCAGGGATTCGAGACGAACCATTTCCATTATCTGATCTATAGGTCTGCTGAAAATATTCCTTATCATCCAGAGGTTTGAATAGGTCCAATTCTATCACATGATCACCATAAAGTCGATTCTTGTAGTCACTGTCTTTTGTTTCTACAACGATGATCCCTTGAAACTGATGGGTTCCAAAATAGAATTTGTTTCTCAATACACTAATTCGGTCTATCATCCGGGCATTGTATTCCATGAGATGATCGTGGTTTTGGATCATGATCCCATCTATTAGTATCAAGGGCAGTAGGTCGCTTTCTTCGGTATCACTCTCTCTGACCTTCAATGTTGTTCCTTCCTTTGAACTTTTTGTCCAAACATGATCTACGATCTCAACAAATACCTCTTTAACGGTATTGAACCGGGTGTAGTCATCCAACAGATAGGTCTCAGAGAGATTCCCAACAAAGAATGGAGCCTTGGCCACTGGTGAGATAATACTATCTGGTTTTAAGCTGAAATAGCTGTTCTCGATCTGATTGTATATGCTTCGCTCCAGGATCATGTTCTTAATGGCGGGTGTGATCTTGAAAGAGCTGAACTCCAATTTTGAAACAATTGCAGAGGGTACATCATCGATCTCCAACTTGTAATTCTCTTTAGACTCACCCATCACTTGAACAATGGCATTCTCCGATTGGTATTTTTTATTTAAATTGAAAAAGAACACCCCTTCACCATTCGTGGTAGCCGTCTTAAAGATGAAGTCCTCCCCGGGAATCGACAGGGCCACCTTAATATTAGATGCCGGAAGCCCCTTGTTATCCATTACCGAACCGGTGATCAACTCGCCTCTTACTTCGGGCAAGTACAATTCATCGTTGATACTTTTCCTCTTGCTTCTAAATGCATTGGAATACATCGAATTATAATTGACAGCATTGCTTTTGGTCGCTTTCTCAATATGATATATTCTACGCACAGATACCGAATAGGTTCCACCAAGGATCGATTTGGATCCCAAAACGTTCAATTCGACCTTCTCTCTTTTACCAAAAGTTTCTTTATTGGTCGAGAAGGAAATATCCCGAGTCTCATAATCTGAGATAGTTGTTGTTTTTATACTTTTTTGATCTTCATCTAATTCATCGGAAATGAACTTGCCCTGGTTGCCTAAATAAGGGTTCAGAATACTGATGTCATTTTGATAGAATAATTCCCCCTCACCATTCAGCATCCATTGGGTATATGCGATCAATTTGTAATTCCCTGATGGCACCGACGTAGGAATAAAATAATCCCCCTGACCAAGACCATCATTCAACCTGATCTTATGTTTGAATACACTATTTCTATCCTCACCTATAAGCTCGACATAGGCGATCTTGCTCAGCTTACTTAATTGATTTGAATTTGCGTTAAAGCAATATACCCGATAATACAAGTACTCTCCAGAAAACAACAGATTGGTGTTATAATGCACAAATATCTTCTCCTGAGGGATCTCCTGATATCCATTCAGATCGGAGCTGTTCTTTATAATGGCTTGCCCAAAGCTTGTCGTAAAACTGGTTACCATTACCAAAATCAATAAAAACGTTCTAATCATAATTTAAATTTTATTCTTCCCAGAAATCTGGTACTGTGCTACTTCCCAATGCGGTACAATCCCCACATGGTCTTGGAACCACCAAATAGGGCCCTTCTTCCGGACCTGGGGGGTCATTTAATCCTAAGTATTTTATTCTATTATTCAATAGGTCAGTGATCAACGAACCACATCCACCCAAAGAAAATTGTTGAGGAGCCGCCTCATTGCATGGCGATGCATAAGGAGGTATTGGTTCACTAGGGTAAAATTCGTCGTAATTAAAAAATATTCTCTTATTGGAGACCGATGATACATCAAAGAAACCGATCACCTTTTCTTCCGAATTCGAATCCGAACTTATATTTCCACTGAAGAATCCCGGTTGGGTCTGTGAAAACAAACTTCCTTCCCCGGTAAACTCGTTCAAGGTCTCAAAATATGTATAGGCCTCTCTGGATTGAATATATTGCTTCACCAGTATGGTGTATCGATAGGAGAGGATGTAATTCTCACTGCTGATGAAACGGATCAAATGATTGGACACCCGATCCTCAGAAAATGCATTGGTATTGATCAGGTTCAAATTGATCGATTTGACCGTGTTATAGCATACACGCTGTTCAATAGGTCTATCTACCAATTCCACAAGACAGGAGTCCGGCTCATAAACAAAAAGATCCTCACTTACATATCTAGGTGCTACGATCTTATAGGTCTCTTCATATTCGTAACGATAGTATTTTGAGTTTCCGCTTGGATCGAAACTATTCACATAGATAGACATTCCATTTACCCCATCGTCATTGGTCTCTCGCATCGGAATAATCTCATCGATCTGTGTGATATTCGTAAGTTGTGTTAGCGTAGAACTATAGGATCTGCCGTTGCTGGTGGTGATCTTAAGCTGATAATCGATGTTGGACTGTGCAGCAAACGGACTATCAGACAGATATATTCCGGGTTCCACTTCCGAAAAGCCAATACTTGCCCCATTGCTCAATATTCGAACAGTAGCACCTGTTTCAGGTACCGGACCATCATCCTCAAAACGAAATGTCCGACTTAAAACGATCTCCTGAACCCCCATCTCGTTGGTTATGGTGGCTTCGATCACCAAGGCACTTTCAAAGGTCTCGGTCTCGAATTCTATTTCTTCTATACATCCTAAAACCAGCATTGCTAAAAATGCCGTAATGATATATTGATATGTTCTTTTGAATGCCATGATTAAAATTTAAAATTATAGGTGATTGTTGGTATGGGCACCTTGAAAATAGAGCTTTGCTTGGCTTTGACCTCTCCATTCTCGGTAACAAAGAAAACAGAATAAGGGTTGTTCCTTCCAAAGACATTATAAACAGAAATGTTCCAGAAGCTATGTGCAAATTTCTTGATCTTATGATTTCCTTCAATATTCAATCCAAGGTCAACCCGGAAATAATCGGGTATTCTGAACTTGTTCCTGTCACTATACAACACAAACTCAGAATCATTGATGATGAAATTTCCAACTGGGACCGTCACAGGCCTACCAGTTTGATAGACCACATTGGCTGAAAGACTGAATCTCTTGGTCAGTTTATAGTTAGCCACCAAGCTAATATCATGGGGCTTATCGAAGTTGGCCGGGAAGAACTCCCCGTCATTTACGCGCTCCTCGGCAAATTCACTGTCCAATTTGTTAAAGGCTCTGGAATAGGTGTATCCCAACCATCCATTAAGTCTACCACTGACCTTCCTGATCAGGAACTCCACACCATAGGCTTTACCTTCGCCTTGCAAGACCTCCGTTTCGATGGCCTCATTCAGAAGCAATTGCGCACCCACTTTATAATCCAGAATATTATCGGTCTTTTTGTAATACCCCTCAACGCTCAATTCATATTCACTATTGTCGAAATTCTTATAGAATCCCAATGAGAATTGATCGGCCTTTTGGGGTTCGATGTTCAGATCGGATAATTTCCAAACATCAGTTGGCGATATGGTCGTGTTGTTCGATAAGGTATGTATATACTGGTAGGCACTATTATAACTTCCCTTGACCGAGAAATCGGGAGCGATGAAATATCTGGCAGAAAGCCTGATCTCTGGTCCGCTATAGGTCTCGATGAACTCGTTCTTCTTAAAACTCAAGGTATCGATCACGGTTCCTTCATTCTTGGGCAATCCCGGAGCATAGACCCGCTGGTCTGAAGCTCCCAATGAGGCATAGAATGAATACCGAATACCCGCTTTTATCAGCAGCTTATCATTCACCTCAAATTCATCCGATACATAGATCGCCGATTCCAGAGCTCGTTCTTCAGGAATGCTGACCGGCACAATGTTAGACTGTGAATCCAGTGGATCCTTATTACCCGGATCGACATTGTATAGTTTTCCAGAAACACCATAGTCGAATCGATGGGCCTTACTATGAAGGTATTTCATGTTAAGCTTCAGTTCGGTCTCATTGATCTTATAGCCCAGATCGAAGTTGTTGTCGATGCTGCCATCGAACTCGATATTGAACTTATACTGACTGTTAGAGATCACCACGCTTCCCTTGTTCTTATCATTGAATTGATGATCCCAGCGCAAAGACATCAGTCTGTTATTATAATTATAAACTGAATCTGAAGTGATACTGAACACATCCCGACTCAAATATGCTGTGGCCTTAAGATCATTGTTCTCATCGATCTTACTATGGAACTTAGCGATGACATCATAGAAATTGGCCTTACTTTTCTGCAATTCTTCCTCATCTAGAGTTCTGAGTATCCAATCGGAAAAAGTACTTCTACCACCTAATAAGATCGATGATTTCTCTTTGACCAGTGGTACTTCAAGGGCCAGGTTCGCAGTAACCGGTCCAAGAGATGCTTCTCCTGAAAATTTTTCCAAATTAGGGTCTTTGGTCTCAATATCGAATACCGACGACAATCGGCCACCATATTCGGCAGGGATGTTTCCTTTATAGATGTTGACATCGCCCGTAGTGAATGGATTAACGGCAGAGAATATCCCAAAGAAATGAGCAGGATTGTACATCACGGCATCATCTAATAGGATCAGGTTCTGATCGGTCTTCCCTCCTCTTACATTGTAACCGGATGCTCCTTCTCCGGCTGTGCTGATCCCGGGCAAGGTGGTTGCCACTTTCAAAATATCACGTTCCCCTAAGACCAATGGGATGTTCTTCACCACTTTTACATTGATCTTGGTTACGCCAGTATTGGCCTCCTCGACGTTCTTATCGATATCCGAACGTACAATGACCTCCTCCAGTCCTTCGTATTGTTCATTGAGGTCGAAATTCAGTCTTCCATCATTATAGATGATCACCCTTTTTCTGATATTCTCAAATCCGAGTGAGCTGGCTTCGATCAGATTAGCACCCGGCTCCAGATCGATCTCAAAGTAACCACGACTGTCGGTGACCGTTCCTTTGTTCTTTCCGATAACAACCAAGGCCAAGTTGGGAATGGGTTCTCCGTTGATCGTATTCCTTACAAATCCGTCGAGGGTAAATTTATTCTGACTCTTATTCCTGCTTTCTTTTCCAATACGAACTGTCTCAATGGTGGTCACAGCTTCAGTTTTGGCTTCTTCGTTAAAGACCGGACGATTCCCATCATCGGTCTCTGCGCTGATCACCACTTCCCGTGTCTCCCCAAAGAATCCTTCTGGTAATTCATCGTATATTATATTATTCTGTGTGAGGATTATCTGCCGTTCATCAAAAAGGAAAAAATTCAATTGGGTCTTATCGAACAGATCACTTAATATCTCATCCACAGCCACATTTTCGTAGTTCCCGGATAATGGGTCACTCGACAACCAGTCCTCGCTGTAATAAAAATGATAATTTGTAGTGCTCTCTATCTGCTGCAGTACCTCCTTGATGGTCTTATTCTCGAAAGACAAGCTGATCTTTTCTATCGGTACCTGAGAAAAGCTGAATTGAAAGATGAGAAATAATGCTATTGAAAAAATATACTTCATCTTATTATAGGCTTATTGGGTTTTTAATTGATTGATCAGGTCGGATAATCTAGTGAACTCAACTTCATGAGAAGATCTGTTCTTGGAGTTGAAATGCTTGATCTCTTCTTTGTGTTCTGGAAAAATATTCAGGAAGTCTTTTTTTGATCTGACCTCGTAGGACACATTATCATACACTATGAAGTAAAGGTGTTTTCTATCCTTGTATTCATAATAGATGACGTTCTTATCAAGCTTCTTGATCCTTCTTTTGCTATGCTTCTTGAGTAATTTGAATTGAGGATAATCCCTTAAGATCTCGTAGAAACCAGAAGAATCATTGTCGTTCTCAATATGATTGAATTTATGGAAGTAGTGTCCATTGATCGAAAATCCATTCAGGTCGTCTTTGATCAATTGCATGATGGTCTCTCCCCCACTATTCCTCAGCTTAATGATCAGTTCATCCTCAAAGACATTGTATTTCAGTTGCTGATCGTAATAGGTCTCTCCATTATACGTCAATGATCCAATCAGAAAATCATGCGATTGAAAGAACTTATGATATTCTTCGGTGATCCTATACTGATCTTTATACTCATATCCCACATACAATCCTGTGTTCTCCACACCAACAATTCCATCATACCAATTATAATGGGATGCTTTGTTGGAGTCGTTCTGTGCGTAAGAAAAAAATGAGGTAATAAAAAATAATAAGAGGAGGCTGGTTGTTCTTCTCATAGAATTTTAATTTTTTTGAAGCAGCAAGTTAATCAATTATTTTTGAAATCTTACTTAATTATTCAAGCATAAAGCGAGTTATTGCAATAAAAAAACGATTTCATCAAAAGAGTATAAAAAGTAACTTATGGAATTAAATCCCGATAAGAAATTTCCAATTATTCAAATCCTTTTACGATCGATCTAAAATATCTCTGGCTATGGATTTTCCCAGCTCGACCCCCCATTGATCATAGCTGAAAATATTCCAGACCACACCTTGAACAAAAAGCTTGTGTTCATATAAAGCG
>JAHEHC010000104.1 GCA_024644805.1 Flavobacterium sp. | reverse complement strand
TCTTTTTGAAATTTAAATATGATAAGAAGATCAAGATCGCATTGATATTGATCAATATTGCGATCATCGTTATTAGCTATGCATTGAAAATGAGACAGTATCTGTAAAGTCCATTTAGACATTTTTATCACTATTTATTTAGTATATTTATAGGTATTATTAACCAATTAGATTTATTATGGACAAACAAAAATTACCCAATTCAACATTAATATTGGTATTTGGTATCATCTCTATAGTAACCTGTTGTTGTTACGGAGTGATCGGTCTAATATTTGGCGTCATAGCATTGGTTCTGGCTAAAAAAGCCACGAATCTTTATCTTGAAAGCCCGGAACAATATTCAGGATATCAAAATGTTAAGACTGGAAAGATATTAGCAATTATTGGTGTGATACTTAATGTGATCTATCTGGGTTATGTTGTATGGTTATTTTCAACCATTGGATATTCCGGAATTCAGGATTTGCAAGAGGAAATGCTAAGAGAATATGGAATGTAACAGATAATTAATAACAAAAAAAGCGGCTGAATAGCCGCTTTTTTTGTTTGGTGATTTCAATTTTTCTATCATTCCACAGATTATTTGATTTCAGAATAATAGTAAAATTTATTGATCGGATAATTTTGATGCCAAATTAGACACTTGCAATTCCAATCGTTTAATTTCTCTTTTAAGACTATTCTTGTCCATTTGCATCCAGGTAAATAGCTTTAACAAAGATATCGCATTGATACAAATCACACCAGCTATCGACCATTTTATCAGCTCATTGGTAATATCAGTGCTGAAAAATCGAATAATGCAAATAATAAGCATAATAAAAATTAACAACATCGCTATATTCATAATCACCATGATCCACCTGTTCTTTCCTTTGAACACACCTCCAAGCATTTGGAACACATTTTGCTCGTCCAGTTTGTCATAAAATTCAACTTCTTCTTCGGTTAATGCCTCTTTGATCAATTGATCGATCTTTTCAAATTCTTTACTCATGACGTTCTTTTTTAATTATTGATTTTAATTTTTCCCTTGCATAGAAGAGTCTTGATTTAACTGTTCCTTTCGATATATTCAGAATTTCACTGATCTCATTCAAGGAACAAGATTCTATATAGAACAACCTGATCACAATTTGCTGATCTTCTGGTAATTCACGAATCACATTCTTCAGGTTCTGCAATTCATTATCTGAATTATCATTGGTCATCGATTGGTTTTGCTTGGATTCATAATAGCTTTTCAATCCTTCTGATTTTCTTTTCTGAATTCTAAGCCAGTCAACAGCTTTCCTGTTCAGAATAGTCATTGCCCAGCTACCAAACTTATTGGTGTCCTCCAATTTTGAAATATTCTTCATGATGATCGACCAACTTTCCTGTGCAATATCCTTGGCTTGATGAATATCCTTAGTATACCAATAGGCTTGCTTACAAAATTTAGGATGCCACCTTTTTACTAAAAGCGCAAGTGCTTTCTTATTTCCTGATCTATAATCAAGCACCAGCCAGGAATCCAAAATATTTTCAGGTTTATCCATTCTAACTTCTACAACAAAGACGTAGAAAAAATCAAAAGGTTCATTTTATTTAAAGATAATTCAAATTTCCACTGTAGAATATTCGAGCTATTTATATTTTTGCGCATATGGCCAGAAGGAATAAAAGATTGGTGTTTGAAGATCTAAAGGTGATCGATGCAGGAGCTAAGGGTAAATCGGTTGCCAAGACTCCTGATGGAAAGGTCGTTTTTATTACCCATGCTGTTCCTGGTGATCGTGTGAATGTTGAAACCTACAAGAAAAGAAAGAATTATTACGAAGGAAAAGTCACACAGATTAAGGAATATTCCAAAAAAAGGGTTGATCCGAAATGTGTTTATTTTGGTACTTGTGGTGGATGTAAATGGCAAAACATGGGCTATGAACACCAACTGTTCTACAAGCAAAATGAAGTAGAGAACAATCTCAAGCGTCTTGGTAAAATTGATATTCCTCCTGTACAACCGATCCTGGGTTCTGAAAATGAGTATTATTATCGCAATAAGATGGAATTTTCATTTAGCGACAGCAAATGGTTGACCCGCGATCAGATCCAAAGTGATGAGGTCATTGAGAACAGGAATGCACTTGGCCTTCATATTCCAGGGATGTGGGATAAAGTGCTTGATATTACTGAATGTCATTTGCAAAGAGACCCCAGTAATTCAATTCGTAATTTTATTAAGACAAGAGCAGATGAATTACAACTTCCTTTCTTCAATACAAGAAAACAAAGTGGTTTATTACGTACTTTGATGATTCGAACCAGTAGTATTGGTGAAATTATGGTTCTGATTCAGTTCTATCAAAATGATGAAGATCCTATAAAAGAAATGCTGGATTCCATTGCTAAGGAATTCCCAGAGATAACATCACTGCTCTATGTCATCAATGAAAAAGCCAATGATACATTGTACGATCAGGAGATCATTTGTTATTCTGGAAGGGACCATATCTTTGAGGAGATGGAAGGCCTCAGATTCAAGATCAATGCCAAATCCTTTTATCAGACCAATTCCGAACAGGCATATGAATTGTACAAAGTGGTCAGGGAATTTGCAAACTTACAAGGTGATGAACTGGTCTACGATCTTTACACAGGAACCGGGACCATTGCACAGTTCCTCTCAAAAAATGCCAAAAAAATTATAGGGGTTGAATCGGTGCCGGAAGCCATCGAAGCTGCCATAGAGAATACTAAGTTGAATGCAATCGATACCATAAAATTTATAGTTGGAGACATGAAAAAGGTCTTCAATAAGGAATTTGTGTTGGAAAATGGAGTACCCGATGTGGTGATCACCGACCCTCCAAGGGATGGAATGCATAAAGACGTTGTGAATCAACTGATCGACATGGCTCCAAAACGAATCGTTTACGTGAGTTGTAACAGTGCTACTCAGGCCAGAGACCTGGCTTTAATGGATCTGCACTTTAAAGTAGTTAAAATTCAACCGGTAGATATGTTTCCACAGACCCATCACGTAGAAAATGTTGTACTTTTGGAAAAGCGATAGTATCCTAATAATGAATAATTGATTTGAAAAAGAAACTGGTCATAGCATTTTATCTGATATCCTTGCTTTTATTTTTAGGGTGTACTCGAGATGACATCTGTTCAGAAACCACCCAAACCACTCCACTCTTGATCATAACGTTTAAAGATGCCATCAATCCATTACAGTCAAGTTCTGTTTCAAATCTTACCGTGAGCACCACCGAAAATCCATCTGTGAACATTTACAAATCGGTAACAACAGATTCCATTGCTGTTCCATTAAGGACGGATATGGATACCACTCAATTAGTATTTACTGAAGGAGATACTGAAGAATTGGATGGAAACGCAGATCTTGTTACCTTCAACTATCAACGCGAAGAGATCTATGTGAACAGAGCCTGTTCCTATAAGATGATCTTTAGATCGATCAATATTGCAGTCGAACCAGAAAGTAATAATACCAACTGGATCCAGAATACCGAAATTGTAGTAACCCATGTCGAAAATGAAAATAAAGCTCATATCACTATTTTTCATTAATCTATTCCTTATGGCCTCATTTTCTTTGAAGGCCCAGGAGGAAGATACGGCGGTTAATGATACCCTTCAAAAGCACCATAAATATGGATTAAGACTGGGAATCGATCTGTCAAAACCCTTGCGAACTATCCTGGAAGATGATTATACTGGTTTTGAATTATTGGCCGATTTCAGGATCTCAAGAAGGTTTTACGTGGCAGCAGAGATAGGAACTGAGGAGAAGGATTATAATGAAAGCAACCTGGTGGCTACCACATCAGGTAGTTATGCAAAATTGGGTGCCGATTTCAATGCATACAATAATTGGTTTGGTATGAATAATGCCATAACCACCGGTCTGCGTTACGGGTTCTCTACCTTTAAACAAGAATTATTGGGGTATGGTATCTACACCACAAACAACATTTTCCCAGGTACTTTTATAGAAGATCCACAGGAATTCAGCGGATTGACTGCGCATTGGGTTGAATTAATCATCGCTATTAAGACCGAATTGATCAATAATCTATACTTATCCATAAATCTTCAACTAAAGAATTTGATATCAGAAGATCGCCCGGAGAATTTTGACAACCTATACATTCCCGGATTCAACAGAACCTATGATTTTAGTGAATTTGGTGTAGGCTATGGGTATACCATCTCGTATTTGATCCCCCTGTTTAAAAAGTGATCAGGTATTCGATCTCTTCTTTTTACTACCCTCATACATTTCGTATTTTAGAAATCGACTCTCCAGTTTACCATTATATAATTTGATCTTTCTCGACGGTCTCAAACCAACATGTTTCAAAGCATCGAAGTTGGAGGAGATCATCCAAGCCTGTGTTCCCGGATATCCGTGTTTCAAGGTGGTTCCAATTGATGCATATAGCTGATCTGCATCTACCTGCAATCGTTCATCATAGGGTGGATTGAATATGATGAATAAAGGCTTTTCTATTTCCTTTTCGCTTTCAAAGAAATCTTGTTTTCTGACTGATATAAAATCCTGCAGATTGGCACTTTTTATATTCGCTTTAGCCTTAGAAAGTTCTCTTTCATCCTTATCAAAACCCGTGATCTTACATGGTATCTCTCGTATCCTTTTAATAGCTGAAGCTTCGATCAACTCATAAAGATCGGGATTGTAATCATGCCAGTTCTCAAAACCAAATTCTTCTCGATTCAAGTTGGGTGGTATATTACAGGCAATCATAGCCGCCTCGGTCAGGATGGTTCCCCCACCGCACATGGGGTCTAAAAGATCGCACTGACCCGACCAGCCTGTTAACATGACCATTCCGGCTGCAAGAACCTCGTTGATCGGTGCAATGGTCTGAGCTACTTTATAGCCCCGCTTATGCAATGACTGACCAGAGCTATCCAATGAAAGGGTACATATATTTCTGTCAATATGTACATTGATCCTCAGTGTTGGATGATCGAGATCTACATCGGGTCGTACCCCTTCCCTATCTCTAAATCGATCTACTATGGCATCTTTGGTCTTCAATGCGATATATTTTGAGTGGGTAAAATGTTTTGAAAACACCGTGGCATCAACAGCCAGGCTCTCATTGGAATGCATGTGGTCTTCCCATGGAAACTGATTTACTTTTTGATAGAGATCATCTTCAGTAAATACATTGAAACCGGTAATGGGCTTTAATATTTTAATGGCCGTTCTGCAACAAAGATTGGCCTTATACATAAAACCGGTATCGCCCATGAAGGAAACATTCCGCACTCCCTTTTCAACTTCAGAGGCACCGAGTTGCCTTAATTCAGATGCGAGTAACTCTTCAAGACCATATAAGGTCTTCGCGATCATTTTGAAATTTTTTCCCATCGAATAAATTTTCCTGACTCCAAAAATACAGTATTTTAGTAGTGCAAATAATGTTACATGCAAAAAGATATTGAAAATTGGTATGCCTCCTGGTTCAACACCCCATTCTATCATATTTTATATAAAGACAGGGATCACTTGGAAGCCAGTATTTTCATGGATAACCTAACTGCTTTTCTCAAATTACCTTCTGGATCTGAAATACTCGATCTGGCTTGTGGAAAGGGTCGTCATGCCCGCTATTTGAACAAACTTGGTTTCCATGTTACCGGAGTAGATCTTTCTCCGGAAAGTATTGCCTATGCCAAGAGATATGAAAATCCTTCTTTGCATTTTGAAGAACATGATATGTGTTTGCCTTATCCCAAAAAATTTGATGCTGTTTTCAATCTATTTACCAGCTTTGGCTATTTTGATTCCGAAGAGGATAATCTGAGGACCATCAAGGCCATTAGAGAGGAACTAAAACCAAATGGTTTTGGTGTGATAGATTTTATGAATGCTGAATTTGTAAAAAATAACATGATCCCGGAAGACTCAAAAAGCATAGATGGGATCGATTTTAAAATCGAAAGGTTTTTCGATCAGGGGCATATCTTTAAGAACATATCTTTTGATCATCAGGGCACAGCGTATTCCTTCACAGAACGGGTCATGGCCTTGGAACTCAATGATTTTAAAGACTATTTCAATCAGGCCAATGTCCAATTGAAGTATTGCTTTGGCGATTATGATCTGAATCCATTCAATGAGGAGCTATCGGAAAGATTGATATTAATTTTTAGACTATGAATTATCTGCTGCTATTTCTCGCCGTTGTTGTTGGTTATTTCATCGCCTTGATCGTAAATAATAAGAAGCATAATTTCTTACCGATTTTCTTAGCTTTCAGTGGAGCATTTCTTTTATCCATTACCATCTTCGAATTACTGCCGGAAGTTTATACGAACGGTACAGAAACGGTTAGTGTATATATCATTCTTGGGATTTTACTGCAGATCATTCTTGAATTTTTCTCAAAAGGGGCAGAACACGGACACGTACATTTACATCCACAAAAGACAATGTTCCCCTGGTTATTATTTATCAGTTTGAGTATACATGCCCTGTTTGAAGGCTTTCCGGTCTCTGATGGAAATAATTTATTGATAGGAGTCATCATCCATAAGATCCCAATTGCCTTGATACTGACATTATTTTTTATCAAAGCCAATTACAGTAAAGTGCTAACAATAGTCTTTCTACTATTGTTCGCGGTCATGTCTCCCATTGGAACATTTCTCGCTCACAGTGAGATTGCATTTTTCCATTCCTATAGATTGGAGATTACAGCGCTGACCATTGGAATTCTTTTCCATGTTTCATCAACTATCCTCTTTGAGAGTTCCAGAGATCACAAGTTCAATATTTCTAAGATGAGTGCCGTGATCATTGGAATGGTCTTGGCCTATTTTCTATGATATCTTAGGGCAATCCCCCGAGTATTCGGGGTCGGGCTATCCGCTATATCTCTCCAAAGCCTTTGGCTTAGAAGAGGATGTCACTGCTATCCCTTTTGCGGACACTACTTTAATATCCATCTTTCATCTTATTAATACAAACTCTGCGATTTTCGAAGGTGGACACTGAGCTTGTCGAAGTGCCAGGTTAAAACCAAGAATTTCATAATCACGATATGATTCAAGACGTCATTAAGGTTTAAAACCATCAAAGCAGCTTTATATATAAACAAGAATCAGGCAGGAGTTTTAGTAGTTTTTTAGTTTACTAAAGCTCCTGCTTTGATCACCACTTCCTTATTGTGGATCTGGTTTTGGGGTATAAAAAAACCCTCCAAAGCGTTAGCAAAGGAGGGTTTAA
>JAHEHC010000027.1:1141-23149 GCA_024644805.1 Flavobacterium sp. | reverse complement strand
CCAACCATGGCGATCATGGCGGCATTATCGGTACAGTATTCAAATTTTGGGACATGGGTGATCCAGCCCAATTCATTTTCAGCTTCTTTTAAAGCCTTTCGTACTCCCGTATTGGCAGAGACACCACCACCAATTGCAACCTCCCTAATACCGGTCTCTTTTACCGCATTCTTGATCTTATCCATTAAGTAGTCTACAATGGTAAATTGAATGCTGGCACAAATATCATTCAGGTTATTATCAATGAAATGAGGGTCTTTTTTGACTTGTTTTTCAACGAAATACAACACCGAGGTCTTCAATCCACTAAAGCTGAAATCCAATGGCGATACTTTGGGCTTAGGAAATTTAAATGCCTTGGGGTCACCAAGCTGAGCATGCTTATCGATCAAAGGTCCTCCGGGATATGGAAATCCCAATACTTTAGCACTTTTATCGAAGGCCTCACCAATGGCATCATCGATAGTTTGCCCGATGATCTCCATCTCGAAATAATTGCTCACCTTGACGATCTGGGTATGGCCACCACTGATGGTTATGGCAAGAAAAGGAAAAGTGGGTGTACTTTGTTCCTGATCCTTGATAAAATGGGCTAAAATATGCGCCTGCATGTGATTGACATCAATAAGTGGGACGTCCAGACCCATGGCAAAAGACTTTGAAAATGAGGTTCCTACTAAAAGAGAACCCATAAGTCCAGGGCCACGTGTAAATGCTATGGCACTTAACTGTTTTTTGTCGATATTTGCTTTACGTAATGCCAGTTGAACCACAGGAACGATATTTTGTTGATGTGCTCTTGAGGCCAATTCGGGAACAACCCCTCCGTATTCCTCATGTATTTTTTGTGTAGCGACAACATTCGATAAAACTAGTCCGTTGTGTATCACAGCAGCAGCAGTATCGTCACAAGAGGATTCGATACCAAGAATATATGTGTTATTATTGTTCAAGTCAAATAAGGCATGTTTATTGGTTGTAAATTTAAAATATAATTAGCGTATCAGAAAACTAAAAAAAATATTACTTAGGATCGTAGCAATTTTAGCGCTACTTCTGATACTGATCGTGATCATTCTTTCTATTCCTTCAGTCCAGACCTACATTGCCAAAAAGGTCACTAAGAATATCAACGAGGATTTCGGCACCAATATTCAGATAGACCGAATAGGTCTTAACTGGAAAGGGGAGGTAGATATTCGAGATCTTTATATCGAAGACCATCACCAAGATACACTGATTTATGTTGAAACCCTGCAAACCAGTCTGCTAAGTGCTAAGCGCCTTGTTGAAGGCAATCTTGATTTTGGCTATGCCGATTTGCTAAACACAAAATTTTACTTAAAGACCTATTCCGGTGAGACCGACGATAATCTTACTGTATTTACAGATAAATTTGAGACCGGAGAACCTCCAAGTGCAGAGCCCTTTGAGCTAATGATCGGTGAAGTGAGTTTGTTGAACACCAGAATTAAAATCGTCGATGAGAATGTGGAAACCCCCTTGATATTCGATTTAACTGAAGTCTATCTCAATGCTGAAGATTTTAAAGTATTGGGACCGGTGATCACCTCAAATGTCGAGCAGATAACCTTGAAGGGGGCCAGAGGATTTGAAATAAAGGATCTACAGGCTGAATTTACCTATACCCCAGAGAATCTTATACTCCAGGATTTAAACCTGATCACAGCCTCTTCAACAATTCGAGGCGATATAAAGATGAGCTATGGCGAAGCAGGGATGGTCGATTTTGAAAACAATGTCAGCATAAGCGCACAATTCGAAGAATCCAACGTTTCAACCAATGATATCAATGCCTTCTATAATGAATTTGACCCCGACAGAAATATCACCTTACGAGGTGACTTTGAAGGCATACTCAATGATTTCACTTTTAAAAACACCTTTGTTGAAAGCTGGGGTATTCGAATTCTGGGAGATTTTACCTTTAAAAACCTGCTCGATGAAGAGAATGATTTTCTGATCGTCGCAAATAATCACAGCTTTTATGCCAATCATAGAGAATTAAAAAGACTGATGCCCCGTGTACTTTCCGACCTGCCGGATGAGATCCGCTTTTTTGGTGACTTCAAACTTATGGGAAACACGAGCCTTACGAGCAAAATACTGGATACGGAAAGCACACTTGTTAGTCCGTTGGGCCTAATAGATGCCAATGTTGTACTAACCGGGATCGATGATTTCGATAACGCGTCTTACATAGGAAATATCAAACTTAAAAAATTTGATCTCGGAAGATTGGCAAAGTCAGCATCTTTAGGAAAGATAACATCTGATCTGGAGTTTGACGGAAGTGGATTTTCACAGGAAAATGTCGATACGGGTGTAACCGGAATTATTACATCATTTAAGTTTGAGGACTATGAATACAAGAATATTACGGTTTCAGGTAATCTCAAGAATCCCATATTCGACGGAGAACTTCACATCAATGACCCCAATCTCAAAATGGTGTTCAGAGGTTTGGTGGATGTATCAAAGAAAGCCAATAAATACGATTTTGAAGCCAATGTCGAATATGCCGAGTTGAACCAATTGAATTTGATCAAAAGGGACAGCATATCGATTTTTGCCGGAGATGTGATCATGAACATGTATGGTACCACGATCAATGATGCTGTTGGGAATATATCATTCAAGCAGACATTCTATCAGAATGAAAATGATGATTTTTATTTTGATGATTTCAATATCGATTCATCATTTGATAATGATGTGCGAACCATACGATTTGACTCTCCAGATATAATTGATGGCAACATTTCTGGTAAATTTTTGGTCGAGGACATTCCCGCTTTGTTCAAAAATGCAATAGGAAGTATTTATACCAATTATAAACATGTTGTTGTTACCAACAATCAATATATCGATTACGATTTTAAGATATTCAATAAGATCGTCGATGTCTTCGTTCCCGAACTTCAATTCGGAGATAACACAAAAGTGAGAGGATCGGTCTATTCGGAAGAGTCGAAATTCATTCTGAATTTCAAATCTCCTGAAATTTTAGTTTATGGAAATTACCTGGGAAAAGTAGATTTCCAGGTGGATAATAATAATCCCTTATATAATACCTATATATCTGTCGATTCCATTTACAATGGTTTCTATGATATTGTGGATGTAAACATGATCAATAAGACCATAAACGATACTCTTTACATTCGTTCGGAATTCAAGGGTGGTAAAGACAGTGACGATCTATATAACCTGTCATTGTACCATACGATCAATCCCAATGGAAAATCTGTAGTGGGTGTAAAAAAGTCCGATATCACCTACAAAGAAAAGGTATGGTATCTAAATGAGAACAATAATAATCTGAACAAGGTCGTGTTCGATATTGAGAACAAGAACTTCTTGATAGAATCATTAGTACTCAATCATAATAAGGAGATCATTGAGGTTGCTGGATCGCTCCGGGATTCCACATACAAAAACATGCATCTGAACTTCAAGGATGTGAATATTGGAAATATTACACCCGAAATAGATAGTTTAAAATTGGAGGGAAATGTAAATGGTAGACTTGATTTTATCCAAAAGGGAGTCAAATATTATCCGAAATCTACAGTGACCATAGACAGATTAATTATGAATGATGTGGAATATGGAGATCTTGATCTGAGTATTCGGGGAAATGAGGACCTGACCATTTACAAGGTGAATACAACCCTTTCCAATAACAGTATTAAATCGATCAATGCAGTGGGAGATATAGATGTTTCTGAAAAGAACACCCAGATCCGGTTAAATGTAGAACTAAATAACTTCAACCTATCCGCATTATCGCCCTTCGGAGAGGATATCATTACCGATATCAGGGGGTTGGTGTCTGGTAATGCCCGAGTTACTGGCAATATAAAATCGCCTGATATTATGGGGGTTCTTGATTTTGATCAAACCGGACTAAAGATACCTTATTTGAATATCGACTTTGACCTGGAAGATGATACCAGAGTATTGGTGTCGAAGAATAAATTTGATTTGGGCACAACAACAATAACAGATACAAAATACAATACCAATGCGGTCTTATCCGGTTCGATAAGCCATAACAATTTTGAAGACTGGGCCTTGGATCTGGATATCAATACAAACAATCTATTGGTGCTTGACACTCCTCCTGATGAGGATGAACTGTATTACGGAACTGCATTTATTAGTGGGACAGCAGATATAAAAGGTCCCGTCAATGAACTGGTGATCGATGTTGTTGCCGCAACAGAAGAAGGCACCTCTTTTAAGATTCCACTAAGCGATGCTGAATCCATAGGGGACGATTCATTTATAAAATTCTTATCACCGGATGAAAAGGAGGCCAGGATACGAGGTGAACAGGTAGTTTCAGAAAATATAAAAGGATTATCTCTCAATTTTGAATTGGACATCAACAAGAATGCAGAAGTCGAAGTGGTAATCGACCAGATAAATAGGTCTACTTTGAAGGGAAGAGGAGCTGGAACCTTATTGCTTGAGATCAATACTTTGGGAAAATTCAATATGTGGGGAGATTTCATTGTGTATGAAGGGATTTATAACTTCAGATACGGAAGACTGATCCGTAAGGAGATCAAGGTGGTCAGGGACGGAACCATCACCTGGGATGGTAATCCAAGTGAAGCTGAACTCAACCTCCGCGCGATCTATGAAACCAAGGCGAATCCATCGGTATTGCTTGACAACCCAACTATGAACAGGAAGATCCCGGTGAATGTGATCGTAAACCTTAGCGGAGAGATATTAAAACCCGATCTGAATTTTGATATAGCATTTCCAGATGTCAGTACTTCTGTTCGAAATGAACTTGAATACAAACTTCAAAACTCACAGCAGCGGGAGACACAAGCATTATTCCTGATCGCCTCAGGATCGTTTGTAAGCGATAATGCTGCCGGTCAGAATGCAATATCCAGTACCATTACAGAAGGGATCAATGCTATGGTAGCTGAATTATTTTCAAACGATGATTCCAGAGTAAAGGTGTTGCCCTATTACGACATAGGAAATAAATCGGTCGATCAGGAGACTGCAGATGAACTGGGATTCGCTATCACAACACAGATCAGTGAGCGTATCATCATCGATGGAAAAGTGGGAATTCCGGTAGGAGGGGTTAATGAGACCTCGGTAGCTGGGGATGTGGAGGTGCAATGGCTGGTCAATGAAGACGGAAGTCTGAGGATCAATTTCTTTAACAGGCAAGCAGAAATTCAATTTATTGGAGAGGATCAGATATTTGAACAAGGTGCCGGAATATCCTATTCGGTAGATTTTGATGATTTTAAAGAATTGATAAAAAAACTCTTTGGAAAGAATATAGAATTGGAGATAAAAAATAATGAGGACACAGAAAATAATGGACCGGTTAATTTCATATCAAAATCCAAAAAAGATAAAAATTAAGTTTACTTAGCCGCGATCATCGAGATCTCAATATTCACATCCTTGGGCAATCGAGCCACTTCAACGGTTTCTCTGGCAGGAGCATTTTCATTACTGAAATAGGTTGCATAGACCTCATTGATTGCCGAAAAATCACTCATATCGGAAATGAATATGGTGCTTTTTAGTACATTCTCAAATGTCATGTTGGCTTCGGCTAAGACCGCCTTAAGATTTTCCATTACCCGAATGGTCTCAGTCCTTATATCAGAATTATCAAGTTCTCCGGAATAGGGATCTATTGCTATTTGCCCTGAGGTGAACAACAATCCATTATGAAGTACCGCTTGGCTATAAGGACCAATAGGAGCAGGGGCATTGGATGTTTTGATTATATGTTTCATTATATTGAATTATAGTCTTCTATCGGGTTCTCTACGCTGATCGTATTTAATATCACTAAGTATGGATGATTTGATCCCAATAAAGAAATACCAAGCCGTGTTGGTGCTTCCAATTGGGGTCCAGCTGAAATTCATTTTCCAGCTTTCAAGATCCCTTTGGAATCGGAGTTGTGTTAACGTCACCCCATTGTTCTTAAAATCATACCCGGATGATATCCCAACACTCCACCTGGGTGAAAGTTCCAAATTGGAGCTGAACATCAACGATTGTGACGATATCTCATTTTGGCGCTGGGAATTTGAATAGGTCATGGTATAGGCGATCCTAATATCCCAGGGTATGGAAAAATTGTACCAATCGTAGTCTGCATTGGCGCTCTTGTTGTCTTTAAATTTTGAATTATCGCTGATATCCCTTGAATCACCGAATAGGTCATCCGGACGCCCCCCATTCCTGAATGTTTCATCATCAATGGGACTGGTATCATCATCGCTTCCCTCAAAATCGGTACTCGAGAATGAATAGTTGATGCTTATATTGGCGTTGGTCAGTCTAAACAGACTTCCACCATTATTAATATTGAATTCGTTTATACGTCTGTTGTTATTGTCCAGGGCATAAGGATCCAATGTACCGTTGAAATTCACATCCAACTTCTTGACCAATGGAATACTTCCTGAGACCCTCACAGGGCTCCATTGCAATGAGTCTCCTGCCAGGTTATAAGAGGTTGAAAAATTCAGGTTGTTCAAAAGAACCAGCTTTCTTGGATCGGTGACCGTAGTATCCTTATCACGCACTTTTGCTTCAATAGTATTGCTTACGGAAATACCAAGATTGCTGGAATAGGTATTCCCGGGGGCTCCAAACAAGGTGCTTTCAAAACGCGAATACTCAACCACCTCATCGATCACATTGGGATCATTGGAAGGGATAAGATACTCATCATAGTACTGATCAAATGCCGGATTGATACCATAACTGAGAGATGGTCTAAGAACATGACGCAAAGCCTGGATCTTCTTGTCTTTCCCAAAATTGAAAGTACCATAGATCGTTGTTCCCAGACTGGTAGAAAAATTATAGGTTCGATAGCTGTCAAATCCAGAAATGGTGTCTGTAACAACTGCTCCAGTCCCATCATTAGCCGTCTCATCATACGATCTGCGGGTCGTTTTCAGCACCCAGGTCTCCTGATAGTTGGAACTGGCCGAAGCACTCAGATAATTCAATATTTTGAAATTGGTACTTATCGGAATAGAATGACGAGCGCCTATTCGTGCATCATCAAACATCTCCGATTTAAAAAATAAGGAATCGACCGTCTGAATCCTGTTTTGAGCGGAAAGATTGTACTGCAGATTAATATTTTGAATGATCCCCTTTTTTGTACCTGTTTTTGGTGCGAAAGGAAATACTCTGGATACACTGGCACTCATATTGGGCAAGGACATATCGATGATCTCGGTATTCGTGTTTTGAGTGTGAGTCGCAGCCAGTGATACATTTACCTGAGGTTCTCCTTCAAAAGATTTTGAGTATGACACCGAAGAACTTAAAGTGTTCACCAGAGAGCTGGCATTGTTGGTTTGATTTATCGATTCCTGAAAATAACGACTGCTTCCTAAATTCACAGAAGCTGAAAAGCGAGAACTGGGATTCACCTTAGGGTCCTGATTGTGATTCCAACGAATATTATAGACCGAACTTTCAGAGAAATCGGGGAAGCCCCTTTCACTATTCAATATTTTTTCATAGCGCAAACTGAGATTGCCTCTAAACTTATAGCGTAGAGCATATGCAGTCTCGGTACGCAATGCATAACTTCCATTGGTATAATAATCACCAATTAATGTGAGATCGATATAATCGCTGATAGCGAAGTAATACCCTCCATTTTGAAAAAAGAACCCTCGATTGTTATTATCACCTACTGTCGGCAGTATGAAACCGGATGTTCTGTCTTCAGATAGCGGAAAAAAACCAAAAGGCAAGCCAACAGGCAGTGGAACATCGGCAATATACATATTGGTCAATCCGGTAACGATCTTTCGTTTGGGAACCACCTTGGCTCTTCTGGTATAGAAATAATACTCAGGATCATCCAAATTAACAGAGGTTGTGAATTTTACATTTCGCAGGAAAACCACCGAATCGTTCTCTTTCTTAGCAACATCAGATACCACATTGACCCCATTCTGTTCGGTTCTTGAATTAAATATAATTGCTTTCTCGGTATCGAAATTGAATCTGATGGAATCGGGCTCCACTTTATTTTCCGACTGAACAAAGATCGGTCTTTGGGTGTATTCTCCTAAGCTGTCGATTCCTTTTGCATAGATTTCGTTCTTGTTATAGTCTAAGATGATCAATCCGGCCTCGATCCTCATATCCTCATAGATAATATATGCCTTATTGTGCATATAGACCTTCTTTTCCAACCGGTTCATAAAAACATAATCCTCACCATAATAGTCTACTACATCGGTAAGTGCTTCCTGTTCAGGTTTGATCGAATCGATTTTTACGGTGTCTACCGCTCTTTCATTGAGTTCGTCAAATGGAGTACTGGGATCAATGGTGTCGGTTGCCGGGATATTCACTTCTTCTTTAGGAGGAATATCCTGTGAATAAGATGACAGGCTACAACACAGAATAAACGATATCGAAACCAATAAAAATTGCCTATATGTTTGCAACGTTACGATAGTATATTTTTGTAGTTTTGGCTTAGTTTTTGAGTGTCATGCCTTAATTCGACAGATCAAAATTAAGCATATTTTTTGGGCTATGTTTTTTAAATGTCCAATTTTAATAATAGCATCACCAGGATACCGTTATAATTAACATGAAAACGAAATTTGTAGTATTTTTAGTACTGGGCCTTTGTGCTCTGATATTCACATCATTTCAAAAAGACTCACATCCTGATCCGCGTCCCTTTGTTATTGTACTGGATGCAGGTCACGGTGGAAAGGATCCCGGAAATCTGGGTAATGGTTATAAAGAGAAGAATATTGCATTGAATATCGTATTGAATATTGGCGCGGAGCTTGAAAAGCATCCGGATATAGAGGTGATCTATACCCGAAAGACCGATGTTTTCATTGAACTCTATGAGAGAGCTGCAATTGCAAATAGGGCAGATGCCGACCTATTCGTCTCTGTGCATTGTGATGCCTTTACCAATAACGCTTATGGAGCAGGAACCTTTGTTTTAGGCTTGCATAAGTCACAAGCGAATTTTGAGATCGCAAAGAAGGAGAATGAAGTGATCTTTTTAGAGGAGAACTATGAGGAAAAATATGCAGGTTTCGACCCAAGTGCTCCTGAATCTCTTATCGGATTGACCTTAATGCAGGAAGAATATCTGGATCAAAGTATACTATTGGCCAGTCTTATCCAGAATAATTTTTCGAATAATCTGAAGCGGAGGGACCGCAGTGTCAAACAGGCAGGATTCTGGGTGCTTCACAACACTTATATGCCTAGTGTTCTTATTGAAACTGGATTTTTGACCAACAAATCTGAAGGTGCTTATCTGAACTCGAGTACGGGTCAAAAAGAGATGGCCAAGGAAATTGCAAAAGGAATTCTAAGCTACAAGAGTAGTTTGGCGCTGGCAACTGATAATTCAAAGAATCCAATTATTGAGGAAGATGAGATCGGTGATGCCATTATTCAAGCTGAAGAAAAGATCTATGACAACATCACATTCAAGGTCCAACTGGCAGCCGTAAAGAAAAAGATAAATTTAACACCATCCAATTTCAAAGGACTTAAAGAGGTCACTCGGGATAAGGAGAAAGGGTTGTATAAATACTATTACGGGGAGACCTCAGACTATAACAAGATTCAGCTAATGAAGACCTATGCTCGTGAAAAAGGCTATTCATCCTGTTTTATTGTCGCATTTGAAGATGGGGAAAAGGTCAAACTCTCGGAAATTTTAAAATCAGAGGACAAATAAGCTTTCATTTTTATATTTATTTCTAAATTTGTTTTTCACATAAACGATACCTTTTGAAAATCTCCAAAGAAGTAAAAACAGGAATTCTTGCAGTAGTTGCTATATTTTTATTCATTTATGGATATAGCTTCTTGAAGGGATCAAATATATTTGATTCATCGCGTACTTTCTATGTGACCTATCAGAATGTTGAGGGACTTGAAACTTCTGCTCCGGTAACAATAAATGGACTAACGGTAGGAAAAGTGCAAGCCATTGATTTTGTAGATGAAAAAGGGGATTTACTGGTGACATTTACGATCGATAAGGATTTTCAATTCTCGAAGAGTAGTATTGTAGAAATATACAGCAGTAGTTTAATTGGAGGTAAGCAGATTGCAATTATCCCAGACACTGAATCCAAGAGTATTGCTAAGTCGGGGGATACCCTAATCGGTGAAATAGAGAAGGGCATGCTTGAGGCCATGACAGGAGGTTTGAAGCCCCTTGAACAGAAGGTACTCACGACCTTGGCCAATTTAGACTCATTGGTGCTCAATCTGAATGATGTCCTTGATGAATCCACCAGAATGAACCTGAGGCAATCGATTTCTAACCTGAATCAATCACTGGCTTCCTTTAAAAGTTCATCTTATACACTGAACAGTATATTGGATTCTAACAAAGATAAGATCAATTCGACGATGAGTAATTTGGAAATTACATCAGAGAATTTTTCTAAATTTTCAGATTCACTGGCTCAAATTGAAACCGGAAAAATGGTGAAGGACCTTGAAAATATTTCTTCCCGCTTCAATAGTATATTGGATGGATTAGAGAAAGGAGAGGGCAGCATGGGCAAATTATTGAAAGACGACAAGCTCTACAAAAATCTGGAAGGTGCCTCTCGACAGCTGGAACAGCTATTGCAGGATATGAAGCTGAATCCAAAACGATATGTTCATTTCTCCATGTTTGGAAAAAAAGCGAAAGAATACAACAAGCCAGAAGACCCCAACAACTAATCTATGCAGTACCTGTCAAATAGTATTTTTTTGATCGCATTGGCAATTGGCGTTGGATTTTTTGTGAAGAACTGCAAAAAGATCCTACGCAATATTAAGCAGGGATACCCAACAGACCATACAGATCAAAAAAGCATACGTTGGAAAAATGTGATCCGAATTGCTTTGGGACAATCCAAGATGGTAGTGCGACCGGTAGCTGGTTTGATGCACATCTTTGTGTATGTAGGGTTCATAGTCATTAATATTGAAGTACTTGAGATCATTATTGACGGTATTTTTGGTACCCATAGGATATTCTCATTCATGGGAGTGTTTTATAATATTCTTATAGCCTCATTTGAGATTTTAGCGATCCTGGTGCTGGTTGGTGTGATCATCTTTTGGTTCAGAAGGAACGTTCAACGGATCAAGAGATTCTGGAATCCTGAAATGAAGGGTTGGCCCAAGAATGATGCAAATTTCATCCTTTATTTTGAAATGGTCCTAATGTCGTTATTCCTGATCATGAATGCCTCAGATCGACAATTACAGATCCTTGGCGCTGAACATTATATAGAGGCTGGTTCGTTTCCTATAAGTTCTTATCTGCTTCCTTTGCTTGATGGTTTTTCTGAAGCTACTCTGATACTTATTGAAAGAGGAGCATGGTGGTTGCATATCCTTGGAATTCTGGTGTTCCTGAACTATTTATATTATTCAAAACATTTACATATCATATTGGCATTTCCAAATGTCTATTTTGGAAAGCTCGACCCAAAAGGTTCATTCAGAAATCTAGAATCGGTCACCAATGAGGTCAAACTTATGTTGGATCCCAATGCCGACCCATATGCGGCGCCTGCTGAAGGAGTGGATGCTCCAGCTAAATTTGGGGCGAGTGATGTAATGGACCTGAGCAGTTTGCAATTACTCAATGCGTATACCTGTACTGAATGTGGACGGTGTACCAGTGAATGTCCGGCAAATCAAACCGGTAAGAAGCTATCACCAAGAAAGATTATGATGGACACTAGAGATCGCCTTGAGGAAGTTGGTAAGAATATGGATAAGAATGGTAAATTTGTGCCAGATAATAAGCAATTATTAGGGGATTATATAAGTCATGAGGAATTATGGGCATGTACTACCTGCAATGCTTGTGTAGAAGCCTGTCCGGTGAGCATAGATCCATTATCTATAATTATGGATATGAGACAATATCTGGTGATGGAACAATCGGCAGCGCCTAATGAATTGAATATATCCATGACCAATATCGAGAATAATGGGGCACCTTGGCCCTATAACCAAATGGATAGATTGAATTGGAAGAATGAGAATTAAAATGGATTTAGATTAAATTATAGTTAACGTGAAAAAAGAAGAAGTAGAGAAACTATTGCATGATAAGGTTGAGGCTGGCCTGCATATAAGTCCAATTCTTCCTGAAGGAATAAAGAACTATTTGATCGATATAGATGGAACGATCTGTGACGATATTCCCAATGAAGAGCCTGAACGAATGCTTACTGCAAAGCTGTATCCAGATGCATTGGACACCCTGAACAAATGGTATGATGATGGTCATGTGATTTGTTTTTTCACATCAAGGACTGAAGCGCATCGTGAATACACAGAAATTTGGCTAAAAAAGCATGGATTCAAATATCACAGTCTGTTGATGGGCAAGCCAAGAGGAGGGAATTATCATTGGATCGACAACCATTTGGTAAAGGCAACACGTTATAAAGGTAAATTTACCGACCTGATTGATAAGGACGTAACCATACAAGTATTTAAGGATTAATTCGATATCATGAGTGAACCATTAAAAGTACCCACAATGGCCGAATACATGGCCCAAGGAAGATCACCCGAAGTGTTATTTTGGGTAGGTTGTGCCGGTAGTTTTGATGATAGAGCCAAAAAGATCACCAAGGCATTCGTTAAATTGCTTCATAAGGCCCAGGTCGATTTTGCCGTTTTAGGCACAGAAGAAAGCTGTACCGGAGATCCTGCTAAAAGAGCTGGAAATGAATTCCTGTTCCAGATGCAGGCTATGATGAATATTCAGGTGTTGAACGGATATGAAATTAAAAAAATTATTACTGCTTGTCCGCATTGTTTCAATACCATAAAGAATGAATACCCCGGATTGGGGGGGAATTACGAAGTAATGCATCATACAGAGTTCCTCAATTCATTATTGACAGAAGGCAGGCTTAGCGTAGCTGGAGGGACGTATAAGGGTAAAAGGATCACCTATCATGACCCTTGCTACTTGGGTAGAGCCAATAATATTTATGAGGCTCCTCGGGATCTCTTGAAAAAGCTTGAAGTAGAACTCATCGAAATGAAACGCTGCAAGTCCAATGGGCTGTGTTGTGGAGCAGGTGGGGCCCAGATGTTCAAAGAAGCTGAACCCGGTGATAAGGAGATTTTTTTGGAACGCACTGAAGATGCCCTTGAAACAGAACCTGAAGTAATTGCAGCAGCATGCCCGTTTTGCAATACCATGATCACAGATGGTATAAAATCAAAAGAAAAAGAAGCTGATGTCAAGATTTTAGATATCGCCGAAATGATCGCTAACGCAGATAATCTATAACCATGATAACAGATTTTAAGAACCTCCCTGATAATTCACGCATTTGGGTCTATCAATCCAATCGAAAAATGACTGATGATGAAATTGCCATTATTGAGGAGAAGGCAAATAAATTTTTATCTCAATGGACGGCCCATGGAGCAGATCTCGAAGCAGGTTTTGAGATTCGATACAATAGATTCATAGTTATTGGTCTCAATCAATCCAATGCATCAGCTTCGGGATGCAGTATTGATGCTTCGGTCAACTTTATACAAACATTAGAAGAGGAATTTGGAATAGATCTCCTGGACAAAATGAATGTCACTTTTTACAACGGAAAGTATATTGCACACAAAACACTTGCAGAATTCAAAGCCATGGCAAAGGCAAGGTCCATATCAATGAATACAGTGGTTTTCAATAATCTCGTGGACACAAAAGCAGATTATAAAGAACATTGGGAAGTCCCTGCAAAATATAGTTGGCACAGTCGGTTTTTAGCATAGTTTTTGTACCTTTCATTATATGATTAGACTATTTCTCGCCTTATTTATTGTTGGGTCTTTTTCTGGTTTGTATTCTCAACAGATCAACCCGCTTTTAGTCATCGATGACCTTGAAGGACAGCAAAAATGGGTCGATAGCGTCTATGCAAACATGGCTCTCCAGGAAAAAGTGGGGCAGCTTTTCATGGTAGATGTATTCTCCAGTGATCCCAAATCCAAAACTGATAAGATCGGCGAACTCATTAAGAATTACCACATTGGGGGTATTATATTTTCGAAAGGAGGACCAAAACGACAAACAAAGCTGAACAATCAGTTTCAGGACTTATCGAAGACGCCGCTTTTAGTTGGAATGGATGCCGAATGGGGTTTGGCTATGCGTCTGGATTCTACCTATGCTTTTCCATGGAATATGACTTTGGGAGCCATATCTGATAATACCATCATAGAAAAGATTGGATATAGAATCGGGAAGCATGCCAAGAGACTTGGTGTACATATCAATTTTGCGCCTGTTGTAGATATCAACACCAATCCCAAGAACCCGATCATCGGCAACCGATCCTTTGGTGAGGATAAGGAGAATGTTGCATTGAAGTCGTCGGCATTTTTAAAAGGCATGCAAAATGCCGGTATACTTGGTAGCGCCAAACATTTTCCCGGTCATGGCGATACCGATACCGATTCGCATAAAACACTGCCCACCATACTTTTTTCCAAGGAGCGATTGGATAGCATTGAACTTTATCCTTATAGAATGCTGATTCAGGAAGGGCTTAGCAGTGTCATGGTAGCCCATCTAAATGTCCCGGCACTTGAAGAACGGAATGATTATCCCTCATCGATTTCCAAAGCCATAGTTACGGGTCTGTTAAAAGACCAGCTTGGTTTCAACGGACTGATATTTACCGATGCCTTGAATATGAAAGGGGCAGCCAATTTTTCGAAACCCGGGGAGATCGATCTTGCTGCTTTTTTGGCTGGAAACGATGTTCTATTGATCTCCGAGAGCATTCCCATAGCCCATCAACTGATCATTGATGCATACAGAGAAGGAACAATATCTGAATATAGGCTGGCGCATTCAGTAAAAAAGATTCTGGCAGCAAAATATAAGGTTGGATTGAATAAATACGCTCCGGTTGATACAGAAAATATTATTGAGGATCTGAACTCTCCGATCGATGATGTGATCATGGAAGAGGCAGTTACCAATTCCCTGACCATTTTAAAGAATGATGATGACATCCTACCAATAAAGGAATTGGCTGATAAAAGTATCGCCTATGTCAATTTTGGAGATGATTCAGGGATTTATTTTCTGAGACAATTAAGAAAGTATAAAGATATTTCATGGGTGAAGGGAGCCAATTTAAATCAGTTATTGCAAAAATTGAAGTCCTATGATCTGGTTATTGTTGGTTTTCACAGGTCCAATGAAAATCCCTGGAAATCCTATACATTCACCAATGAGGAATTGGTTTGGATCGATGAGATATCCAAGTCCAATAAAGTGATCCTGGATGTATTCACTAGACCCTATGCATTGATGGATTTGAAATCAACCGATAATTTGGAAGGGGTCATCATGTCCTATCAAAACAGTAAAATTGCACAAGAGCTATCGGCTCAGCTCATTTTTGGATCGCGGGAAGGCAAAGGAATTCTTCCCGTTAGTGCAGGAAAAGAATTTCCATTGAACGCGTCTATAAAAACAAAGTCACTACATCGATTGCAATACGGAGTTCCTGAAAGTGTGGAAGTCGATTCTGAGACCTTAAAAGGAATTGATTCCCTTGCCGAGATCGGACTTAGGACCGAAATGATGCCGGGGGCACAGATTTTGGTTGCCCGTAGGGGAAAGGTGATCTATAGTAAGAACTTTGGGTATCACACCCAGGAAAAAGAGAACAGGGTTAAAGATGACGATATCTATGATGTAGCTTCACTAACAAAGATCTTAGCTACATTGCCATTGGTCATGGAACTGGTGGATCGAGATATCATAGACATGGAAACCACTTTGTCTGAGATGCTACCCGATTACAAAGGTTCCAATAAATCCAATATTACGCTGAAACGAATGTTGTCCCACTATGCAAGATTCAAAGCATGGATACCCTTTTATGTAAATACCCTGGATTCCGTTACCCAATTACCATCTGAAAAATACTATTCAAAAGTAAAGACCGATAGTTTTTCTATTCAGGTAGCTGACGAACTTTACTTCAGAACTGATATGGAGGACAGTATCTTTGAGATCATCAAGGAAAGTGAACTTCGAAATAGACTACGTTATAAATACAGTGATCTTCCTTATTATATTCTGAAAAAATTTATTGAAGATTTCTATGGCTCACAATTGCAAGATCTTGTGCAAAGGGAACTTTACAAACCCTTGGGTGCCAATTTTACAACCTATTTACCCATGGAAAAATTTCCGAGAAATAAAATTCCTCCTACTGAGGATGACATCACTTTCCGTAAGCAAAAGGTACATGGATATGTTCATGATCAGGGAGCCGCTTTACTGGGTGGGGTAGGTGGTCATGCCGGACTGTTCAGCAACGCTAATGATATAGCCAAGATCATGCAAATGTATCTTTGGAAAGGTTATTATGGTGACAAGCGTTATTTCAAACCAGAAACGATCGATCTTTTCAATACCTGTCATTTTTGTGAAGATAATGTAAGGAGAGGTGTAGGATTCGACAAACCTCAATTGGGAGATGTAGGTCCAACTTGTGGATGTGTCTCGATGTTAAGTTTTGGACATAGTGGATTTACCGGTACATTTACCTGGGCAGATCCAGAAGAAGAGATCGTTTATGTATTTTTATCCAATAGGACCTATCCTGATGCAAGTAACAATAGGATTATAAAAAGTAATTTGAGAAGTAATATACAACAGATAATCTATGATGCGATAAACCAATACAAGTTTACCGAGATCATTGATTATAAAATTGAATAAATGAAAATAGCAATAGTATGTTATCCTACATTCGGAGGTAGTGGTGTAGTCGCTACTGAATTGGGAATCGCTTTGGCCGACCATGGACATGAAGTCCACTTTATAACCTATAAACAACCAGTCCGTTTGGAATTGTTACACTCACATGTACATTATCATGAAGTGACAGTACCTACTTATCCTTTGTTTCAGTATCATCCCTATGAATTGGCCTTATCCAGTAAATTGGTCGACATGGTCAAATTACATGGTATTGAGTTACTGCATGTACATTATGCCATTCCGCATGCCTATGCGGGATACATGGCTAAAAAAATGTTGGCGGAAGAGAATATCCACATCCCCATGGTAACCACCTTGCATGGTACCGATATCACGCTGGTGGGAAGTCATCCTGATTATAAGCCTGCTGTAACATTCAGTATTAATAATAGTGATGCAGTAACCTCCGTTTCACAGAGCTTAAAGGAAGATACCCTGAATATCTTTGATATCAGAAAAAAGATCCATGTAGTACCCAATTTCATAGATGTCGAAAAGCATGACAATCCATATACCGATTGTGAACGAGAACTTATGGCAGAAGATAATGAAAGGATCATAACGCATATTAGCAATCTAAGACCGGTAAAAAGAATTGGCGATGTGATCGAGATCTTCGATCGTATTCAAAAGGAGGTCCCCTCAAAACTTATAGTCGTTGGTGAAGGACCTGAAAAGCTTTTTGCCGAAGAACTTTGTGAGAAAAAAGGCATTTTAGAGCAAGTGATGTTCGTTGGAAATAGCAGTGAGGTTCTTAAGATCCTCTGTTTCACCGATCTCTTTCTGTTACCCTCTGAAAGTGAAAGCTTCGGGCTTGCTGCTCTGGAGGCTATGGCATGCGGTGTTCCCGTTATCTCAAGCAATACAGGAGGCTTACCGGAAGTGAATATTCAAAATGAGAGCGGATTCTTAAGTGATGTTGGAGACGTTGAGGATATGGCACAAAATGCCTTGTCCATTTTGCGGGATGATGCTGTCTTAGCTGAATTTAAAACCAAAGCCAAGAAAATTGCTCAGAAGTTCGATACTAAGAATATTGTCCCGATGTATGAAGAGGTCTATGCTAAGGCCATGAAAGAAATAGTGATCTAAAAAGAAGATCGCAAACTGATATTCAACCTGCGATCTTATTTATTTTTTATTGATCAGAATTAGAATTGATACCGTATTCCCAATCCCATATCTAAATCGAAATCATCTCGAAAAACTCCAAATCCGAATTCAGGCCTCAAATCCAATGAAAGTAAAAGAGGTATTCCAAAATTATATTCTATACCTATATCACCTGCAGCATAAAAAAATGTTTCATCATCGTTATTACCAGGGAAATCATCATCAAAATTCAAGTGACCGATACCACCACCGGCACCTACATACCAATTGAAATTCCCGTCCAAGGTCCACACCCATTGATACAATCCAATTAATTTAAAAGAGCTTAGCTTGTCGTGCCCATGCCAGCTTATTCCAAACTCCAATCGATTGTTCTCTCTAAGAGCTCTCTGATAATTGATCTCAGTCCCAAATCCGTCATTGTCTCCAAATCTAAGACCAATAGCATTGTTAGAGACTCTTTGTGCATTTGCTGTTATAATAAATGCGAATAATACTGTTAAAAATAATACGGTTTTTTTCATATTTAAAGTTTTAAGGAAACGATTACACATTTTTATTATTACGTTTAAAAATATCAAATTTTATTTAAATAGATTCACGTTAAAGACATAATTTCAAATCGGAAACACCAACCTTATCAAACTCGATATATTCAAACGGTTCTCTATTTTCGATATCTTCCGGAATATTCTGAATTAGTAGTATAAGGTCCTCTTCGCTTATAGAGTCTATAAATGATGCAAATTCATCGGAAGTGGGATTGCCGGGCAGGTATTTTCGGTACATTAAAGAGATCTTCTTTAGCATGGGCAAATAGGGCTGCAGATCGGTTGTGGTCGATGCTGCCTCACTATCGATCCATGCTACGGGTACCTTGGCAATAGAATCTTTTAGTTGCAATTCAGCCTTTAGAAGGATTTCAATATCAAAGGCGAATTTCATTTCAATGAGATCATCAATTAAATTTAAAACATGTTCACCTTTAAAAGCTTTGAATCCACATTGCGTATCGACAAGATTCCCCAACTCTGGAAGCAATCGTTTCCATAGATAGATAAATAATTTACCCCTGTTATTTCTTGCCTGTTGCTTGATGACAACCGATTTGGGTTCTCTTCTTGAGCCTATAGCAACCGATTTATCCTGGTTCAACAAGGGATCGATCAAAAGTCCGATCTGACCCAGGTGAGTAGATAGGTCGGCATCGGTAAAAGCAACAATCTGTTTTCTATTTCGGTTATTTTGAGCGGCGTACCACATTCCGTAGATTATAGAACCCCCTTTCTGGCTTTCATCAGTAGAAGAGATTGAATTAACTACGTTCACTTTTTTATCGATGGCATCCTTGAGAAAGATCACTTTGACATGCTCGTCAAGATCATTTTTCGCTACGATTCGCTGTGCAATTTTACCACTTCCCTTTGGGCAACCATCATCAACAACTATAAGTTCCCATTGAATTTGATCGTTTTCGTTGAACATCCAATTCAATTGCTTTGTTTTCTTGATCAGAAAATCTTCTCCATGAGGATGCTCTTCCGGTTTTTTGATCCTATTATGTTCTTTATAAACGGCAAAAACAACCGAAATAAGAAGGGGCTCTTCAATTGTATTGACCATCAATTTTGATTGTGCCAGCTTTAATGCCAATAAGGGAAATAAGTTCGATTCTGCATTATTCAATAATTCACTTTCTATTTCCTTGATATCCTCCATTGATGAGTTTGAGCGTAATATGGAATCACTGATAGCTATTATGATATCTGAATGTTCTGAGTTGGTTAGGTCTATGGCTTTTGGAAATGAATTTATTCCACCGTAAATATTTTCCTTCATAAATCAATTATATCTGTGTCGTAAAAATAAGATTTAATAAAAAATTTGTTTAAAATATTTTTGAATTTATTGTATTGTAATATTATTAGGAACTATTTGAAGCTCTTCCTATTTTACGAATGAGCAACCAATGAGTTAAGAATAAAATTATAGTAATGACTATAATTATTGCACTAACAATAATTGTATTGTTTGAACGATGAATAACGTTGTTAATCTTGTTTGATTTTGCATCATTAAACATTTTAAGAATTGTCGTGTCATCTGGAATGTAGGCTTGATCTTTTTGAGTTGATCTTAGAACGTCCATTTTGAAATTTTCAAATGAAGATAGATTAATCTCAGTGCGCCATGCATGCAAAGGATCATTTTTGTCTAAATAAGCTGAAACGATGCTTGTTACGGAAATTAGGAAAGTAATAACGGCAACAATGCAAATAACAACAGCATAAACCTGAATAATTTTTTGTTTTTTTTCCATTGTTTATATTTTAAAAGTGGTTTTTTAAAAAAGTTGTAACCAATAAATTTCATCAATAAAATATTTTAATCCAATGATAAATATCACTAATTATCAGCTCCTTTAATAGAGTTAGTGAATGATGTTTTATACTTTTACATTAATATCATGAAAGAAGCGCTTGCACATCTTGGAGAAAGCCTGAACGGAGATTTAAGGACCGATAGATTATATCAATACATCTATGCAACCGATGCTTCTGTTTACAGAAAACTACCTTTGGCCGTGGCATATCCGAAGGATGAGATGGATATAAAACTACTTGTAAAATTTGCGAGCGATCACAATACATCTTTAGTACCTCGGACGGCAGGTACATCACTTGCCGGGCAATGTGTTGGGGAAGGGATCATTGTTGATGTTTCAAGACATTTTACAAAGATCCTCTCCATTGATGAAAAGAACAGAACGGTACGGGTTCAGCCGGGGGTGATCAGAGATGAGTTAAATGAGATCCTAAAGCCTTTCAATCTGTTCTTTGGCCCAAATACATCTACATCAAACCGATGCATGATAGGGGGTATGTGTGGAAATAATTCAAGTGGGACAACCTCGATCAAATATGGGGTTACCCGGGAGAAAGTGATGTCAATGAAAGCCGTTCTTTCCAATGGGGAGAGTGTTCAGTTCGAAGGTTTAACGAATATTGCCCTTCAGGAAAAGATGAAGGAAGATTCATTAGAAGGGACTATTTATCGATCATTAATAGAAGAACTGAAGTCAGATGAAGTGCAAGATCGCATTAGAAGTGAATTTCCAAAGAAAGAAATCCACAGAAGAAATAATGGCTATGCAATAGATGCTCTAATAGAGACCGCTCCTTTTGGAAGATCGGAAGTCCCTATCAATCTATCTACTTTATTATGTGGTAGTGAAGGAACTTTGGCATTCATTACAGAGGTAGAGCTCCAATTGGATGTTTTACCCCCTCCATTTTCAGCTATGGTGGTCACCCAGTATAAAACTATTGACGCCTGTTTGAATGATGTGGTCAATGTGATGAAACATAATTTGTACACCTGTGAGATGATGGATGATATCATTTTGGATTGTTCCAAGGATAATAAGAAATATGGCCCTTACCGGTCATTCATTGATGGAGCTCCGAGGGCTCTGCTAATGCTGGAGTTACGGGCATTGACTGAAAATGATCTCGAAGAACAAACGTCAGAATTACTAAAAGCCATCAGAGCATCCAAATTGAGCTATAGCTCACCGGTTTTGCATGGTGAAGATATCGATCATGCACTTGAACTTAGAAAGGCCGGACTGGGCCTGTTGGGGAATATGATCGGTGATAAAAAAGCGGTAGCCTGTATTGAGGATACTGCTGTTGCCCTAGAGGACCTGCCTTCCTTTATAGCTGAGTTCTCATCCCTGATGGAATCATATGGTCAAGATGCTGTGTATTACGCCCATGCAGGAGCAGGAGAATTGCATTTGAGGCCAATTCTCAATTTGAAGGAAGCATCAGAAGTAAAGGATTTTAGAAAAATAACCACTGAGGTTGCAAAGCTTACCAAAAAGTATAAGGGCTCTTTTTCTGGAGAGCATGGAGATGGAATAGTAAGGGCCGAGTTTCTTCCCATGCAGATAGGAGAGGAGAACTATGAATTGATCAAAAGAATAAAGAATACATTTGACCCAGGATCCATTT
>JAHEHC010000027.1:0-1104 GCA_024644805.1 Flavobacterium sp. | reverse complement strand
CGTTGATGCCTACAAAATGGATGAGTCGCTCCGGTATGAAATAGACCGTACAGAACCAGACATAAGCACCCTGATGGACTTCGGTGATAATGAAGGTTTATTGAGGTTGGCAGAAAAATGCAACGGTAGTGGTGACTGCAGAAAGACAGAGCAATCATTTGGTGTAATGTGTCCCAGCTATCACGCTACAAAGGATGAAAAGCATACTACCAGGGCACGTGCGAACACTCTCCGTGAGGTGCTTACCAACAATCAGAAAAAGAACAGATTCGATTCAAAAGAACTGAAAGAAGTGTTCGATCTCTGTCTCAGTTGTAAGGCATGTGCCACTGAATGCCCCAGTAGTGTGGATATGGCTACCTCAAAATCGGAGTTTCTTTATCAATATCAGAAATTGAATGGAAGTACATTTAGCAATAGAATGTTTGCAAAAAGCGCTTCCATTTCCAAAATGGCATCTCATTTTCCAATTTTGGTCAACGCATTTTATAAAAATGAATTCACTTCGAATATTATAAAGAATATCTTGGGAATTGCGAAAGAACGGTCATTGCCCAATATGTCGAGTAAGAGTTTCAGTAAAACATATAAAACTATTGATTATCAAACTAATAGAAAATTAAAAAAAGTATATTTATTTGTAGATGAATTCACCAACTATATGGAATCTGAACTGGCTGTTGATGCCTATGAATTGCTGATTGGTTTGAACTATGATGTGAAGATCATCGATCAATTGGACAGTGCCCGTGTACAGATATCCAAAGGATTTTTAAAGGATGCCAAAAAGAAAGCCAATAAGAATGTCAATTATTTAAAAGATCGTATCACTTCAGAGATACCGCTTATCGGAATTGAGCCTTCAGCCATTCTATCATTCAGAGATGAATACCTGCGGTTGGCTGATGATAGGGCATCAGCAAGAAAAATAGCTGATAATAGCTTTTTAATTGAAGAGTTCCTCGCTTCAGAGATCGATAATGGTTTATTAATTCCTCTCAATTCAGCAATGAAAAAAAAGGCATCAAGATTCATGTTCACTGTCATCAGAAATCATTGAGCAATCAAAAAGTGACCTTTGATATATTAAATCTTCCGGTAAAT